>JADYYY010000011.1:0-300000 GCA_020853395.1 Acidobacteriota bacterium
AGCGTGTTGCCCAGCCGCAGCGTCAACGTCAGCCGCTGCCCGGCCGGCAGCATGCCGCCGGGCTGCAGCGCCGGATTGGTCTTCTGCAGCACGACGGGCGGACGGAACACGGCCGTGCGATAGGCCTCGTAGACGCCGCCCACCATCGGATCGCGGCGGACGATCGCGCCGTCCTCGCCCCAGTTGGCCATCCCGGCCGAGAAGTCGCCGTTGACGAGCAGGTTCGCGCTGTCGGCGCCGCCGGCCGCGGCGGGCGCGAGCGGGTCGACGCACTCGGTGCGTTCGATCGACTGGCCGGGCGCCAGGGCCAGCGACACGTTGTCGACCTTGTAGTAGTAGTCGCCGCCGTTCGGATCGATCTGCCCGGCGTAGAAGTACACGGCGGCGTTCGGCCAGGCCGTCGTCGCGTGGGCCTTCATCTGATAGGTGCGAAAGACGCCGTCGTTGGGCAGCGCGAACGTGCAGGCGGCGAAGTCGAGGCCGAAGTTGGCCGAGTTGCCGACGAGCAGCACGCGCATGACCATGACCTTGCTGGCCGTGTTGGCCAGATCGAACTGCGCGACCACCGGCGTGTCGGTCGGGACGGCGATGCCGGTGTCCTGGAACAGCAGCGCCTGGCTGACCGGCGTGCCGGCCGGCTGCGGCGTGCGGCGCAAGTTGAACGACCCGCCGGTCGTGTTCCACGTCATGTAGCTGTCGTTCGGCGCGCCGTACAGCTTCCAGCCGGTTGTGCCGGCGCCGAACGAGCCGTTCTGCACGAGGTTCGGCGCGAGGCTGAAGTCGATGCCGGCCGTGGTGGCGCCGGTGGTGACGTTCACGGGCGTGCCGGTCGTGACGTCGCACGCGGCGCACGCCAGGCCGTCGTACAGCTCGGGCACGTAGTTCAGCGATCCGATCGCGCCGGCCCGGACGACGTACGAGCCGGTCGGCACGCCGAGGACTTCGTAGTTGCCGAAGTTGTCGGTATAGCCCGACGACACGAACCCGCCGTCCGTGCGATACACCTTGACCAGCACGGCCGAGATCGGTGAGCCGGTGCTCGCATCCGTGACGGTGCCGGTCACGCGGCCGCCGCGGCCGAGCGCGAAGTCGACGCCCGAGGTGATGGCGCCGGCGACCACGTTGACGGGATCGCCCGCGGTCACGTTGAGGAGCGGCGGAACCGCGTCGCCAACCGGCGGCGTTGGAAACTCGAGGGGTTCAGGGAAGCTCTTGTCAGCGTAGAGCTCGGGCACGTAGTAGACGGAGCTCGAGCAGCCGTCGCAGAACGCGCTGACGAAGTAGACGCCCGTCGCCAGGCCGCGGATCGTGAACGTCCCGTTGCTGCCGGTGTAGGTGTACTGATCCTCGAGAAACGTGCCATCCGCGCTGAACACGTCCACTTCAACGGATGAAAGCGGCGCGTGGCTGACCGCGTCCGTGACGACGCCCGAGATCTGACCGCCCTGGGCGAGCGAGAAGTCGATCCCGGAGGTCGTGCCCCCGGCCGTGACGCTCACGGGCGCGCCGCTCGTGACCGAGCACGGCACGCACGTGACGTTGTCGAAGACCTCGTCCACGAAGTTCTGGTAGGAGGCCGCGGTCCGGATGTAGAAGGACCCGGTCGGCAAACCGGACAGCACGTAGGCGCCCGTGCCGTCGGTCGAGGCCCATCGCACGTGTGTGCCGTCGGCGGCGTACGCCTGAACAGTCACACCGCTGATGCCGCTGCCGGTGCCCGTCGCCGTCACGGTGCCGGTGATCGTGCCGCCGGTGCCGAGCGCGAAGTTGACGCCCGACATCGTCACGCCCGGCCCGGCGATCTGGATCGGCGTGCCGGTCTTCGGGTCGCAGGGGACGCACGGCTTGTCGTCGTACAGCTCGCCGATGTAGTTCATGCCCGGAGGCACTGACGCCGTCGCGAAGTACGTCCCCACCGGAAGCTGGATGACGCTCCAACTGCCGGCACCGTTCGTGATGGCGGAGTACGTGGCCTGTGTACTGGCGGAGATGACGGACATCTCCACGCCGGCGAGCGGCGCGCCGCCGTTCGCGCTCGTCACCGTCCCCGCGATGGTGCCGCCAGCCGACAAGGCGAAGTCGATGCCGCTCGTGACGGCTCCAGCGGTCACCGGAATCGGCGTGAAGGTCGACAGGTCGCACACTTCGTGTGACGGGCACGAGATGCCGTCGTAAGCCTCGTCGATGTAGTTGAGCGACGCCGAAACATTGGTGCGCGCCACGTACGAGCCGCTGGCGAGGCCCAGCACCGTGAACACCCCGCCGCTGTTCGTCGTCGCGCTTCCCGCGGACTGGCCCGCCGTCGTGTAGACGCCGACGAACACGTTGGCCAGCGGCGCGTGGGTGACGCCGTCCGTCACCTGGCCGGTAATGCTCCCGCCGGGCGTCAACGTGAAGTTGACCCCGGTGGTCGCCGCACCGGCCGTGACCGCGATCGGCGTCGCGCCCTGCAAAGAGCAGTTGGCCGGGCAGGGCAGCTCGTCGTAGAGCTCGCTGAGGTAGTTCAGCGAGCTGCCCGGTAGCGCCCGGGCGAAGTAGGTGCCCTCGGGTAAGCCCGACGCGGTGAACACGCCGGACGCATTGCTGGAGACGGCTGCAACGAAGGCATTGTCGGAGGTGTAGATCTGAACGGGCACGCCGCTGATGGGCGTTGCGGTCACCGCGTCCGTGATGGTTCCCGTGATGCTGCCGGAGGACGAGAGCGTGAAGTCGACGTTGCTGGTGATCGCGCCCGTCGTGACCGCGATGGGCGTCCCCGTCGTCACCGTGCAGGACGGAAAGCAGGCGATCTCGTTGTACAGCTCGTTGACGTAGAGCTGGGCCGCCGTGACGACGGTCGCCGCGTAGTAGGTGCCCGACGGCAGGCCGAGCACCGTGAAGACGCCGGCGCCGTTGCTCGACGCGGATTTCACTTGCGCGCCGGTGGCGTCGTAGATGCGGACGCTGATCCCCGAGATCGGCGAGCTCGTGGCCGCAGCCCGCACGGTTCCGCTCAACGTGCCGCCGCCGGCCAGGCTGAAATCGATCCCCGTGACGGCCGCGGCCGAGCCGACGGCGATGGCGGTGCCGCTCGCCAGCGAGCAGGTGAACGGGCAGTCGACGTTGTTGTACAGCTCGTCCTGGTAGTTCTGAGACGACGTCACGGCGGTGCGGGCGTAGTACGAGCCGGCGCGGAGTCCGACGGCGGCGTATGCCCCGCTGCCGTTGGTGTTGACGGTCGTGACGGTCGTGCCGGCGGGCGTGACGATTCTGACGGGGACGGCACCGAGAGGGCTGCTGGTGGCGGCGTCGACCACCGTGCCCGAGATGCTGGCGCCGGCGTCCAGGGCGAAGTCGATGCCGCCGTGCGTGACCCCTGCCGTGACGCTCACCGGCGTGCCCGCCGTCACCGAGCAGGCGGGCCCGCAGGGGATGTTGTCGTAGACCTCATCGACGAGATTCAGCCCTATGCCGTACGCGGCCGTCCGAACGAAGTAGGAGCCCGCACCGAGTGAGACGCTGTAGGTGCCGTCCGCGCCCGCCTGTGTGTTTTGAACCAGGGCGCCCGACGAGCTGTACACCCGGACCGGCGCGAGCGCGACCGGCGAGCCATCGAGCGCACGCGTGACCGTGCCGGCGATTGCGCCGTTCTGAGCCCAGGCCGGCGCCGCACACACGACCAGCGTCAAGAGCGCGTTGCGGATCGCTGACCAGGTCGTGCTAAGGGGCCCCGACACGGCTCATCCTCGATTTCCCACGTAGCGGACGCGACGTCCGGGGAGGCGCGGGCCGGCGGAGCGTAGTTCGCGCCATGCGTCCCCGTCCTTCGCGTGCGGTCAAAGACCTATCAATGACGGTTGATGTTCGGGGCCGTCTGGTCCGGCCTCAGGGTGTATCCTCGCTGCCTCGGAAATGGACATCGAGACCGGGACTCGCCTGGGCCCGTACGAGATCCTGTCACCGCTCGGTGCCGGCGGCATGGGCGTGGTCTGCCGCGCGCGCGACACCCGGCTCGATCGGGAGGTCGCGATCAAACTGGCCGCGCCGGGTCGGCTCGCCGATCCGGCCGCGCGGTCGAGATTCCAGCGCGAGATGGCGATCGCGGCCCGGCTGAGCCATCCCCGGGTCTGCACGCTCCTCGACGCGGGGGTCGAGGACGACCGGCCCTACTTCGTGATGGAGCTGGTGCACGGCCAGACGCTGGCGACGCGCCTCGACCGGTCGGCCGGCCAGGGCATTCCGCTCCACGAAGCGCTCGAGATCGCGGCGGGCCTCTGCGACGCGCTCGCCTTCGCCCACCGGCACGGCGTGGTCCACCGGGACGTCAAGCCGTCCAACGTGATGCTGACCCCCGACGGCGTGAAGCTGCTGGACTTCGGCGTCGCCCAACTCCTCGCGGCCGACGTGGTCCCCGATTCGCAGGCCGCGACCGTGCCTCAGGCGTTCATGGGCACGCCTGCGTACATGGCGCCGGAACAGATCGACGGGCGTGCGGACCAGCGCTCGGATCTGTTCGCCGTTGGTGCCGTGCTCTACGAAATGCTGACCGCCCGGCGCGCCTTCCCCGGCGCGTCTTCGTCCGAGATCCTGGGCGGCGTCGTTCGATGCTCGCCGCAGCCGCTGGCGGAGATTCGGCCGGCGCTGCCGCCGTGGGTGATCAGGATCGTCGAGCGATGCCTCCGGAAGGATCCCGACGAACGCTGGCAGGCCGCGGCCGATCTCGCCGAGGCGCTGCGGTGGGCACGCGATCCGGTCATGCTCACGGCCCTTCCGCAGGCGCAGCGACGCCAAGGGATCACCGGTCGAGCGTCCGTTGGCGTAGCCATGGCGGCCTTCGCGATCGCGGCGGCAGCCTGGTGGGTTCGAGCCCCTGGGCCGGCGCCGCGCGTGGAGTTCTACATGGACGACGTGGCGCTGCCGGACGGCGAGCGATTCCTTCCAGGCCAGAGCTCGTGGTCCAGGGACGGCCGCCGGGTGGCCGTGGTGACGCAGCCGCTCGCGGGCAGCGCGGTCGAGACGAAGATCTGGATCCGCGAGATCGGCGGGGCCCGCCCGTGGCAGTTGATCGACGGCGCCGGACCCGAGTTCGTCACCTATCCGTCCTGGTCGCCTGACGGTCGATCGCTCGCCTACTTCCGCGATCACGAGCTCGTGCGGTCTTCGCTCGCCTCGCCGGTGCCCGTCACGCTGGCCGACGCGCCCGACGGGCGAGGCACGACGTGGCTCGACAACGAGACGATCCTCTTCGCGCCCGAGGCCCAAGGCGATATCTGGCAGATCGCGGCGAAGGGCGGCACACCGTCCGTGGTGCTCCGGCGTCAGCCGGACGACCTCGGCGTGAAGTATCCGATGGCGCTGGAGGGAAGGCGATTCCTCTACTGGGCCCAGCGCTCGCGGCTGGCGGCGAGCGAGATCCGGGTGACCTCGCCGAGCCTGTCGGGTGCGAGCGTCACGATCGTGCAATCCGCCAAAGCGGGCGCATACGCCGACGGACATCTCTTCTACGTCCAAGACAACAGGATCGTCGCGCAGCCGATCGACGCCGAGACGTGGACCCTGCGCGGGGACGCGGAGCTCGTGCCGGTGGAGACCGGCCTGGGAGGCAACCTCGGTGCGCCCTTTCTCACGGCCGGCGGTGAGGTCGCCGGCGCCGAGTCCGTGCGGCGCGAGGCGCGCGAGCTGACGTGGGTGAACCGATCGGGCCAGGCACTCGCGACCGTCGGTGAGGTAGCGCCGTACCGCACGATGGCGCTGTCGCCCGACGGGCGGCGGCTCCTCGTCGAGCGCGCCGCGCCGGGGATCGATACGGCGGCCATCTGGCTCCTGGACTTGCAGAGCGGCGCGTCGCGCCGCGTGGCCACCGAGGTCGGCGCGTCGCTGCCGGTGTGGCATCCCGGGCAGGACCGCGTGGCGTTTCGAGCATCCCTCGGGCCCGGCGGCAGCGGCGCCGTCCAGGAGCAGAGCCTCGACGGGCGCACCCGCGTCCCGCTCGTCGAGGTCCTTGCCTCCGCGCGCCCCGCGGGATGGAGCGTGCACGGCGAGCTCGTGTGGTGGGCCGGCGATCCGACAGGGAAGCTCAACGGCATCTTCGTGCGCCAGGGCGACGTCGACAGACCGTACCGGCTGATTCGCATGGGCGCGGACGTGCGCAGCGTCGTGCTCCGCCCGGGCGGGAGCGCGCTGGCCTTCACCTCGAACGAGTCCGGCACGTTCGAGGTCTACGTGGACACGTTTCCTCACCCGCGCCCCGCGCCGTGGCAGATCTCGACGGGTGGGGGCAGCCTCCCGAGGTGGTCGCAGGACGGACGCGAGCTCTTCTTCGAGGCTGGCGGCGTGCTGTCCGTCATCGCGATGACCGGCCGGGACGGCGGCCCGGACGGCGCGCCGCGCCGGTTGTTCCCCCTCGAGGATGCCGATTACGACGTCCATCCCGACGGCCGGCTGCTCGTGGAGCGGCGCCGGCGGCCCGACGCGCACTACCTTCGCGTGTTCCAGCACTGGTCGAACAGGCCGGCCAGCGAACACACGGACAACCGGTGACGAGCTACCGGTTCGGACAGTTTCGTCTGGTCCCCGACCAGCGCCTCCTCGAGCGTGCCGGGATGCCGATTGCGCTCACGCCGCGGGCCCTCGACCTGCTCGTGATGCTCGTGCGGCATCGCGCACGCGTCATCACGAAGGACGAGATGCTCGCCGTGGTCTGGCCGGGGCGCGAGGTCGAGGAGGGCAACATCGCTCAGCAGATCCATCTGCTGCGACGCGCCCTCGCCGATGCCGGCGAATGCGTCGTCACCGTTCCGAAGCACGGCTACCGGTTCGCGGCCGAGGTCACGGAGTGCTCGGAGAGCCCACGACACGCGGGCATCACCCAGCACGCGCTCCTGTGGGACGGCCGCGCGTTCCTGCTGCCGGAGGGATCGACGGTCGTCGGTCGGGCAGACGACGTGGACGTGCAGTTGCTGTTGCCGTCCGTGTCGCGCCGGCACGCGCAGATCGACGTGCGGGGGCTCGACGCCACGGTGCGAGACCTCGAGAGCACGCACGGCACCTGGCGCGGCGTGACGCGGGTGCAGGGCGCCGTGCCGCTCGTCAGCGGCGACGAGGTCCGGCTCGGATCGGCCCTGCTGGTCTATCGCTTCACTCGGCCCGACGACACGACGGTGTGACGGCGCGACCGCGGCTGTCGCGAGACCCTCCCGGTGCGTTTCGAGCGCCGGCGAGCGCGGGCCCTGTCGCCGGACAGCCCGGCGGCAGATGCTTGCCGGCCGATGACTGGTCACCTAGACTGGTCACATGTCGGTCCCTGCCGCCGAGTTCAAGGCCCGCTGTCTCGCGCTCATCGATCAGGTACACGAACGGGGCGAGCCGATCACCATCACCAAACGCGGGCGCGTCGTCGCCGCCCTCGTGCCCGCCGGGGCCGTCGAGGAGCGGCCGTGGGAGCGTCTGCGCGGCAAAGCGCGGTGGCACGGCGACCCGTTCGCGCCGGTCGTCCCGGACGATGAGATCGATGCCATCCGATGAGCGTGCTGCTCGACACGCACGCGTGGATTTGGTGGGTGGATCAGGACAGACGACTGGGCACTGCGGCCATCGCCGCGCTGGACGGGCTCCCGCGAACCGAGCGCCCCTGCCTGTGCGACATCAGCCTGTGGGAAGTCGGCATGCTCGTCGCCGCCGGGCGCCTCGGCCTCGATGTGCCGCTCGCGGACTGGCTGGCCGCTGCGGCGCATCCGCGCTCGGTGCGCCTGATGCCGATCACGCCCGCCATCGCGGCTGGTGTCGCGGCGCTGCCCGCCCCGTTCCAGCGGGATCCGGCCGACCGGCTGATCGTCGCGACGGCCCGCGCGCACGCGCTCCCCGTGCTCACGCACGATCGGCGCATTCTCGCGTCCCGGCTCGTGAAGCGCTGGCGCCCTGCTCGCTCACGACGATGAGCGCGGCGGCCTGAGACTGGCGCGCGCGGAGGGCGTGCGGCTTGCGGCTTATGGCTTGACGCATACGGCGCCATCGAGGATGCGGGGCGGCGTGGGCGATCAGCGAACCTTGAGCCATTCGGGCTCGCGGCCGTGTTTCGCCATCCGCTATCTGGCCAGCTCGCGCAGCGCGTTGCGCTACGTCTTCGCGGCGCTGGCCGCGATGCGCATGGCGCGTTCAGCGTCCGGGTCGTACGGGGTGAGCAGAATGCCTCGGTTGGTCTCGACGGCCAGCACCCGGTCCCCGGCCTCGAGCCGCAACCGGTCGGCCATGTCCTTGGGCAGCGTCGCGCTCACCGAACCGCCGGCCTGACGCAGCGTGACTTCCTTGGCCATGGAGCGTGCGGTAGCACGATTGTGCTACGGCGCTCACGGCTCACGGCGTACGGCGTCGTCGAGGATTCTTGCGCTGCGCGCGGTGTTCGCATTACCGTTCGCCACACGGAGGACCCGTGTCCACATTTCCCATGTTCGCTCGCCGCTCCCATCGTCACGCCCTCGTTCTGGCCGGGCTGTTCGCGATCGCCAGCGTCGGCTCGCTGGCCGCGCAGCGTTCGGAAGGGATCGACTACCGCGTGCTCTCCACGTCGAAGACGTCCACGCTGGAGAAGGAGATGAACGACGCGGCGCAGGCGGGCTTCCGCTTCGAAGCCGTGATGGGCGGCGAGACCGGGATCGGCGGCAAGGAAGTCGTCGCGATCATGAGCCGCGCCGCCGCGCCGCACGATCGCTACGAGTACCGGCTGCTCGCGACGAACAAGACGTCCACGATGCAGAAGGAGCTGCAGCAGGCGGCCGAGCTCGGGTTCGAGTATCGCGGCCAGACGGTCTTCGAGTCGATGTTCGGCGGCAAGGAAGTCACGTGCATCCTCGAGCGCAACGTCGATCGTCGGGGCATGCCCGCGTACCAGTACAAGCTGCTGGCCACGACCAAGACGTCGACCATGCAGAAGGAGCTGCAGGCGGCCGGCGCCGACGGGTTCGAAATCGTCGGCATGACGATCGGCAAGACCGCCATGAGCGGCAACGAGCTGGTCACGATCGTGCGACGCCGCGCGCGCTGACGGTCGGCGAGCGCGGGGCCTGTCGCCGGACAGCTCCACGTGGTGCTCGGCACGATGCGCGTGATCGCGGGCGTCGCCTGCGCGCCACGAGGGGCGGCCCCGTCCGGCGCCACCCGCGCCGCACCCGTAAGCTCTGAGCCGCAAGCCCGCATGAGCCCGCCCCGTCGGCGGACGACGATGTAAAGTGACGGCATGACAAGACATGGGCTGCCGGGCCTCGCGGCCCTGCTGGTCGGCCTCGCGGCGGTCACCGGCCGCGGCACCGGCGCCGCGCCGCAAACGGTGGATCCCGCCAAGCTCGACACCGGGGCGCGGATCTACGGATCGTTGTGTACCACCTGTCACGGGCCCGACGGCGATGCCATCCCTGCCGTCAACCTGAAGACCGGCCAGTACAAGCGCGAGCTCACCGACCTCGACTTGATGACCGTCATCTCGAAGGGCGTGCCCGGCACGGCGATGCCGGCCAACAACCTCAGCAACAACGAGCTCTTCGCGCTGATCGCGTACCTGCACGTCATGAAGGACTACGGCGCGCGGCGCGTCGTGCTCGGCGATGCGGGACGCGGCCGCGCGATCTTCGAGGGCAAGGCCCAGTGCCTGTCGTGCCATCGGGTGAACCAGCAGGGGGCGTATCTCGGCCCGGACCTGACCACCGCCGGCGCCTCGTTCTCGGCCGCGATGTTCCAGGACACGCTCCTGGATCCGAGCTCGACCGCGAAGCCGGGCAACCGGACGATCCGCGCGGTGACGAAGACCGGCGAGGTCGTCACCGGCCGCCGGCTGAACGAGGACACCTGGAGCGTGCAGATCATGGACAGCCGCGAACGGCTCGTGTCGCTCTGGAAGCCGGACCTGAAGGAGTACGCGATCCTCGGCTCGCCGATGCCGTCCTACAAGGACTCGCTGTCGGCCGAGGAGCGGTCGGATCTGATTGCGTATCTGGTGACCCTGACGCCGCCGCCGGCCGCGCAGGGACGCGGACGAGGAGCGGCGCGATGAGGCGACGGACACTGGTGATCCTGCTCGGCGTGCTGGCCCTGGCCGGCGCGGCCCTCGACGCGCAAGTGGGCTGGGATCGGCTGAGGAACGCGCGGCGCGAGCCGCAGAACTGGATGACCTACTCGGGCACCCTCGACGGCTGGCGGCACAGCTCGCTCACGCAGATCACGCCGGCCAACGCCAAGGACCTCGAGATGAAGTGGGTCTTCCAGGCCGACTCCACCGAGAAGCTCGAGTCCTCGCCGCTCGTCGTCGACGGCGTGATGTACGTGACGCAGCCGCCGAACGACATCATCGCGCTCGACGCCAAGACCGGGCGCGTGTTCTGGATCTACCAGTACCAGGTCGCGCCCGACGCGCGCGTGTGCTGCGGCCGCATCAACCGCGGCCTGGCGATCCTCGGCAACACGCTGTTCATGGGCACGATCGATGCGCATCTCGTGGCGGTCGACGCGAAGAACGGCCGCCTCCTCTGGAACACGAAGATCGCGACCGCCGCGGACGGCTACGCCATCGCCATGGCGCCGCTCGTCGTCAAGGACAAGGTCATCGTCGGGACGGCCGGCGGCGAGCAGGGCATCATCGGCTTCGTCGCGGCGTTCGACGCGAAGACCGGCAAGGAAGCCTGGCGCTTCAACACGATCCCGGGTCCGGGTGAGCCGGGGCACGAGACGTGGCCGGGCGACACCTGGGAGCACGGCGCGGGCTCGCTCTGGGTGACCGGCACGTACGATCCCGATCTCAACCTCACGTACTGGGGCGTGGGCAATCCCGGACCCGACTGGAATCCCGACGTCCGCAAAGGCGACAACCTCTACACCTGCTCGGCGCTCGCGCTCGATCCCGACACCGGCGAGCTGAAGTGGCATTTCCAGTTCACGCCGAACGACGGCATGGACTGGGACTCGGCGCAGGTGCCCGTGCTCGTGGACATGACGTGGGACGGCGCGCCGCGCAAGCTGATGCTCTGGGCCAACCGCAACGGCTTCTTCTACGTGCTCGATCGCGTCACCGGCCGCTTCGTGCGCGGGGCGCCGTTCGTGCGGCAGAACTGGGCCGCGGGGCTCGACGAGAACGGCCGGCCCATCCGTCTCATCAACACCAGGGTCTCGGCCGAAGGCGTCCTGACGTACCCGAACGCGCAGGGCGGCACCAACTGGTTCTCGCCGTCGTGGAGCCCGCGCACCGGGCTCTTCTACGTCGGCGCGTGGAAGGAGGCGTCGGCGCTCGCCTCGTCGGTGCCGGTGGAGTTCGTCCCGGGCCGCGGGTACACCGGCGGATCGCCGTCGACGAAGATGCCCAACATCCGGCGGCCGACGATCAACACCTGGACCGAGCAGGCCGGCCACGGCGAGATCCTCGCGCTCGATCCTCGCACCGGGAAAGAGAAGTGGGCGTTCGTGATGCACGACGTCACCGACGCCGGCATCCTGACGACGGCGAGCGACGTGCTGTTCTCGGGCAGCCGCGAAGGCTACTTCATGGCGCTCGACGCGCGCACCGGCGCCGTGCTCTGGAAGGCGCTGACGAGCGGCCAGATCTCGTCCGGCCCGATCAGCTACGAGGTCGACGGCAAGCAGTACGTCGCGATCTCCGCCTACCACGCGGTCTTCGCCTTCGGCCTGCGGTGACGGGCCCTGATCGTCAGGACGCGGCCCGCCGCGCGAGCCAGGGCGTGCGCTGAACCCCGGCCGGCGGCGTCTTCGAACGTCCGTCACGCTGATCTGAGAACGACCGCGCGTCCGAAGCGGCTCACCGGTCCGTGAGCACGACGAGCACGGGGCTCGGAGACGAGGGCAGCCGCAGCGGCGTCGAGTCGCCGGCGCCCACGTCGAACGTCTGCAGCGCGTGTCCGTCCTCGGGATCGACGACGAACCCGGTCACGCGGCGGTTCGGCGGAAAGGTGACGCGCGAGGAGGCGTCGATCCCGTCGACGTACAGCAGCGCGATGCCGCGCGACTGCAGGAGGAACGCGCGCGCGATGCCGCCGGCGGCCGCCACGGCCGCGCCGGGCGTGCCGACCTCCGTGGGCGAGAGGCCGGTCGCGCCCAGCCGCTCCACGAGCGACCGCACGTGCGGCAACGCGCGCGGCTGCCAGACGAGCTCGCGGCGCAGGCGGAAGACCTCGCCTCCGGCGCTTCGCCACACGACGAAGTCGTAGCCTCCGTCCGCGCGCCGATTGGCGTAGCACAGCCGGCCGACATCGACGCACGCAGCCGGCGGCTCGGCCGGCGCGCACCACACGGGCCAGAGACCGAGACGGGGGCCGCGGCCGACGATGAGGATCTTCTCGCAGCCCGGCGTCGAAATCGGCAGCCAGTCGTCCTCCGCGCCGAGCAGCCGCTCGGTGAACACTTCGGGCAGCGGCGTCGTCAACGCGGGATGTCGCGTCCACAGCCACATCGCGAGCCGCGTCGGCGTGGCGCCGGCTTCCGGAAGGGCGGGCCGATAGACCACCGCGCACCAGCAGGCGGAGGCGATCGCGATCGGCGCGATCCACCGCGGGCTCCTGGGCGAGGCCCGCTCGAGCGCGGCGAGGAGCGGGATCGCCAGCGGGACGAACCAGATCCCGTACCGGCTCATGCCGGGCGTCCCGCCGTGGTTCACGTTGGCGACCTGCGTGAGGCTCCAGGAGAACACGACGAAGGCGCCGCACGCCACGAGCACGTCCGGTGCCCACAGCTTGGCGGGATGGCGCAGGAGGAGGACGACGAGCGCCGCGGCCGCGACGAGCGCGAGCGCCGGAAACGCCGGCGCCAGCCCGAGGTTGGGATCGAAGAGGACGGTCGAGAACTCCCGAGGCATCGGCCAGTGCCACCCGACGTTGCCCGACAGGTTCGTCAGCCGCCCGAGGCGAACCAGGTAGTACGCCGGATGGAGCGCGGCCAGCGCGAACGCGAAGGGCAGGGCGGCGACGAGACGCGCGTCGCGTGACAACGACGGCCGCCATGCGAGCGCCGCCGCGGCCACGATCGGGACCACGAGCGCGAGCGGCGGGTTCTGCGTGGCGGCGAGCGCCGCGGCCACGAGCGCCCACCATGGCCGGTCCACCGCAGGAGACAGGTGATCGCGAGCAGCGCGAACGTGAACGGCTCGGTGTGCGCCTTGTCGATCCACCAGAGGATCGGGCTGACGAAGAGCAGCAGCACGCTCGCCCAGTGCAGCCGGCGCGCGGCGATCCAGGCCGCCAGCCCCACGAGCGCCACGTTCAGCGACGCGAACGCGTAGAGCGCGTTGACGCCGAGCGCCTGCGCGATCCACAGGCCCGGCACGGCGAGGGCCGAGTACATCCAGAAGTGCGACGTCGCGCCGGCCCGCGGCATCGATCCCGCCGCGAGCTCCGCGGCCATGCCCAGATACTCGCCGCCGTCGCCGACCAGCCGCGGCGGCGTCGCGGCGACGACCACGACGAGGCCAAGAACGTAGAGCGCCGGAACGAGCCGGCTGGCGCGAGGCATGTGAGCGTTCCCGGTCGCATCGGACACCGCCGGCGTGCAGCGGCGGCGCGTCGAGCCGCCCAATTGTTCGGTGGCGGCCCGAGCGACGTCAACCGGCGCGACCCCGCGTGCGGGCGGTTCCCTTCTGAAACTCTTCGTCGCAATCGGTGTTCGTCAGGACGACGCGGCCCGCGCGTTCACTTGCGCGTGGCCCATGCGTCCTCACCGAGCGTCGTCGATCGGCATCCCGCGGGGCGGGAGAGCCGATGGCCGCCCTGCGTTGCGATGCGGAGGATTTGTGCATTTTCCCGGCGTGAGCCTTGTTCGGATCTTCGTACTCCTCCTGTGTCTCTCGCCGGCGTTCGCCGGCGCACAGGCCCCGGCTCCACGCGGCCGGCTGACGCTGACGGTCGCCGATCCCACCGGCGGCGTCATTCCGGGCGCTTCGGTCACGCTCGCCGGTCTCGACGAGGCCACGAAGGCGGCGCGCATCGCGCCCGTGACCACGACCGACCGCGGCACGGCCGTCTTCGAGAACCTCGCCCCCGGCCGCTATGCCGCGCGTGCCGAGTTCCCCGGCTTCGAGATCGGGCTGCTCCGAGACTTCAAGGTCAATCGCGGCGACAACAAGCAGGTCGTCGTGCTCGCGCTGAAGAACATGTCGGAGTCCGTCACGGTCGGCATGGACGGCCAGTCGCAGGGCGCGGACCGTGCCTCGCGGGCGTTCGGGCTGACCGTCACCGACGAGCAGATCCAGGCGCTGTCGGACGACCCGGCCGAGATGGCGAGGCAGATCGCCGAGCTCGCCGGAACGGACGCGATCATCCGGGTGGACAGCTTCGAGGGGCAGCAGTTGCCGCCGAAGGCGCAGATCAAGTCGATCCACGTGACGCGCGATCAGTTCGCGGCCGAGACCGAGCAGCCCGGCTCGACGTTCGTGGACGTCATCACCCAGCCTGGCGTCGGCCCGATCCGCGGCCAGGTGAACGTCTCGTTCCGCGACGACTCGATGAGCGCGAAGAGCCCGTTCACGGCGAGCAAGGGGCCGGAGCAGATGCGCGGCTTCGGCATCAACCTCGCCGGCACGATCGTGGACCAGAAGGCCGGCTTCTCGCTGAACATCGGCGGCCAGAGCAACTACTCGACGCCGAACCTCAACGTCGCCCTGCCGACGGGCAAGAGCTTCGACGTGCTGAAGACGCGCCAGCCGTTCGAGGCGCTCACCATCAGCGCGACGGTGGACTACGCGCTCACGCGCGACCAGACGCTGAAGTTCGCCTACTCGCAGAACCAGAACGAGCAGCGCAACCAGGGCATCGGCGCCTACGACCTGCCGGAGCGGGCCTTCTCCAGGTACAACCACAGCTACACGTTCCGCGCCCTGCAGGCCGGGCCGATCGGCCGCCGGACGTTCCTCAACTCGCGGCTGTCGTTCTCGTGGCCGAGCTTCGGCATCGACTCCAGCCTCGAGGCGCCGACCATCGTCGTCCAGGACGCGTTCACGAGCGGCGGCGCACAGCGCGCGGGCCGCGTGGACGGCAGGAACCTGAACGTCGCGTCCGACGTGGACTACGTCAGAGGCATCCACTCGTGGCGCACGGGCGTGCAGATCTACGGCGACTGGTATCGCGCGACGCTGAACAACAACTACCTCGGCACGTACTACTTCGACAGCCTGGAGGCGTACGCGGCCGGCACGCCGTTCCTCTACACGCGGAGCATCGGCGACCCGCTGCTCAGCTTCTTCCACGCGCGGATCGGCGTCTACGTGCAGGACGACATCCGCGTGCGCAAGGGGCTGACGCTCAGCCCAGGCGTCCGCTACAGCTACCAGACGCGCGTCGGCGATCGGGCCGCGTTCGAGCCGCGCGTCGGCGTGACGTGGGCGCCGTTCGCGAAGGGGGCGACCACGATCCGCGCGAGCGCGGGGATCTTCCACGGCTGGCTCGATCCGGAGATCTGGTGGCAGACCGTGCGATCCGATCCTCAGCACCAGCGCGACGTGATCATCCGCGATCCCGCCTACCCGGATCCCGGGCCTGCCGACGCGTCGCCCGTTTCGACCACGTACCGGCTCGGCGACTACAAGCTGAACAGGAACTATCGCTACAGCGTCGGCGTGGATCAGCGGTTCTCGCCGAGGTTCGGCGTCAACGTCCTCTACAACTACTACAACCAGGGCCAGTTCCCGCGCGGGCTGAATCTCAATCCCGTCGTCGGCGGCGCGCGCGTGGACCCTTCGGCGGGGAACATCATCCTGACGGTCACGGATGCCGAGCTCCGGCGTCACGAGGTGTACGTGAACGCCAACTACAGCCTGGCCACGCCGTCGCCGGCGACGAACCGGGCCGGCTTCAACTGGCGGCGCGTCGCGATGAACGGCAGCTACGCCTTCATCCGGGCGCGCCGCAACGCGATAGGGCCGTTCGACGTGCCGGCCAGCGGGACGCTCGACACCGAGTGGGGGCCTGGACCTGGCGACACGCCGTATCGCGTGAGCGTCGGCATCACGAGCACCCAGGTGAAGAACTTGTCCGTCAATCTGTTGATCAACGCGGTGGACGGGTACCCCTACACGCTGAGGACGGGATCCGACGACAACGGCGACGGTCTGCTGAACGATCGGCCGGACGGCGTCGGCCTCTGGTCGCTGCGCACGGCGAAGCAGTGGACGGTGAACGGCCGGTTCACCTACACGCTGCCGGTGCGCGCCGCCGCGGGCGAGGGCGGCGCGCCGCCGCGATACCGCACGAGCGTGTACGTCGCGGTCAACAACCTCACGAACCACGCGAACCTGATCGGGCACAGCGGCATCATGACGTCGCCGTTCTTCATGCAGCCGACGAGCGTCGCGAATCCTCGCAAGGTGGACGTCGGGCTGAACATGGCGTTCTGAAGGGCGTACGGCTTGCGGCTTGCGCCGCAAGACCCAACGGGTTACTCACCCCGGAGCAAGCGCGCGGGCTGGACTCGAATCGCGCGGGCGATGGGCGTGGCCGACGCCACCAGACAGGCGATGGCCACGATGAGGCTCACGAGCACGAATGTGGCCACGTCGAACGCCTCGATGCCGAAGAGCTGTCCTCGAAGCAACCGAGCGGCACCGTACCCCAAAGCACATCCGATCGAAATCGCGAGAAGAGCATTCACGGCAGCCTCCCGACTGAGCATCCTGAGAATCGCCGTTGTGGAGGCACCGAGCGCCATGCGGACGGCAAGCTCGCGCGCTCGCAGCGAGACGGCGTACGCGAGCGCGCCGTAGAGGCCAATCGCAGCCACGACAACGGCCACCATCGCGAATACCGTCACCACCCAGGAGTAGAGCCGAGGGCGTGCCACCGACTCCTGGAGCTGCTCGGCCATCGTCGTGACCTGATAGATCGCCAGTTCGGGATCCACCTCCCGGACGAGTGCTCGGAGTGCCGGAGCAAACGCTGCCGGGATCACGTCCGCCCGAATCACGACATCGAAGCGATTGAAGAAGGCGACCTGATCCCGCTGCCACATCGAGGCGTACAAGGTAGGTCGAGCGGCCTGATCGAGCCCGGTGTAGTGGACGTCCTGGACGACGCCGACGACGGTCCATGAGGGCCGGTCAGGGCCGGGCACGATCGCGGCGCCAATCCACTTCGTGTCCGGCAAGAACCGGCGTGCGAAGCTTTCGTTCACCACAGCAGCCAGCGGGCGGTTCAGGTCGTCGGCATCGCTGAAGAACCGCCCTTGGAGCAGACGCATTCCGACGGCGCCGAAGTACCCTGGCGTGACCACCCGGAAGTCGGGCTGAAGCCGTCCACTCACGGCCATTGGCGATTCCGCGGGCGGATCGAGCACGAAGACCGTTCGCACCTTTTCGAGCGGCAGCGCATTGGTCAGCCCAACGCCGTGCGCCGCTGGCACTTGGGAGAGGCGCTGGACGAGCTCCTGCGCGAGCGCCCTCTGGCGAGCACTCGGCGTCCCTGGTGGAAAGCTGACCTGCGCGGTCAGGACGCCAGCGGGACGGTATCCCGGATCCACCGCCGTGAGCTCGAGGAAGCTCCGTACGACCAGTCCTGACACGATCAGCAATGCGCAGGACAATGCGATCTGTCCGGTCACCAGCGCACGCGTCGTGCCGCGGACACCGGACGAGCTCGATCCCATCGAGACCGGAGATTCTCGGAGCGGCAATATCAACTCCGTCTCGAGGGGGCGCCACAACGTCACCATCCCGCTGAGCACCGCCAGCACGAGCGTGCTGACGCCAACGAATGCCAGCACCGCCGGCGTGATGGAGACGTTCTCGACGCGCGGAAAGCCGCTGGGAGCGAGCCAGACCAACAGCCGCAGGATCGCCAGTGCGAGCGCCAGCCCCAAGGCTCCGCCTGCCGCGCCGATGAGCAGACTGTGGGCGAGCAGGCCGGCCGCAATCCGTGATTTCGCGGCGCCCAGCGCGACGCGCATTGCCAGTTCACGCCGGCGCCCGAGTCCGCGCACCACGAACAGGTTCAAGATGTTCGCACCGGCCACGATCAGGACGGCGACGCCCGCGACCACGAGCAGGATTACACCCTGCCGGACCGGTGCCGTGAGGCTGTCCAACAGCGGAACGAGCTGAACACGGTGAGCGTCTGCCGGCCGCGCACCTGGGCCCGATGGCGCCTGTCGCTGGTGAAGAAGGTCGGTAACCCGGGCGGATATGGTCGCGGGCGCGATCCCGGGTCCTAAGCGCACCAGCACGGAGTCGTTCCACCGTTTCAACTGGCTGATATGCCTTGCATGCGACGTCCAGAGCGCCACCTCCGGATCGGGGAAGGTGAACGTTGCCGGCGCGATCCCGACGATGGTGAACGCCACACCGTCGAGCAGCAGCGATCGGCCGATGGCTCCGTCCTCCGCCGAGAGACGGTCTCGCCAGAGAGCCTCGCTGATGACGACCACGGGGGCGGCGCCGGGCGTGTCCTCCTCGTTCGAGAAGAATCGGCCTCTGAGTGGCCGAACGCCGAGCATCGGAAACACGCTCGACGACACGGTCGCAGTTCGCAGCCGCACGACATCGCGATTCAGCCGCAGCGTGCGGAGCGGCGTGCCATACGCGACGACGCCGTCGACCGCGTCCTGGTCCTGCTGTAGCAGCTCATAGGTATCGACGCTCGCAAATCCCGACGACGCCGGGGGATCGTTGGCGGCGCGCTCGATCACGGCGAACAGGCGCTCGGACGTGGGGTACGGCAGTGGCCGCAGCAGAACGGCGTGAACGACGCTGACGGTCGCCGTCGACGCGCCGATGCCCAGGGCGACGGTCAGGACAACCGTGGTCGTGAATCCACGTTCGCGGCGGACGCAGCGACACGCGTAGCGGACATCGCGGATGAGTGCGTCGAACGGCGTGGTCCTGACGTGCTGGACCGCGTCCGCGGTGGAGCTCAGCCCTCCAAGATCCCGGCGCGCTCGACGTTCCGCCTCTGCCCGAGCGATTCCTAGCGCGAGGTTCGCCTCAACCTGTGCCGCGAGATGGAACTCCAGCTCCTCTCGCGCCTCGGCGTCGATCGTCCGTCGATGCCGGACGCCACGCACGTACGCGAGGAGCCGGTTCAGCATTGGCTACTCAGCGGCGAGGATTCGCCGAATGGACAGCGCGAACTGTTCCCAGCTCGTCTTTTCCTGCTCGAGCCGGCGCCGTCCGGCCGGCGTGAGCCGATAGACTCTCGCGCGGCGGTTGTTCTCCGAGGGCACCATCTCGGACCTCACATCGCCCCGCAGTTCGAGGCGGTGGAGCGCGGGATAGAGCGAGCCATCGCTCGCCTGGAGGCTCTCCAGCGAGATCTGCTTGATGCGATTCGCGATGCCCCAGCCATGATTCGGGCCGAGCGCGAGGATCTTCAGGATCAGGAGATCGAGCGTCCCCTGCAACAGGTCGGTCTTGGGCCGCTTCCTCTCAACCATCGAGAGAAGTGTGCGGCCATCACCCCTCGGAGGTCAAGGGGGAAGGCGACTCGGCCCATGACCTCACGCCGTGCGCCTCGAGCTCCGCCTACCTGACGCTCCGCCGCTCGACCTCGAGGAACAGCGGCGCCGCGCCCAGCACGCCGGCGACGCCCCACGTCCACCAGCGCGCGGTGTTGGCGACGATGAACTCGAGGTGCTCGCCAGGTTCGACGGTGAAGCGGATGTTCTTCCAGAACAGGGTGTTGTGCACGCGAAGGTGGTGCGCGCCCGGCGCGATCTCCGCGGTGATGCCGTCGCCGAAGAGCAGGATCGACACGTGGCCGTCCAGCCGCGCGTACACCTGCCGCTCCCGCACGTCGTCGGGGTGATTGCGGCTGATCGTGACGAACGACCGGAGGTCGTCCATCGCGTCGGCGTGCTCGGCCTCGGCGGTTCCGACGGGGCGATGCGCCGTGAGGGATCGCGTGCTCACGTCTTCAGTCTATGAAACAGTTCCAGCCGGAACGGCGGTCCTGGTTCACAATACGCAAACATGCCGCCACGGCTCCAGGGGCCGCGCATCGCCGTGCCGCCGCCATTCGTGTTCCTGGCGGGCTGGGTCGCCGCGTGGATACTGGCGCAGCGGTTGCCGTTCGCGATCGACGGTGGTGGGGCGTCGGGCGTCCAGGAGGGGCTCGGCGTGGCGATCGCCGCGGCCGGGCTGGCGCTCGCCGGCTGGGCGATGGGGACGTTCCTGAGCGCCCGAACGGCCATCGTGCCGATCAAGCCGGCCCGGACGCTCGTCACGCACGGCCCCTTCCGGTTCTCCCGCAATCCGATGTACGTTGGCCTGACAGGCGCCTATGTCGGCCTCGCCGTGCTGTTGAACCAGGCGTGGCCGCTCGTCGTGCTCCCCGCGGTCGTCGCGGTGCTCGTCGTCTTCGTGATCCGCCGTGAGGAGCGCTATCTCGGCTCGGTGTTCGGATTGCAATACGAGGCGTACTGCCGGCGCGTCCGGCGCTGGGTGTGAATCGGGGCGGCCCCAGTCTGGCCGCTGGGAAGGGCAGAGACATGACCGCACTACGAAGGATCGCGTCAGCCGTCGTGATGGCCGCAGCGGTGGCTGCGCCGGCGTGGGCGAACGACGAGCGGCTGAAAGACGCCGCGGCCGTCCTCACCGAGATGACGGCGACGAGCGACAAGGGCATTCCGGCCGCGCTGCTCTCGAAAGCGCAGTGTCTGGTGATCATCCCGAGCGTGAAGAAGGCGGCCCTGGGCTTCGGCGGCCAGTACGGCCGGGGCTACATCGCCTGCCGCAAGGGCGGAGGGTGGAGCGCGCCGGCGGCCGTTCGCGTCGAGGGCGGCAGCATCGGACTGCAGATCGGCGTCTCTGGCACGGACGTCATCATGGCGGTGATGCGCGATCGCGGGATCGATCGCCTGCTCTCGAACCAGTTCACCGTCGGCGTGGACTCGGCCGTCGCCGCCGGGCCCGTGGGCCGTCAGGCATCCGCGCAGACCGATGCCACGATCACGGCGGAGATCCTCGCCTGGTCGCGCGCAAAGGGCGCGTATGCCGGCATCTCGCTGCAGGGCTCCACGCTGCGCGACGACGACGGCGAGAACCGCGAGCTGTACGGGAGGGACATCTCCAACAAGGAGATCGTGCAGAGCGACATCGCCGCTCCGCCCGCCGCCGCGCCGCTGATGAAGGCGCTCGGCGCGATCAAGGAGCCGTAGGCGAGACTTACGTCGATCCGGGGGGCTTTGCCCCCGCGGATCCCCCTACGCGCTCACTCGCGGGGGCCCATGATCCCCGCGCCGTTCGCGCGGGCTCGCTTCGCTCGCTCCTTGATCCGATCCCGGGGGCTCCGCTGCCGCGGACGCGCTCACTGCGTCTGCGTTCGCGTGGCGTCAGGAGATGACGCCGCCTTTGTCATCGACCTTGTAAGCCGCAAGCCCTACCTGACCGCAATCAGCTCGACGTCGAAGACGAGCATGCCCTTTGGCGCGTCGGGCGGGGCGGCGGGCGTGTCGTAGGCGAGCGCGCCGGGAATCCAGAAGCGCCGCTTCTCGCCGACCACCATCAACTGGAGGCCTTCGGTCCAGCCCGGGATGACGCCGGTGACGGGAAACTCGATCGGCTCGCCGCGCGCGACCGAGCTGTCGAACATCCGGCCGTCGGTCGTCCAGCCGGTGTAGTGCACGCGCACCGTCGAGCGCAGCGACGGGCGGACGTTGCTCATCCCGACCTGCAGCACCTTCGATGCGAGCCCCGACGGCGTACGGATCGCGTCGGCCGGCGGCGCCGACACGTCCGGCGGGGCCGGGAGCGCGGCGTCCTCTTCCTTCAGGCGGCATCCGGCGAGCACGGCGACGAGCAGGAGCAGCAGCGGAACGGCACGGCGCATGGTCGTCATCTCACTACAATGGTGGCGTGCACATCAAGGTCGCGAACCTGCTGGCCCGGTCCGTGCGGTACGTCGAGGCCGGCAGCGGCGCGCCCATCATCCTGCTCCACGCGTTCCCGCTCAACGCCGAGCAGTGGCTGCCGCAGTTGAGCCGGCTGCCGCCGCGCGTTCGGGCGATCGCGCCGGACCTGCGCGGCTTCCGAGGCACCGAGCCGTTCGTCGGCGGCGAGAGTCCCGACATCACGATGGACACGTACGCCCGCGACGTGCTCGAGCTGATGAGCCATCTCGACGTGCCGCGGGCGGTCATCGCCGGCTCGTCGATGGGGGGGTACGTCGCGCTGGCGCTCTGGCGGCGGGCGCCGAACCGGGTCGCCGGCCTCGTGCTCGCGAACACGCGGGCGTCGGCCGACACCGCAGAGGCCCGCGCCGGCCGCGATCGGCTGATCCAGCTCGTCGAGACCGAGGGCGCGCCCGGTCTCGCCGTCGCGCTCCTGCCGCGGCTGCTCGGCGAGACGACGCGGCGCGAGCAGCCGGATCTCGGCGACGCCGTCGAGCAGATGATTCGCGCGAACGAGGGGCGCGGCCTGCAGGCCGCGATGCGCGCGATGCGCGATCGGCCGGACTCCACCGAGCTGCTCGCGTCGATCAGTTGCCCGACGACCATCGTCGCGGGCGCGGAGGACGCGGTCGTGCCGCCGGCAGAGGCCGACGCGATGCGCGGCGCGATTCAGGGCGCGCGCCTCGTCGTGCTCCCGGCCGCCGGCCATCTGTCGAATCTCGAGGCGCCGGTCGCCTTCAACGACGTGTTGTACTCCTCGATCCGCAGGCGGGCCACATGGACCTCGAACTGACCGACAAAGTCGCCATCGTCACCGGCTCGAGCCGGGGCCTCGGGCTCGCGGCGGCGCGGGCGCTGGCGGCCGAAGGCGCGCGCGTGACGCTGTGCGCGCGGGGCGCCGCGACGCTCGAGGCGGCCGTTCGCACCGTCCGCTATTCCGGTGGCCCCGGCGCGGGCGACCGGCTGCTCGGCGTGCCGGCCGACGTGTCGACGGCGGCGGGTGCCGAGCTGGTCGTGTCGCAGACGCTCGAGCGCTTCGGCCGGATCGACATCCTCGTCAACAACGTCGGCAAGGCTGGCGGCGCCGACATCGTGGCGACGACCGACGAGGAATGGACGGCGGCGTTCGATCAGACGCTGTACCCGGCGATCCGGATGTCGCGGCTGGTCGTGCCGCACATGCACGCGGCCGGCGGCGGCGCGATCGTCATGATCGCGTCGATCTGGGGACGCGAGTCGGGCGGCCGCCTCACGTACAACGTCGTGAAGGCCGCCGAGATCAGCCTGGCCAAAGCCATGGCGCTGCAGCTCGCGCCCGACCAGATCCGCGTCAACAGCGTGGCGCCGGGATCGATCGCGTTCGAGGGCGGCACGTGGTGGAAGCGCCAGCAGGAGGATCCCGCCGGCATGGCCGAGTTCGTCCGGCGCGAGATTCCGTCCGGGCGATTCGGACGCGCCGAGGAGATCGGCGATGTCGTCGCGTTCCTCTCGTCGCCGCGGGCGAGCTGGATCACCGGCGCGTGCCTCAACGTCGACGGCGGCCAGAGCCGGTCCAACATCTGAACATCTGAACATCGGGGCATCGCATCGGGATATCGGACATCGGGACAGCGCTACATCGGAACATCGGGCTATCGGGATATCGCATCGGGACATCCGGTCATCGACCATCGACCTCGAGTCCTCTCGTTCCGGTGCCACGGTGGTCGTCCGATGGTTCGACATCGCGATCTTTCGGCGTCTCGATGTCGACGCGGGCCGATGTCCCAATGTCCCGATGTCTTCGCCTCTTGATCGCCCGCGACCGGCGCTGGTACGATGCGGCCGCCTTGTCGAGTCTTCCCGCGCTGACCGGCGACAAAGACCATTCGCTCGCGGCGGCGCTGTCGCAGTGGCTGGCCGAGTACGAGGCCGCGGGGCGGCCCGGCGACCTCGCCCGTCCCGATCGGCCCGCGGCCGTTCGCGGTTCCGGCGGCGACGATCCGCACGTGACCGTCGTGCGGCGGCTGCCGGCGGCGCCTGCGGAGTACGCGCCGTTTCCCGAGCGGATCGACGAGCGGCTGCAGCGCGCGCTGGCGGCGCGCGGCATCGACCAGCTCTACACGCACCAGGCGGCCGCCCTCGACCACGCCCTCGCCGGCCGCGACGTCGTCATCGTCACGCCGACCGCCTCGGGCAAGACGCTCTGCTACAACGCGCCCGTGCTCAACGCCGTGCTGACCGACCCGGCGTCGCGCGCGCTGTACCTGTTTCCGACGAAAGCGCTCGCGCAGGACCAGCTCGCCGAGCTGCACCAGATGGCCGAGCTCGTCGGGCAGGACGAGGGCGCCGAGATCGGCGTGTTCACGTACGACGGCGACACGCCGCAGGACGCGCGCCGGGCGATCCGCACGAGCGCGCACGTCGTGCTGAGCAATCCGGACATGCTGCACTCGGGGATCCTGCCGCATCACCCGCGGTGGGCGAAGCTCTTCGAGAACCTGAGGTTCGTCGTCATCGACGAGCTGCACGCGTACCGCGGCGTGTTCGGCAGCCACCTGGCGAACGTCGTGCGCCGCCTGCTGCGGGTCGCGGCGCACTACGGGTCGCGGCCGGTGTTCATCTGCTCGTCGGCGACGATCGCCAACCCGCGCGAGCTGGCCGAGCGGTTGATCGGCCGCGAGTTCGCCCTGGTCGATCGCAGCGGCGCGCCCCGCGGCGAGAAGTTCTTCCTCTTCGTCAACCCGCCGGTCGTCAACCGCCAGCTCGGCATCCGGCGGTCGTACCTGGCGGAAACGCGGCGGGCCGCGATCGAGTTCCTGAAGCGCGGCCTGCAGGTGATCGTCTTCGCGCAGAGCCGGCTGTCGACCGAGATCCTCACGACGTACCTGAAGGACGCGTTCCAGGGGCCGCCGGGCAGCGCCGACGTCATCCGCGGGTACCGGGGCGGCTACCTGCCGTTGCGGCGCCGGGAGATCGAGCGCGGGCTGCGCAGCGGCGACGTGCGGTGCGTCGTGTCGACCAACGCGCTCGAGCTGGGCATCGACATCGGCGCGCTCGACGTCGCGATCATGGCGGGCTATCCCGGCACGATCGCGGCGACCTGGCAGCGCGCGGGCCGCGCCGGCCGGCGCAGCGGCCGATCGGCGGCCGTGCTCGTCGCGTCGAGCGCGCCGCTCGATCAGTTCATCGCCAGGAACCCGGAGTTCTTCTTCGGCGCGTCGCCCGAGCACGCGCTGATCGACCCCGACAACCTTCACATCCTGCTCGACCACGTGAAGTGCGCCGCCTTCGAGCTGCCGTTCCGGACCGGCGACGCGTTCGGCGCGCTGAACGTGCAGGAGATCCTGTCGGTGCTCGGCGAGGAAGGGTTCGTGCACGAGGCCGGCGGTGAATGGCAGTGGACGCAGGACTCCTATCCCGCCGACGCCGTGAGCCTGCGGTCGGTGACCTCCGACAACTTCGTGGTCGTCGACGTCACGGGCGACGAGCGCGTGATCGGCGAGACGGACTTCACGAGCGGGCCGTCCACGCTGCACGAGAAGGCCATCTACCTCGTGGAAGGGCGGCAGTACCAGGTCGAGCGGCTCGACGTCGAAGGGCGCAAGGCCTTCGTGCGGCAGGTGGAGTGCGACTACTACACCGACGCGATCACGTACACGAAGGTCACGGTCCTCGATACGTTCGTCGCATCGGGCGGTGCCGAGGCCTCGCCCTCCGCGGAGGCGCTGGAGGCGCCCGGCCCGGCGGCGGTCCATGCGCACGGCGAGGTGCACGTCGCCTCCCGCGTGGTGGGATTCAAGAAGATCAAGTTCTACACGAACGAGAACGTCGGCTCGGGCGAGCTCGATCTGCCGGAACAGCAGATGCACACGACGTCGTACTGGCTGACGGTGCCGCAGCGCGTGATGGCGACGCTGCCGTTCAGCGCGGCGGATCGGCGCGACGGCGTGCTCGGCCTGGCCTACGCCATGCACAACGTCGCGCCGCTGCTCCTCATGTGCGACGTGCACGATCTCGGCGTGTCGATCGACGGCGTCAGCGTGGCCGGCGCGTCGCGGGTCGGCGGCGCCTCGCGCGCGGGCGAGACGCCGGAGCTGTCGCCGAACCCGACGATATTCCTGTACGACAACTACCCCGGCGGCATCGGCTTCAGCGCGTCGCTGTTCGGGATGCACGCGGCGCTCATCGCGAGAACCCGCGAGCTGATCGAGGGCTGCCCGTGCGAGTCGGGGTGCCCGTCCTGCGTCGGTCCCGAAGGCGCGACCGGTCCGCTCGCCAAGGTGGTCGCCACGCACCTGCTGCAGATGCTGGCGGAGGCCCGGCGCGCCGCCTGACTGCGATGCGCCCCGACCTGATTCATCGGCTGCGCGACATCGTCAAGCAGCAGATCGCGCCCGCCCGGCCGGCATCCACGCCGCGCGAGCTGACGTACGTGCCGGAGCCGGACGGCTCGTCGCCGATGGCCGGGCTCGAGTCGGCGCTCGGCGGGGCGGCGCTCGACGATCGGGGCGCGTGCGTCGTGATGGACCGGCTGATCGAGGCGGATCGCTCGCACGGGCGCCGGCGTCTCGAGGCCTGCGTGCCGCTGCCCGCATGGCCGCTGCACCTGCTGGATCGACGCATGGCCGAGGCCGGCGGCTGGTGGCGCAAGGTGGTCTTCTTCGACATCGAGACCACGGGGCTCAGCGGGGGCGCCGGCACGCTCGCGTTCCTCGTGGGATGCGCCTGGTTCGAGGACGAGGGGTTCCGCGTCCGCCAGTTCCTGCTCGCGGCGCCGGCGGGGGAGCCGGCCATGCTCGCCGCGCTCGCCGCCCTCGTCGGCGATGCGTCGCTGCTCGTGACGTACAACGGGCGCACGTTCGACGTCCCGTTCATGGAAACCCGGTGGGCGTTCCATCGGCAGTCGAGCCCGCTCGACGACCTGGCGCACTTCGACATGCTGCCGGCGGCGCGGCGCCTGTGGAGCCGCCGCGAGTCGCAGGTGGGCGACGGCGGGTGCAGCCTGTCGGCGCTCGAGCGGGCGGTGCTCGGCGTGCACCGCGCCGGCGACGTGCCGGGCTTCGAGATCCCGGCGCGCTACTTCCACTTCCTGCGCACCGGCGAGGCCGCCGCGATCGCGGGCGTCCTCGATCACAACCGCGACGACCTCGTGTCGCTCGCCGTCATGCTCTCTCACGCGCTGTGGCTCGCGCACGAGGGGCCGGACGCATGCCGTGAGCCAGGTGAACAGCTCGCGCTCGGGCGAATCTACGAACGCGCGGGCGAGGATGCGCGCGCGCGCACGGCCTATGAGCGCGCCGCCGAGGCGATGGACGATGAGGTGAGGCGCGCGGCGTTGGCGGCGCTGGCGGAGATGTTCAGGCGCGAGGCGCGCTTCGAGGAATCCGCCGAGGCGTGGCAGCAGGTGCTCGACATGTCGCCGCGGTACGGACACGCGGTGTCGCCGCTCGATCGCCGCGCGGCCGAGGCCCTGGCGATCCATCACGAGCATCGCCGGAAGGATCCCGAGGCCGCCCGCCGCTACGCCGAGACGCTCCGGCAGCGCGCGTCAGGTACGCTCCGGCGCGAGACCGAGCACCGGCTCAGGCGGCTGGAACGCAAGCTCGGAGGTCGACTGCAGATCTGAGCGGACGAGCGGGCCGAGCGGCCGGGTGTCGAGCGCGACACCCGGTGAGCCGGCTCACGCGTTGGCTTGGGTCTTCTTCGCTCCGGCCTTGGTGGCCTTCGCGGCCTTGGCCGCCTTGTCGGCGGTCCGGCGCGTCTCGGCCGACTGCGTGCCGAACCGCTTCGTGAAGCGCTCGACCCGGCCCTCGGTGTCGATCAGCTTCTGCCGGCCCGTGAAGAAGGGGTGGCACATGTTGCAGATTTCCAGGTGCAGCTCGCCCTTCGTCGAACGCGTCCTGAAGGTGTTCCCGCAGGCGCACCGCGCCTCGACTTCGTCGTACTTCGGATGAATGCCGGTCTTCACAGCGAACTCCTGAGTGGCGAACCCAAACCCCAAGTATAGCCGAGGCCGGACCGCTACGGGATGACGTGCGTCCTGACCCAGCGATGCCGGCGCAGCCTGGACATGACCGCCGCCGGCAGCGGCCGGCCGTCCGACACGGCCATGTTGGCCTCCACGTGGCGCGGCCGGCGCATGCCGGGGATGACGGTGCCGACGTCGGGGTTGGCCAGGATGAACCGCAGCGCCAGCTCCGGCAACGACATTCCGGCCGGCACGTCCGGCGCGAGCGCGTCGACCCGGTCGAGCGTCTCGGCCAGGTTCGCCGGCGTGAAGTACAGGTTCCGCCAGTCGCCCGCCGGCCACCGGCTCTCGCGCGTGAGCGTGCCGGTCAGGCTGCCCTCGTCGAACGGCACGCGCGCGACGATCGCGACGCCGCGCTCGCGGCACAGCGGGAACAGCTCGTCCTCGGGATTCTGGTCGAACACGTTGTAGACGACCTGCACCGCGTCGACGAGGCCCGTCTCGATCGCCCGGAGGCCGTTCGCCGGCTGCCACCGGTTGAGGCTGATCCCGAACGCGCGGATCAGCCCTTCGCGCTTGAGGTCGTCGACCGCGCGCTGCCAGCCCTCGTCGGCGGCCCAACTGTCGTCCCAGACGTGCAGTTGCTGCACGTCGATCGTCGAGAGGCCGAGGTTCTCGAGGCTGGTCTCGGTCGATCGGCGGATGTGATCGGGCGGGAACACGGCGCCCACGGGATCGCTCGCCTCGCCGGGCCACTTGCGGTTCATCGGCGGCACCTTCGTCGCCACGACGAGTGGTGCGCCGCGGTGGCCGCGCAGGACCTGGCCCAGCAGGCGCTCGCTGCGGCCGTCGCCGTAGGCGAGCGCGGTGTCGAAGAACGTGCACCCGAGGGCGATCGCTCCCTCGAGCGCCGCCACCGACGCGGCATCGTCCGATCCCGACCAGCCGCCCATGCCCCAGAGCCCGTAGCCGACTTCGGAGACGGGCCAGCCGAGCCGCCCGAACGGTCGCGTCTGCATGGCGGTATTCTACCGGCGACGGTAGGCGCCGCTCGCGGCCGGCTGCCGTCTGCTCATGAGTGGATGTGCCATGCGCCGGATGTTCGTCTTCCTGTTCGTCGCCGGGGTCGTCGCCGGATCCGCCGCGCGTCCCGAATCGCGCCAGGCCGCCGAGCCCGTCGACGTCCCCGCGATCGCACGCATCAGGGCCGAGGGGCTCGAGCGATCGCAGGTGATGGACACGGCGTTCTGGCTGACGGATCGGTACGGTCCACGGCTCGACGGATCGCCCGAGTTCGAGGAGGCGGCCGACTGGGTGATGGATCGCCTGCGCTCCTGGGGCGTGGCAGCGGTCGCGAAGGAGCGCTTCCCGTCGCCGCCGGGATGGTCGCTCCTCGGCTTCCACGCGACGATGACCGCGCCGCGCGTGATGCCGATCGTCGGCATGCCCAAGGCGTGGTCGCCGGCCACGCGCGGCACCGTCACCGCCGACGTCGTCCGTCCCATCATCGAGAGCGATGCCGACCTGGCGAAGTATCGCGGCGCGCTGCGCGGCAAGATCGTGCTGCTGCAGCCCGCGCGGCCGGTGCGGATGCTCGAACACGGCGACGGCACCGTGCTGCGCTACGCCGACCATGACGGCAAGTGGGAGCAGGAAGCGATGTCGCCGCCCGTGCCTCGCGGCTACCGGCCTGGCGGATCGAGCGGGCCCGTGAGGCTCGACCTGGTGCAGTTCTACCGAGACGAGGGCGCGATCGCGCTGTTCGATCGAGGGCCCACGAGCGACCTGTCGGCCGGCGGCAGCGACCTGTCCTGGCTGCAGCAGCGTCCCGACGGCGGCACCGTCTTGCTGCAGGACGAGGCCGTGGGTCTCGTGAACGGCAGGGTCGGCCTGCCGCAGGTCACGCTCGCGGTCGAGCACTACAACCGCATGGTGCGGCTGCTCGAGCACGGCGTGCCGGTCCGCGTCGAGCTGAACGTGAGCGCGCGGTTCGACGAGGCCACCCGTCCCTCCAGCTTCAACATCGTCGGCGAGATCCCCGGCAGCGACCGCGCGAGCGAGGTCGTGCTGCTCGGCGCGCACTTCGACTCGTGGCACGGCGCCACGGGCGCCACCGACAACGCGGCCGGCGTCGCCGCGATGATGGAAGTGCTGCGGATCCTGAAGGCCACCGGGCTCGTGCCGCGCCGCACCGTGCGCATCGGTCTCTGGGGCGGCGAGGAGCTGGGCCTCGTGGGATCGCGGGCGTACGCCGCGGCGCACTTCGGCACGGCGGATCGTCCGGCGCCCGACGCCGCGCGGCTCGCCGCGTACTTCAACCTCGACAACGGCACGGGGCCGATCCGCGGCGTGTGGACACAGGGCAACGCGGCCGTGCAGCCGATCTTCCAGGCCTGGGCGGCGCCGCTGATGGATCTCGGCGTGACGATGATCAGCCCGCGCGGGGTCAGCCAGACCGACCACGTGTCGTTCGACGTGCTCGGGCTGCCGGCGTTCCAGTTCGTCCAGGAGCGCTACGAGTACAACTCGCGCACGCACCACTCCAGCATGGACGTCTACGATCGCCTGCAGCCCGACGATCTGAAGCAGGTCGCGACCGTCGCGGCCGTGTTCGCCTGGCACGCAGCCACGCGCGATGACGTGTTGCCGCGCCGCGCGGCGGCGGGAGCGGCACGCTAGTGCCGCCGCGCCAGCTCTTCCTCTTCAAGTTCGCCTGCTGGGCCGCGATCGTGTCGGCGGTCGCGCACCTCGCCGGCCACGTCGCGGGCCCCGCCGCGCCGGCCAACGACACCGAACGGCAGATCCTGGACCTGGCCACCAACTACCGCTACGCGCTGCCGGGCGGATCGATGCGCTCGCTGATGGACTTCATGAACGGCTTCGGCCTGATGTTCGCGCTGCAGCTCGCGACGATGGGCGCCGCGGGCCTCGTCGTCGCGAAGCGGGCCGGCGACGACGGGCCGCTGATGCGCGCGCTCGCGCGCACGTTCGCGATCGGCGGCGCGATGCTGCTCGTGCTCTCGCTGATCTACTTCTCGCTGATTCCGTCGATGTTCCTCTCGACCGTCGCGCTCTGCTACGGCATGGCCGCCGTCTCGCCGCCTGAATGATGCGGCGAGGGCCGCGCCGAGCCGGTTCCCGTCCTAGCCTCGCGCCATCGCGAGCTGTTTGATCCGCCGGAGGTCGGCCTTGCCGGTGCCCAGCGTGGGGATCGCGTCGATCGGGACCAGGTTCTCCCGTTTGGGAACCCAGAGCTTCGGCAGGTCCGTCTCGGCGAGCCGATGCCACAGCACGTCGGGCGGGACGTCCGGCTTGGCGTAGAACGCCACGAGCCGTTCGCCACGCGTCGCGTCCGGAACGGCGGTGACGACCGCCGATGCGTCGCCGAGGATGCGGTTGATCGCATCCTCGACGCTCACGTGCGGCACCATCTCGCCGCCGATCTTGCTGAACCGCGAGACGCGATCGGTGATGAAGAGGAAGCCGTCCTCGTCGAGCCGGCCGATGTCTCCCGTGGCGTACCACCCGTCGCGAAGCACCTCGGCAGTGCGATCGGGCTCGCCGAGATACCCCATCATCAGGCTGGCGCCGCGCACGAGCAGGAGGCCTTCGCGGCCGACGGGCAGATCCTCGCCGGTCTCGCGGTCGACGACCTTCGCGTCCACGCCTGGAATCGGCCTGCCGACCGAACCCGGCCGGGTCCGCACGCGGCGGCCGGCCGGCGTGTCTTCGTCGGGCAGGTTGACGGCCACGACCGGCGACATCTCCGTCATGCCGTAGCCTTCGAGCAGGCCGATGCCGAACTTCTCGCGGAACTCCGTCGCGAGCGGCTCCCGCAGCTTCTCGGCGCCGACGATGGCGTGCCGGAGCGTCGCGAACTGCTCCGGCGTACACCGGCGCAGGTACGTGCCGCAGAACGTCGGCGTGCTGATCAGCATCGTCGCCTTGTACGTCTCGGCGAGCTCGCCGATCGTCTTCGCGTCCACGGGGTTCGGGTGGTAGACGACACCGGCGCCCTGGAGGAGCGGGAACCAGAACGTGCCGGTGAAGCCGAACGAGTGGAAGAGCGGCAGGATGCCGACGAAGACGTCGCGCGTCGTCATCGGGAAGATCGTCGAGAGCGAGTCGACGTTCGCGAGGACGTTGGCGTGGCTCAGCATCACGCCCTTCGGCACGCCGGTGCTGCCGCTGGAGAACATGATCGTGAAGAGCGGCGACGAGGCCGAGGGCGGACCCGACAGGCGGCGCCGCAGCCAGCCGAGCGGCGCCAGGCGGGCTTGCGCGAGCGCCGCGAGCTTGTCGGACAGCCCGATCCTTTCGCGCACGTCCTCGAGGTAGACCATCGACGGATGCGCGGGCAGCCCGGCCTTCTCGAGGAAGCGCCGCGAGGTGAGGATCGTGCGGATGTCCGCTTGTCGGATGCACGTCTCCAGCGCGTCCGGCCCGGCCGTGAAGTTCAAGTTCACTGGCACCTTGCCGGCCAAGAGCAAGGCGAGGTTGGCGACCGCCGCGCCGACCGAGGCTGGCAGCAGCGTGGCCACGTTGGTCTGTCCCGCGGTGAGACGTGCCAGCGCACGGGCCAGCGCGAAGCCGACGACGAGCATGCGGCCGTAGGTCAGCCGCTGGCCGGTCGAGTCCGCCACGGCAAGGCTGGACCAGTGCCGGCGTGCACTCGCGATGAGCTCCAGGTGGACGCGATCGGACGGACCGCGGGCGGGCATCGATCCCCCTGTCATGGGGCGGGATCTTACGCCATTCACTCCGGAATGCCCGGCGCTCGTGACGTCGAGCCATCACCGAGGCGCGGCCGCCGGACCGCCGCGCGAGCGCCCGCGGAGGCGGCCGGATTTGACAACGACCTGGACGCCCGCCGTATGATTGCCGACTCGATGTCCGTCCTCTCGATCACTTCGCGCGTGTCCTTCTGGCGTGCCTCCCGGCGTCTCGCAGGCGCCGGTACGCCGCAGGCCGTGCATTCGTGCGCGCTGACTCGCCGCGACGATCCGACCGCGAGCACTGGATGATCTGAGCCCAACATCACGGACCTGATTTCGAGGGCCATCATCCAGTTCGGATGATGGCCCTTTTCTTTTGCGGAAGGAGAGGGATCGTCATGCGTCGCGCCGTCACCTTCGTGTCCCTGCACTGTCGCTGGCCGCCGGTGGTGTGGGTCGTCATCGGCGGCATGTTCGTCATGCGGACGGCGTTCTTCATGGCCTGGCCCTTTCTCGCGATCATCCTGAGCCGCGACTTCGGGATGAGCCCGTCCGGGATCGGCGCGCTGCTCGGCGGCGCCTTCCTCGTCAGCGCGCTCGCGGGGCTCTGGGCCGGCAACCTCGGCGACCAGTTCGGACCGGTGCGCTTGATGCTCGCCGGCTGCGGCCTGGCCGCTGCCGGATACGGGTTGCTCGCGACCGGCGCAGACGTCGCGGCGATCGCCGCGGGCGCGTTGCTGGTCGGCCTCTCCCGCGCGGCGCTCGAAGCGCCGGGCAAGGCGATCATCGCCGACTGCCTCGCGGATCGCGCGCAGCGTGATCTCGCGTTCCACCTGCGCTACTTCGCCATCAACCTCGGCGGCGCCATCGGTCCGCTGCTGGGCATCGTCTTCGGGCTCACGGCCAGGCAGACGACGTTCTGGGTGACCGCGGCGACGCACGCCACGTTCGCTGCCGTCGTCGCGGCCGTCGCCGTGCCGGCTCACGCGGCCGCCGCGCCTGGAGCACGCGAGAGCCGGACGTTCCGCGCGGCCGCGCGCGTGCTGCGCGGCGACCGGCCGTTCCAGCTCCTCGTGCTCGCGATGTTCCTGACGATGGCCGCGTACGCGCAGCTCGAGTCGACGCTGATTCAGTACGTCAGCGGGCACGACGGCGCGGTCGGCGCGCGGCTCGTGACGGCGCTGCTCATGACGAACACCATCACGATCGTCCTGTTCCAGTTTCCGCTGCTTCGGCTGCTCAGCCCGTATCGCGTCGAGGCGCGGATCCACGTCGGCCTCGCGCTCTTCGTGGCAGGGTTCATCGCGTATGCGCTCCTGCCCGTGCGCGGCGTCGTGCCCTGGATCGTGGCCACGTGGGTGCTCAGCGTCGGCGAGGCCATCCTGTTCCCGACGCTGCAACTGCACGTGGATCGGATCGCGCCCTCGCACCTCAAGGGCAGCTACTACGGCGCCGCGGGACTGAGCGCGATGGGGTTCGGCCTCGGGCCGCTCGTCGGCGGCGTGCTGCTCGAGCACGCCGGCGGTTCCGTGACGTTCTCCGTCACGGCGGCGGCGACCGCCGTCTGCGGCGTGTGCTATCGGCTGGCCGATCGCCTTCGCCGCTGACGCCGCGCCTCAGTCGAGTAGTCCGACGATGGCTCGCTCGTATAGGGATCTCTCGGGGACCCCGACGCCATACATGGCGATCCGGCCATCGCGACCAATCAGGACGGTCGTTGGCAGGACCTGCACGCCATAGGACGACACGGTGCTCTGGTCGGCGACGCCGAGCCGATAGTCAATCCGGTGTGTTTCGGCGAACGGTCGCACGGCGGCCCAGCCATCCTCGTCGAGCGAGAGGCCCACAACGGTGAAGCCTCGGGCGCTGTAGCGCTGCTGAAACTCTGCGAACCAGGGAATCTCCTGGCGGCACGGCACGCACCACGTTGCCCAGAAGTTGAGCAGGACCACCTGCCCTCGAAGACTGCCCAACTGCAGGACACGCCCCGCCTGATCCAACGCGGTGAAATCGGGTGCGACGCTGCCCGTAGCGATACCTTGGGCGGGCTGTGTGAGGGCCCCGGTCAGGCGCGTCGCCGCACTGACACAGGCCTCCACGCAGCGAGTGGCGAACACACGCGCGGTGCCGGTTGAGAGGACCGACAACGCGACCAAAGCCAGCGCCGTGCCGAGTACAGCGCGCCGACCTCGGCGTCGTCGCCAGTCAGCCAGCTTCGACCGGAGTCGTGTCAGGTGCTCCGGCGCCGTGCTGTGCACGTGAGCCCATGCCTCCGCATCCAATACACCGAGCTTCACGTCGATCCAACGGTTCAGTGGATTCTCATCTGTCGCCATATCGCCTCACGCACTCCGCGCGAAAGGCCCGCTGAGCTCGCCCGAGCAGCGTGCCGATCGACGCGGGATTGATGTTCAGCGCCAACGCCATTTCGCCGTAAGCCAACCCATGGCTCCGCAAGACGAGCATCTCCGCATCTCGACGCCGGAGCGCTGCGAGCACTGTCCTCACCGCCTGCTGAGCTTCGGCCGTGGTGTGAACTTCCTCTGGCGTCCGAGGACGGCGGGACAGCGCCGCGATCATGCGGTCGTACCGTGACCCGCGCATAGAGCGGCGCAACTCGTCGATCGCGAGCCGCGCGGCCACCCGATACAGCCAGCCTGGCCCGATCTCAGAGCCTGGGGATCGGCGGTGGGCCCACTTGAGGAACACATCCACGGCAAGCTCTTCCGCCCGGGCGCGGTCCCGAATGACGCGCGCGACCAGACGTAGGACCGACTCGTAATGCGCTAGAAACAGCGACTCGAGATCGGCCGGCGTACTGCCGGTAACCGACGCCGGCAGCACATCATCGTGGGCTTTCACATGCTCATAGACGTCCGGGGAAGCCGATTTGTGACATGCGCCAGGGTGTGAACGGGCCGCCCGGCCCTGTGGCTCTGTGTGGATGCTGAGGAGGACCGCGGCGACGACAAACGAAAACGCCGAGCTCGCAGGAGCTCGGCGTTCACTTTCCCGTGAGCCGTCAGTCCTAAACCGTAAGGATCAGTGTCGGATGCCGAGGTCCGAGCCGAGGCCCTCTTCGGGTGCGGGCGGGGGGACGGCGGGCAGCGGGCCGGCGAGCGCGATCTTCAGCACCTCGTCCATCGTCTCGACGAGGTTCACGCTCATCGCGTCGAGGACGTCTTTCGGCACGTCGGCCAGGTCTTTCTCGTTGTCCTTGGGCACGATCAGGTTCATCAGGCCCGCGCGGTGGGCCGCGAGGATCTTCTCCTTGACGCCGCCGATCGGGAGGACCTTGCCGCGCAGGGTGATCTCGCCGGTCATCGCGACGTCGCGCCGCGTCGGGACGCGCGTGAGCGTGGAGACGAGGGCGGTCGCGAGCGTGATGCCGGCCGACGGCCCGTCCTTCGGGATCGCGCCCTCGGGGATGTGCACGTGCACGTCCGTCCGGCGGTTGAAGTCGTTCGGGATGCCGAGCTCGGCGGTCTTCGACCGGACCCAGCTCATCGCGGCCTGCGCGGATTCCTGCATCACGTCGCCGAGCTTGCCGGTGAGCGTCAGCCGTCCGCGCCCGGGCATCAGCGTGGCCTCGGTCACGAGGATCTCGCCGCCGACCTCGGTCCAGGCGAGCCCGGTGGCGATGCCGATCTCGTTCTTCTCTTCGGCCACCGACGGCCGGAAGCGCGGCACGCCCAGGTACTCGGTGACCTTGGCGGCGGCGATCTCCTCGCGGAAGTCGGCGCCCTCGACGACGACCTTGCGGGCGACCTTGCGGCAGATCGACGAGATCTCGCGCTCGAGGTTGCGCACGCCGGCTTCACGGGTGTAGCGCTGGATGATCGTCCGGAACGCGTCGTCGGTGAAGGTCAGGTTCTTCTCGGTCAGCCCCGCGCCCTCGATCGCCTTCGGCGCGAGGAACCGGCGCGAGATCTCGACCTTCTCGAACTCCGTGTAGCCGGCGAGCTGCAGGACCTCCATGCGATCGCGCAGCGCCTGCGGGATCGTGTGGAGCACGTTGGCCGTGCAGACGAACATGACGTTGGAGAGGTCGTACTCGACGTCGAGGTAGTGGTCGAGGAACGAATGGTTCTGCTCGGGGTCGAGCACCTCGAGGAGCGCCGCGGACGGGTCGCCGCGGAAGTCCATCGACATCTTGTCGACCTCGTCGAGCAGGAAGACCGGGTTCATCGTGCCGGCCTTCTTCATCATCTGGATGATCTGGCCGGGAAACGCGCCGATGTACGTCCGGCGGTGGCCGCGGATCTCGGCTTCGTCGCGGACGCCGCCGAGCGACAGGCGCACGAACTTGCGGTTCATCGCGCGGGCGATCGACTTGGCGAGCGACGTCTTGCCCACGCCCGGGGGGCCGGCGAGCGTGAGGATCGTCGCCTTCGGCTTCTTGACGAGCGTGCGCACCGCGAGGAACTCGAGGATGCGCTCCTTGATCTTCTCGAGCCCGAAGTGGTCCTCGTTGAGGATCTTCTCGGCGAGCTGGAGGTCGCGGCTCTCCTTGCTCTTCTTCTGCCACGGCACGGCCACGAGCCAGTCGAGGTAGTTGCGCGAGACGGTGGCCTCGGCCGACATCGGCGGCATGGCCTCGAGCCGCTTCAGCTCGTCCATCGCCTTGCGCGCGACCTCCTTGGGCATGCGCGCCTGCTCGATCTTCTTCTTGAGGTCCTCGACCTCGCTGCCCTTCTCGTCCTTGCGGCCCAGCTCGCGCTGGATCGCCTTCATCTTCTCGTTGAGGTAGTACTCCTTCTGCGCCTTCTCCATCTGCTTCTTGACGCGAGACTGGATCCGGCGGTCCACCTGGAGCTTGTCCACCTCGGTTTCGAGCACCGTGATGATCCGCGACAGGCGCTCGATCGGCGCGACGATCTCGAGCAGGTTCTGCTTCTCCTCGACGCCCACCTGCAGGTGCGCGGCGATCGTGTCGGCGAGGCGCGACGGGTCGTCGACCCGGACGGCCGCCACCATCGCGTCGTACTGCAGGCTGTTGGAGAGCTTGATGTACTGCTCGAACAGCCCGACGACGCGGCTCATGACGCCCTCGGCGTCGGCCTGCGGCTCGGCCTTCTTCGGGATGAGCTTCACCGTGACGCGGAAGAAGCCCTTGTCTTCCTTCCACTCGACGGCGCGGGCGCGCTCGACGCCCTCGACGAGCACCTTGATGTTGCCGTCGGGCAGCTTCAGCGACTGGACGATGTTCGCCACGCAGCCCATCGTGTAGATGTCGGCGGGCTGCGGATCGTCGATGGCGGCGTCGTGCTGCGCGGCGAGGAAGATCTTCTTGTCGGTGGCCAGCGCGTGCTCGAGCGCGCGCGTCGACGACGGCCGTCCGATGACGAACGGCATCATCATGTGCGGGAACACCACGACGTCCCGCAGCGGAACGATGGGGAGCGTTTCGTATTGATCCATGGACGAGCTATCGGGCTGATGCGGCCGGTGCGGCCGGCGCGGCGCCGGCAGACGCGATCGGATCAGCGGCACGCAGGCACGCCGACGGGCGCGCTGGCCTATCCCGCCTTCTCGATGACGGTGATGGGCTTCTCTTTCGACTCTACCACCTCGCGCGTGATGACGCACTCCCGAATCTTCTTCTGGCCGGGCAGCGTGTACATCAGGTCGAGCATGATGTCCTCGATGATCATCCGCAGGCCGCGCGCGCCGATCTTCCGGCGGAGCGCCGCCTCGGCGATCGCCTCGAGGGCGTCGTCGGTGAAGCGCAGCTTGACGTTCTCGTACTCGAACAGCCGCTGGTACTGGCGGGTGATGGCGTTGCGCGGCTGCGTGAGGATCTGCATGAGCGCCGCGCGGTCGAGCTCGTGGAGCGTGCCGACGACCGGCAGCCGGCCCACGAACTCCGGAATGAGCCCGTACTTGATCAGATCCTCGGGCTCGATCTGCTCGAGCAGCGCCGACGCGTCCCTCACGGCGGCCTTCACGTCCGCCTTGTAGCCCATCGTCTTCTTGCCGAGCCGGCGCGCGATCTGCTTGTCGAGCCCGACGAACGCGCCGCCGCAGATGAAGAGGATGTTGGTCGTGTCGACCTGGAAGAACTCCTGGTGCGGGTGCTTGCGGCCGCCCTGCGGCGGCACGTTGGCGACCGTGCCCTCGAGGATCTTCAGGAGCGCCTGCTGCACGCCCTCGCCCGAGACGTCGCGCGTGATGGACGGGTTCTCGTCCTTGCGGCAGATCTTGTCGACCTCGTCGATGTAGATGATGCCCTGCTGGGCCTTCTCGATGTCGCCGCCGGCCGCCTGCAGCAGCTTGAGGATGATGTTCTCGACGTCCTCGCCGACGTAGCCCGCCTCGGTCAGCGTCGTCGCGTCGACGATCGTGAACGGCACCGACAGCAGCCGGGCGAGCGTCTGCGCGAGCAGCGTCTTGCCCGTGCCGGTCGGCCCGATCAGCAGGATGTTCGACTTGATCAGCTCGACGTCGTGCCGGCCGCGCGACTGCTTCTGGATCTCGAGCCGCTTGTAGTGGTTGTAGACGGCGACGGCCAGCTTCTTCTTGGTCGTCTCCTGGCCGATGACGTACTCGTCGAGGAACTTCTTGATCTCGACCGGCATCGGCAGCGACGTGCGCGTGCCGCGATCGAACTTGTTGTCGTCGGCGATGATGTCGTTGCAGACCTCGACGCACTCGTCGCAGATGAAGACCGTCGGGCCCGCAATCAGCTTGCGGACGTCGTTCTGGTCCTTGTTGCAGAAGGAACAACGAAGGACTTCGTTGTCGCCGGTCTTCTTCGTGGTCATCGCCCTGCCCGCGCCTCTGGTTATCGGTATCGTCCGCAGCCGCCTGTAGCCGGACGGCCGCGCTATGCGCGACGACTCAAGATATCGTCAATGATACCGTATTCCTTCGCCTGACCCGCCCCCATGATGTAGTCGCGATCGGTGTCCTCCTGGATGCGGGAGAGCGGCTGGCCGGTGTGGTGCGACAGGATTTCGTTGAGGCGCTCGCGCATGCGCAGGATTTCCTTCGCATGGATGTCGATGTCGGTCGCCTGGCCCGCCAGGCCCGACAGCCACGGCTGATGAATCAGGATCCGGGAGTTCGGCAGCGCGTACCGCTTGCCCTTGGCGCCGGCCGTGAGCAGCACCGCGGCCATCGACGCCGCCTGGCCGATGCAGTACGTCGCGACGTCCGGCTTGATGAACTGCATGGTGTCGTAGATCGCCAGCCCCGCCGTGATCGATCCGCCCGGTGAGTTGACGTAGAGCGTGATGTCGCGCTCGGGGTCCTCCGCCTCGAGGAAGAGCATCTGCGCGATCACCAGATTGGCCACCGCGTCGTCGATCGGCGTGCCGATGAAGATGATGCTGTCCTTGAGCAGCCGCGAGAAGATGTCGTACGCGCGCTCGCCCCGGTTCGTCTGCTCGACGACCATGGGGATGAGTTGCGATCGGTAGTCCGTCATAGTCCTTCCGTATATCGGCACGATGGGGCCAGGGGTGACCCTGCCCGCGGCGGCCGTCACCCGGTGACGACCTGCGCCCGCTCGATCAGCCAGGTCATGGTCTTCTCGCGCTGGATGCCGGCCCGGATCCGATCCAGCGCGCCGTCCTTCTCGAGCCGCGCCCGCACGGCCGTCGGCGTGTGCCCCGCGCGCTCGGCGTAGCGCTCGATCTCCGCCGCGACGTCCTCGCCGGTCGCCTCGATGCCTTCGCGGCGCGCGATCTCGTCCAGCACGAGCGTGCTGCGCACCGTGGCCGACGCGGTCTCCCGCTGCCGGTCCCGGAAGTCGCGCCAGTCGACGTTCGCCGACATCGGATCGATGCCCTGTTCCATCAGCCGCCGCACGAAGTCCTCGAGCCGGCGATCGATCTCCTGCTCGACGAGCACGTCCGGCACGATCGTCAGGCGGCTCCCCAGCTCCTGCAGGAGCTGGTGGCGCATGGTGTGCTCGGCCTCCTGCTCGGCGCCGCGCTGCAGGTCCTCGCGCACGCGCGTGCGCAGCTCCTCGAGCGTCGCGAGGTCGCTCACTTCCTTCGCGAAGCCGTCGTCGAGCGGCAGCACGTGCTTCCGCCGGATCCCTTTGACCGTCACGTGGTAGTCGACGGTCGCGCCCGCGAGGTCGGCCGGGTCGTGGTCGGCGGGGTAGGTGACGGTGAACTCGCGCGTATCGCCCGCCACGACGCCGAGGAGCGGCTCGTCGAAGCCGGGCGGGTTGGCGGTGTGGCCCAGCTCGACCGTGACGTTCGTCATCGGCTCCGGCTCGCCGTCCTGCTCGCCGGGCGCCGGCGCCGCTTCGCCGGCGAGCGCGATGCGCCGCGCGCGCCGCGTCCGCGTGAGGTCCACGAGCAGCGTGTCGCCGGCGGCGGCCGCGCGATCCTCGACCGGCTCCCAGCGCGCGTGCCGCTCCTGCAGGTGCTCGAGCGCGTGATCGACGGCGCCGACTTCCAGCACCGCCGGCGGCTTGCTGAGCGAGATCCCGGCGTACTCGCCCGGATCGATCGGCGGCAGCGTCTCGAAGTCCGCGACGAAGGTGAGCGGCTGGCCCTCCTCGAGCACCACGTCCTTGATGTCCGGCGAGGCGACGGGTGAGAGGCCGCGCTCCCGCAGCGCCTCGCCCAGCACGCGCGGAATCAGATCGTGGGCGACGTCGTGGAGAATCTGGTCCTTGTACCGCTGTTTGACGACGCCGGCCGGCACCTTGCCGGGCCGGAACCCCGGCACCCGCGCCGATCGGCTGTACGCGCGCGCCACGCGATCGATCTCCGCGCTCACGACGCCGGGTTCGATCTCGAACGAAAGATGCTTGCGGGTTTCGGAGACCTCGGTGAACTCTGTCTTCATCAGTCGCTCAGCTCGGCAATGCCCGAATCCATCAAATCACGAAACAGGCGCTCGAATTCCGACAGGCCAGACGCGCAATCTCCAGGGGCAAGGAATGCGAAAGGGGGGAGTCGAACCCCCACGGCCTTCCGGCCACCGGATCCTAAGTCCGGCGCGTCTGCCAGTTCCGCCACTTTCGCGTGGAGGGCCGCTCACACGATAGCAGGTTCGAGGCCGGCCGGGCACGCGTGAGCGAACACCCGGCGGCGCTGGACGGCCGGCGATGCGGGCCCGGCGGCTTACGCCGCGGAGAGGTTCCCGACCCTCGCCCGCGTCAGAAATTGATCCACCGGCTGAGCTTGATCAGGAAGACGTTCGTGGAGGGCGCGTCGAATGTCTCGCCGAAGTTCCGGCCGAACCGGAACGCCCCATCGTCGAGGACCGTCTCGCGCCCCTGCTGCCACACGACGAACAGCGTGGAGCCCGGGCGGTATTCCCAGCGCAGCACGTTGGTCGTCCGGAACGAGAGGTAGTTGAAGTCCGGCGAGCCCGAGTAGGCGAAGGGCGCGTATCGCTCCGCTTCGGTCGGTGCCCGCCCGTCGACGAGCTCCCGGAACGACGAGTAGGCGCCGCTCGACACGAACGGCCGCGCGTAGACCTGCAACGTGAGCGTCGGGCGGATCGTGTAGCTCGCGCGCACGCTCACGCCCACGCTCGTCTGGTCGATCTGGCCGAAGACGTAGCGCGTCGCGCCGCCATCGTCGGTGATCGCTTCGACCCACTGCGCGTTGGCCTGGTTCCGGCTCCACTCGACCCGCGGGTTGACCGACAGCGCGGCGCTCGGCCGGAGCGTCACGCCGAACGTGACCTCGCGCTGCTTCGACGACTGGCGGTTGTAGCCCCAGAAGAGGAAGAGGTTGCCGGTGGCGAGCCGGCGGTTGTCGGTGTCGAGATAGCCCCACTGGCTCATGCCGCCCGGGATGTAGCCGCCGGGCCCGCCGCGCGTCAGCCGGTCCTCGAAGCGCTCGGCGAAGACGTTGACGCCGGTGCCCCAGGCCCAGCCGCTGTTGTACGCCCAGTGCGAGTTGACGTTGACGCCGAGGTCGCGGCGGTCGCCGTCGTGGTTGAAGGCCCACCAGTTGTTGAAGTTGATGTTCTTGTTGCGGACGTGCTTGCCCTGCTTGTCGCTGCGGATCTGGAACCAGGCATTGCTCCAGATCTCGTCGGCGCGACGCTGGAAGCCGAGATCGTTGACGTCGTAGCCGGGCGACCGGAACCCGGCGTTGACGTTGCCCCGCGTGCGCTGGCCGCTGATCTTGCTGAACGAGACGCCGGCGCTCTGTCCGTCGAGCTGCGTGCGGAGCGGGTCGTAGGACAGCGTGCGGGCATCGGGGCGCTGAAAGCTGTGGACGTTGCTGATCTGCAGCCGATCGATCGCCTCGGCCGAGCCGCGCACGGTGCTGCCGGACCAGTAGCCTTGGAGGCTGTACCGGCCGTCGGCGAGCCGCCAGTCGCCGTCGACCACGCCGACGACGGCCGAGTCGGGCAGGAAGCTCAGGTCCTGGTCGAGCTGGCGGAGCGTGCTCGTCGCCATCACGCTCACGCGCGAGTTGTCGTCGAACTCCCGGCTCACGCGCGCGACGGTGTACTGGCTGAGCGGCTCGACCGCGGAGGTCGAGCGCACGGACGGCGTGCCGGACACGATCTCGGCCCGCTCGGCCGCGGTCACCGCGTGCATCGCCCCGACGGCGAACTTGCCGACGCGGCCGGTGACCTTGGCGGCGCCGAGCACCGTCGAGTTGGCCGGCTGCGCTGCGAAGCCGCCGTCCGGCGCGCTCACGGACCGCTGGGGCGCCCGGCCGATCCGGCGCGAATAGAACACGTTGTTGAACGAGAAATTGCCCGAGCCTTCGACGAAGAACGGGCGCCGTTCCTCGAAGTAGGTCTCGAACGCGCCCAGGTTGACCACGGCCGGGTCTGCTTCGACCTGGCCGAAATCCGGGTTCACGGCCGCCGTCAGCGTGAGGCCGCTGGTGATGCGGTACTTGAGGTCCACGCCGAGCGCGCCCGTGCTGGCCGGCGAGCGGGTGAGCGGGTTGTCGGCTGCCACCGGGGCCGTCGTCGTCTCCGCGAGGACGTAGGGCATCAGTTCCAGCCGCTTCGGCTCGTCGGAGATCGCGACGCCGCGCAGCTCGCCGAACGACGAGACGTACCCGCTCGCGCTCTTCGCGAGCAGCGGCCAGGTGACCGTCTCGTTCGTCTTCGGCATGCGGCGCACGACCGCGAACCCGAGGCCGCGCGCCGGATCGCCGTTGAAGCGCAACTGGGAGAACGGGATCCGGAACTCCGCGCGCCAGCCGTCGGCCTCGCGGCTGACCGCGACGTCCCAGACGGCGTCCCATCCGCGGTCGCTGTTCGTATCGTTGAACCAGTAGGCGTCGAACTTCACGCCGGTCGGGTTGACGCCGAACTCGTAGGCGGTGCGCCGATCGTGGTACGAGTCGACCAGCACCGACACCCAGTCGGACGGGGACGCCTCGTCGCGCCGCGTGAGGATGCCGACGAGGCGCTGCGGATCGGGGTCTTGCGCGTGGACGCCGACGTAGAGCGATGTGCGGTCGAAGAGCACCTTCACGTCGGTGACGTAGGTCGGCGCGGCGCCTTCGCTCGGCTCGCGCTGGACGAAGTCGCTCACCGGCACGGCCGCGTTCCACCCGCGTTCCGACAGGACGCCGTCGATGTGGATCGTGTCGGCCGGCAGGGCCACCGGCATGGCCTCGATGACCCCCGGGATCCTCGCGCGGGCGCCCTCGGACGGCACGCGCGCGGTCACGGGCACGGCGGCTGCGCCGGCGAGCACGGCCGAGACGACGGATCGAAGGATGGGCGAACGGCGGCGGGCCATCATGGCGTTGGACGACAACGGCGCGCCCGAGGTTGGCGGCGCCGATCGATCACCCCGGATAATTCGCCGCCGCGCGTCGCAGTTCGCCCGCGATGGCCGAGGCCAGCGCCTGCGGCTGGCGCACGCGCACGCCGGCGCCGAATCCGAGAATCCAGCTCCGCAGCGCCCAGTCGTCCGACACCGCGAGCCTCATGCGCAGCGCGCCGTCCGGCAGATCCTCGAGCTGCTGCGACTCGTGCCAGACGCGCCCGCGAACGAACGCGGCCAACCGGGGCTCGAACTCGATCTCCACGGACACCGGTTCGGCCCAGAACACGCCCATCGACGCGCCGAAGAGGTCGGCCGGCAGCTCGCGCGTCCGCTTGAACGTGTCCTCGGTGACGCTCAGCCGCTCGATGCGCTCGCTGGCGAACGTACGGAACGCGTCGTACTGCGGGACCCATGCGACCAGATACAAGCCGCCCTGGGCCAGCGCCAGCCTGTAGGGCTCGACGCGATACGACTTGGCGCGGTTGCTCGTGGCGGAAAAATACCGCATCTCGACAATCCGGCGGTCGCGCGTGGCGTCGAACAGCCGCCGCGCGACGTCGATGGTCTGGTCCGAAGCCCGGCCGGCGCGTGGTCCGGCTTTTGCTGACAGGACCTGTGGCAGTGTCGAGAGAAACTCGCGCATCCTCGGATTCAACGCGCGTTCGACTTTCGAGAACGCCTGGCGCAGTTCGTCGGCGAGCGGCCAGCCCGGCAGGCTCTCGACGACGGCGCGGCTCAGGTACAGCGCGGCGACGTCGGCCACCGACAGGCCTTCCTGCACCGCGTGGAACGGCGACGCGCCGAGCTTCCACCGCTTCGTCTCGTTCTCCTCGCCCTCGTCGTAGATCGAGAACCCCGCTTCCTGCAGCGCCTGCAGGTCGCGCCGGATGGTGCGGGTGGACACGCGAACGAGCGCGGCCAGCTCGTGGATGGTGACGCCGGTGCGGCGCGTTTCGATCTCGCGGAGCACCTGCCACTGCCGAATGACCTCGGCGTTACGCATAGCGCGGCAAGAGTGTACCCGTATGACCTCCGCTGTCACACGGGGTCGGTATCGTGAATCCAGCAGGAGGCCCTCATGACCCGCGTGGATGGCACGTCAGCCCGGCAGCTCGACCTCATCGATGATCGCGGCACGCCGCTCGTTCCCCGGCAGCGGGGCGTCCGGCCGGCGCGCATGCGCCTCGTCCCGCGTGACATCTACGCGGAGCTCGAACGCCGCCGGCGCCGCGCCCAGCGGGCCGCCCGGCATCTCGTGGATCGCGACGACGAGCGCTGACCGCTGGCTCGAGCGCGGCCGGCGTCAGCGCCGGCGTCCTACGGGAAGACGCCCAGATCCATGTAGGACCGCGCGATCTTGTCGATCGCGGTCCTGAACGCCGCGGCCCGCAGGTCGCCGAGCCGCGGGTCCTGCTTCCACGCATCGCGGATGGCGTGATACGCCACGATCATCGTCTCCTCCAGGCCGGAGTTGACGATGTCGGCTTCGTCGGCGCCATGGATCAAGAGGCGCCGGTCGTCGTCCGACAGCGTCTTGCCGGTCAACTGCTCGACGGCGCGCACGAACCGGGCTTCGTCGTTTTCCTCGAGCCGCTTGTGCAGCCGTCCGAACCGGACGTGCGAGAGGTTCTTCAGCCACTCGAAGTACGACACCGTCACCCCGCCGGCGTTCGCGTACACATCGGGCACGACGAGCAGGCCGCGCTCACGGAAGATCGCTTCCGCTTCGGGCGTCGTCGGGCCGTTGGCGCCTTCGAGGACGATGCGCGCCTTGATGCGGGGCGCGTTGTCTTTCGTGAGCACGTTCTCGAGCGCGGCCGGCAGCAGCACGTCGCAGTCGAGCTCGAGCGCGGCGGCCGACGGCGTGACGTTCGTGGCGCCGGGGTAGCCGAGCACGGACGTCGTCTCGCGGCGGTGCGCGGCCACGGCATCGGGATCGAGCCCGGCGGCGTTGACGATCGCGCCCTCGTACTCGGCGATGGCGACGATGACGGCGCCGGCCTCGCGGCAGAACCGCGCCGCGTGCAGGCCGACGTTGCCGAGCCCCTGGACGATGACGCGCTTGCCCTCGATGCCGGGCGTGAGGCCGAGCGCGCGCATGTCTTCGGCGACCGAGCACGCTTCGCGGAGCGCGAAGAAGAGCCCGCGGCCGGTCGCCTCGCGGCGTCCGCGCACGCCGCCTTCCGCGATCGGCTTGCCCGTCACGCACGCGAGGCCGTCGAGCGCGCCGGGGTTGAGCGCCTGATAGGTGTCGACGATCCAGGCCATCTCGCGCTCGCCCGTGCCGTAGTCGGGCGCGGGCACGTCCGTCCCCGGCCCGATGAAGTTCTTCTTGATCAGCTCGTGCGTGTAGCGCCGCGTGATGCGCTCCAGTTCCTCGGCCGTGAAGCGTTTGGGATCGATCTGCACGGCGCCCTTGGCGCCGCCGTACGGGAGATCGACGATCGCGCACTTGTAGGTCATCAACGCCGCGAGCGCCTTCACTTCTTCCTCGTCGACGAACGGGGCGTACCGGATGCCGCCCTTCGTCGGCGTCTTGTGATGGCTGTGCTCGACGCGCCAGGCGTTGATCGTCTCGAGCCCGCCGTCGGCGCGGCGGAACGGGAAGCTGATGCGGTAGACGCTCTTGCAGGCCTTGATGTTGTCGAGCAGGCCCGGCGGGTACGCGGTCGTGGCGGCGGCGCGATCGAAGTACTGGTTGACGAAGTCGAACATGCTGCCAGTCGGCATGCGAGTCCTCCGGTTCGAGCGTCCGCCGGTCATTCTCTCCCAGAAGGCGCAGGCGGCCGGCGCACGTCCGGCCGCAGGGCCGCCACACGCTGCTGGAGCTCTTCGGTGCCGGCGGCGTGCTCACCGGGCCGAACGGCCATCGGCTCGCCGAAGCGCACCGAGATCCGCGGGCGCCGGAGCAGCGCGCGCCACTGGAACCGGCGGCCGCGCGGCCACAGATCGAAGAAGCCGTCGACCGCCACCGGCACGATCGGCACGTCGAGGTGCGCCGCGAGAATCGCCGCGCCCTTCCTGAACGGCTTCAGCGCGCCGTCGATGCTGCGTTCGCCTTCGGGAAACAGCATCAGCACCTTGCCGAGCGCGAGCCCGGCCGCGGCGGCGCGCATCGCGTTCACGAGCTGCGCATCCGGATCGACCGGCACGATGTTGATGGCGCGCGCGCCCCAGGCGGCGAGCGGCGTCTCGAAGTACTCGGTGGCGCCGACGAAGAAGATCTGCCGGAACGATCGGAACGGCACGATCGCGGCGATGAAGAAGCCATCCAGGTACGACTGGTGGTTGGGACAGAGGATGTAGGCGCCGCGCCGCGGCAGATTCGACTGGCCGCGCACGTCGAGGCGCACCACGAGCCGCGCGACCGCCAGCGCCACGCGCAGCAGCCCGGCGATCGCGAGCGCGCGGATCGCTTTCGGCCGCCGCAGCTCCGCGACGACGGCCGGGTCCGGCGCCTCGCGCAGCACGGCGTCCCACGGACGCGCGGCGCCCGTGGCATCGGAGGCAGCCGCTGGCGGGGCGGACTCGCCGCCGGCGAGCACCGCCTCGACGAGCTGCCGGACCGTGAAGATCTGCGCCCGGATCTCCGGCGAGACCCGGCGGCCCACGCGCGTCTCCAGGCTCGTCAGCAGCTCGACACGTTCCATCGAATCGAGCCCGAGGTCGAGCTCGAGGTTCGCTTCCGGCAGCACGTCGTGCCGGCCGAGCGTCGACGCCACCGCGCCGGCGAGCGTCCGGCGCGTCTCGTCGGTCAGCCAGGCGTGTTCCTCGCCCGTCGCGGCCCGCTCCGTCGAAGCCGCGGCGGCGTGCTCACGCAGTTGCCGCTCGATCTCGTTCCGGCGGAGCTTGCCGGTGCTGGTGCGCGGCAGCGGTTGCAGCACCACGTCGTAGCTCAGGATGCGCTTGTGCGCCGGCAGCGCCGCCGAGAGTCCCTCGAGCTCGAACCGGATCAGCTCGCGGACGTTCACGACGCCCCGCTCGTGCATCGCCGGCTCGTCCGGGACCACCACCGCGTGAAGCCGCTCGGAGGCCGGCTCGCCGGGACGCGATCGTCCGAGCACGCACAGCTCCCTGACGAACTTCGACTGCCGATAGTGCGCCTCGATCTCCTCGGGATAGATGTTCTTGCCGGAGCTCAGGACGATGACGTCCTTCTTGCGTCCCGTGATGGAGACGCGGCCGGCCTCGTCGATGGTGCCGAGATCGCCGGTGAGGAGCCAGCCGTCCTGCAGCACCTCGGCGGTGGCGTCGGGCCGCTGCCAGTACTCGCGCATCACGATCGGTCCTCGAATCATCACCTCGCCGTCGCCGGCGTCCCCGTGCGCGCCGATGCGCACCTCGACGCCAGGCAGCGGCGGTCCGACCGACGTCGTGAAGCGGTCGCCCACGCGCACGATGGTGGCGGCGCCCGACGTTTCCGTGAGGCCGTACCCGTTGTAGACGGTCACGCCCAGCCCGTAGAGGCCGCGCGCGACCGCCGGATCGAACCGTGACCCTCCGGTGATCAGCAGGCGCATCGACGGGCCCAGCGCCTCGTGCACGCGCGCGAACAGGACGGGCCCGAGATTCCATCCAAGCCGATCGCGAGCCGTCGTGTTCAGCCGGATCAGCAGCCGCAGCAGCCGCCGCGCGACGACGCCGTGTGCGTCGAACGTCGAGAGGACGCGCTGGTAGATGAGGTAGTAGAACTGCGGCACGCACGCGAGGATCGTGATCCCGCGCGCCTGGAGCGCCTCGAGGAGCGTGGCGGAGCCGACCTGTTCGAGGAACACGACGCGCGCGCCGATCGTGAGCGGCAGGAGCAGGTTCGCCATCTGCGCCAGCGCGTGGAACAGCGGCAGCACGCCGAGCACGACGTCGCGCTCGTCGGCCGGCACGACGGCGAGCACGCCGGCGCGCTCGCCGTCGAGGTTTCCGTGCGTGAGCACGACGCCCTTCGGATCGGCCGTCGTCCCGGACGTGTAGAGGATGGCGGCGGCTTCGTCGGCGCTGACCTCGACGGGATCGCCCGCCGGCGGCGCGGCGGCGATCTCGTCGTCGCGTACGAGATCCACGAGGCCTGCGGATTCCGGCGCGTCGCTGGCCTGGACGCCCGACGCGACGAGCCGCGGCGCGCCGGCGCCCATGGACGCGACCGCCGCGCGCGCGGTGTCGAGCCGGCGCGCCGACGTGAAGAGGACCCGTGCGCCGCAGTCGGCGAGGATCGTGCGGACCTGCTCCGCGCTGTAGGCCGTGTCGAGCGGCACGACGACCGCCGCCCGCCGCAGCACGCCCAGGTAGATCTCGATCCAGCGGGCGTCGTTGTCGGCGAAGATGGCGACGCGATCGCCCGGCGCGATACCGGCGTGCTGCAGCCAGCCGGCGATGCGCGCCGATGCGCCGACGAGCGCGCCGTACGTCGTCGTGTCGGTGCGCGCGGCGCCCGCCCACTCCACGGCGACGCGCGACGGGAACCGCGCCGCGGTCTCGGCGAAGCGCGCATAGAAGTTGGTAATGCCGGCGCGGCCGGATTATAGGGCTCGGCCGGCGCGCTAGAATAGGCGGGTCCTGCGCGCGCGCGCACCTTCGATGTCCGTGACGGATCCGATCGCCCAGTACCAGCATTGGTTCGCCGAAGCCGCCGCCTCGTCCACGCTGGATGCGAAGGCGGCGACGCTCTCGACGGTCGGCCGCGACGGGCGGCCGTCGAGCCGCGTGGTGCTGATCCAGTACGTCGACGTGCGCGGCTTCGTCTTCTTCACCAACCTCGACAGCCGGAAAGCCGCCGACATGCACCAGGCGCCGGCCGTCGCGCTCTGTGTGCACTGGCCGCTGACCGAGCGGCAGGTGCGCATCGAGGGCGCCGCGATGCCGGTGCCGGCCGAGGAATCGGATCGGTACTTCGCAACGCGGCCGCGCGACAGCCAGCTCGGCGCGTGGGCGTCGCTGCAGAGCCAGCCGCTCGCCGCCCGGCACGAGCTCGACGCGCGCGTGGCGGAGGTGGCGGCACGGTTCGACGGCCTGCCCGTGCCGCGTCCGCCGAACTGGTCGGGATTCGTCGTCGTGCCCGAGCGGATGGAATTCTGGTCCGCGCGCCCGGCGCGGCTCCATCATCGCGAGCTGTTCGAGCGCGAGGGCGACGGCTGGCGGCGCCAGTTCCTGTATCCATGAGCCCGCTCGATCCCCAGCGGCCGGCGGTCGTGCCGGCTGAGGAGCCGGTCGATCACACCGACCGGCCGGCGCCCGAGGCCCTGCCGAATCCCGCCGGCAAGGCCGGCAAGGAGCTGGGCGGGCCCGGAAGCACGCCGACGGCCGCGGCCGTGCCGCCGAGCAACGCGGATCGGGTCCTGCTGGCCGGTCCGAACCCGCGCTTCACCGAGGCACTGCTCGTGCTCCGGTCCGTCCGCGACTTCATCCGCGGCTTCCGCGTGCTGCACTTCGTCGGGCCGTGCGTCGTGATCTTCGGATCGGCCCGGTTCGGCGAGGCGCATCCCTACTACGCCATCGGCCGCGAGATGGGACGCCGCGTGAGCCTGCTGGGCTTCACCGTGCTGACGGGCGGCGGCCCCGGCCTGATGGAAGCCGCCAACCGCGGCGCGCGCGACGTCGGCGGCCGATCGATCGGCTGCAACATCGAGCTGCCGATGGAGCAGGTGCCGAACGCGTACCTCGATCGCTGGATCAGTTGTCACTACTTCTTCGTCAGGAAGGTCCTGCTCTTCAAGTACTCGTACGCGTTCATCGCGCTGCCCGGCGGCCTCGGCACGCTCGACGAGCTGTGCGAGGCGCTGACGCTCATCCAGACCGGCAAGATCCGCGAGTACCCCGTGGTGCTGATCGGCGCCGCGTACTGGCAGCCGTTTCTCGCCCTGCTGCGCGAGATGAGCGAGGAGGGGGCGATCAGCTCCGACGATCTGAACCTGCTGAAGATCACCGACGACCTCGACGATGCGATCGCGCACATCGAGCAGCACGCGGTGGCGGCGTTCGGCCTGAGACGACGGCCGCTGGAACGGCCGCGGTGGTGGCTGGGCGAGTTCGGGATCGCGCGCGCGGCGCGCGGCAAGTAGTCAGGACGCCTTGTCGCGCGTCAGGCGTTCCAGCCGTTCCTGCTCGATCTCCTTCCAGACCGGGCAGTCGCCGCATTCAGCCGACGGGCCGTGCAGGCGCATCGTCGGGTACGGGTACTCGCAAATCCAGACCGGCGTCCACGGCCGGCCCGGCCGGCCCGAGTAACCGCCGATCTGCGACATGCGACAACGGAGACGTGGGGAGCGAGCCGGAGCTGGGGGCACGGCAACGCAAGTGGCAAGGGGCGTGCCCGAGCTGGTGACGCCTGTTTTCGGCGGCAGCGTTCGTGTGCTGGTGCTGGGCCCCAGCATTCCTGGCATCCGCCGGCGGGTTTCGTAATCGCGGTGCGCGGGATGCGGGATGGCAACGGCCGCGGGCTGGCGGCGCGTCACGCCGGCCCGCTGGAGACCCGAAGCACGGGGGAGACGAGCGGCCAGTCGGCTGGCGGCGGCTCGTAGAACACGCGCTCGAGGAAGAGGCCCGACGCGGGCGCGGTCAACCGCGCGACGATGTCGGATTCGGTGGTGAGGAGCCGCGGGACGTCGTCGGCGGCGAGCCCTCCGCGGCCGACCTCGGCCAGCAGCCCCGTGAGCCGGCGCACCATGCGCCAGAGAAAGTGCGAGCCGACCACGCGGATCAGCAGGAGCGCGCCGTCGGTGCCGATCGTGATCTGCTCGAGCAGCACCCGCGTCGACTTCTCTTCCGGATCGTCGTCGGTGAAGTGCCGGAAGTCCACGAGGCCGAGGAAGCTCGACGCGGCGGTGCGCATCGCCGCGACATCGAGATCGTCCTTCACCCACCAGACATAGGGTTTGGCGAACGCCGAGCGGCGGCGCGCGATCTGGTACACGTAGCTGCGCGCCACCGCGCTGTGGCGCGCGTGGAATCGCGCCGGCACGCGTTCGGCGGCGAGCACGTGGACGTCGTGCGGCAGCCGCTCGTTGACGCGCGATGCGAGCGTCGTGGCCGGCAGATCGACGGGCAGATCGACGTGCGCGACCTGGCCCGATGCGTGGACTCCAGCGTCGGTACGGCCCGCGCCGTACGTTTCCACGCGCCGGCCGCGGACGACGTCGGCGAGCGCCGCGTGCAGTTCGCCCTGGACGGTGCGGGCGTTGCGCTGGATTTGCCAGCCGCTGTAGCGAGTGCCGGCGTACTCGAGCGTGAGCTTGTAACGGGCCACGGCGCGTCGAAGGGTAGAATCGACAGACATTGTCCCTCATGTCTCCATGCCCAAAGAACGCACGACTCCAGAAGCCGCGGCCGCCAGTTTCGGCGTCGGCCGCCTGACCCGTCATCTCTTCGTCTGCGCCGGACCCGACTGCTGCGATCCGGCGGCGGGCGAGGCGACGTGGGAGTACGTCAAGCGCCGCATGAAGGAGCTCGACATCGCGGGCTCCCGCGGCCCGGCGTACCGCACGAAGGTGCACTGCCTGCGCATCTGCACGCAGGGGCCAATCGCCGTCGTGTACCCCGAAGGCGCGTGGTATCGTGACGTTACCCCCCAGCACGCCGAGCAGATCATCCAGGAACACGTCATCGGTGGCCGGATCGTGCGGTCGCTGTGCTTCGCGGTGAACCCGCTCGGATCGCCGGCGGAGCCGGGGAGGAGCGAAGCATGAATGCGCGACACGTGATCACGGCCTGGGGCCTGATCGTGCGCGGGTACCGGCCGAACCTGTCGATCGAGATCACGCGAGAGTGTCCGCTGCGGTGTCCCGGCTGCTATGCCTACGGCGACCAGCACCTCGGCGGCGACGTCCTCCTGCGGCAGTTGTCGGACTTCAAGGGACAGGAGCTCGTCGATCGCACGCTGCGGCTCGTGCGCGAGCATCGTCCGCTCCATCTCTCCATCGTCGGCGGCGAGCCGCTCGTGCGGTTCCGCGAGCTCGACGTGCTGCTGCCGCAGATCGCCGCGCTCGGCATCCACACGCAGATCGTGACGAGCGCGGTGCGGCCGATCCCGGAGGCCTGGGCGTCGATCCCTCGGCTGCAGATCTGCGTGTCGGTCGACGGGCTGCAGCCGGAGCACGACGCGCGGCGCGCGCCGGCGACCTACGATCGCATCCTCAAGCACATTCGCGGACAGCAGGTGACGGTCCACTGCACGGTCACCCGGCAGCAGAGCCGGCCCGGGTATCTCGCGGAGTTCACGAAGTTCTGGGCTGCGCTGCCGGACGTGCGGCGGATCTGGTTCAGCCTCTACACGCCGCAGCGCGGCGAGCAGTCGGCTGAGCGGCTCACCGCCGAGGATCGCCGGCGCGTCGTGGCCGACATCGCCGCGCTGGCGGGCGCCGAGCCGAAGCTCAGCGACATGGGGGCCAAGGTGCTGCGCGGGCTGCTCAACCCGCCGGCGGCACCGGGCGAGTGCATCTTCGCGAAGACGACGACCTGCGTGTCGGCTGACATGCAGAAGATGATCACGCCGTGCCAGTTCGGTGGCGATCCCGAGTGCAGCGAGTGCGGGTGTCTGGCCTCGGCGGGGTTCGTGGCCGTGGGCGAGCATCGGCTGGCCGGCCTGTTGCCCGTGAAGACCGTGTTCGACGCCTCGGTCGCGGTGGGCGCGGCGGTGCGGAAGGCGCGGCGAGGGCCGCGCGACCGCGAGACCGCGCTTCCGGCCGTGGGCGACGTGGTGCGGAGCTGAGGGACGGCGCTCTGCTTCTCGGAACTCGGCGCTGACGTGATTCAATCCCGTGTGATAGATTCGTTGGCTGTGCGCCCGTAGCTCAGCTGGATAGAGCGCCGGGCTTCGAACCCGTAGGTCGGGGGTTCAAATCCCTCCGGGCGCGCCAGTTTTCGCTCTCCGGTGCGACTGGCGCGGCGGCCGTCGACGGCCGGCCGGAGGCGCCATGCGTCGTGAAGATCGCGGTGGCGACGACCCCACCCGTGCGCCCGTAGCTCAGCTGGATAGAGCGTTGGCCTCCGGAGCCAAAGGTCGCAGGTTCGAATCCTGCCGGGCGCGCCATCCGCCGCTGTGCATGTGGTTCGGCGCGATGTCGCGTCATGCGTGCGACGCGCGGCGGTCGGTCAGCCAGATCCCTTCGTGGGCCCGTAGCTCAATTGGCAGAGCAGCAGACTCTTAATCTGTTGGTTGAAGGTTCGATTCCTTCCGGGCTCACCAACTCACTTCGTTCGCTGGTTTCGCTCCGGAAGGCCTCAGGCACGCGGCTCCACCCTTCGGGCTCGCCAACGTGCACGATTCCTTCCGGGCTCACCAACTCACTTCATCCACGGCCTCGCCAGGCTCCAAGTAGCTGAAAAGTGGTGCGGTTACGGCGGGTTCGATTGAATCGAATCCCGTCGTACGCGATGCCTTCAGGGAAGAACAGCAGTTGCAGCCGCTCCTGTAGTCGAGCGACGCCTGGACCCAGAGGTCGGAGGCGCGCGGCAGAATGCGTTCTGCGAACGCCAGGATGCCCTGTACGTCAAGTTCGTCCACGGCCTCGGCGTGGTGGTCGATCTGGGCGAGCGTCAGCTCCTCGCGCAGCTTGTCGCGCTGGCGGCCGTAGCTGGTGACGTCGATCGACTCCGCGTAGAGGAACGCCTCGTCCAGGCGATCGAGCTTCTGCTGGATGGCCTTCACCCGACGCTCCTGCTCCCCCGTCCGTTCGTGCGCCTCGGCTCGTTGCTGTTCCCACACGTAGAGGATGCGGTCCTTGACCATCCGCATGTAGCCGGCCGTCGGCTGCAGGAGCGCCAGTTCGTCGGCGAACGCGCCTTCGAGCACGGCCTTGCTGACGTTCACGGCGCGACACTGCTTCTGGCAGTGGTAGTACGCGTAGTGGCCGTTGCGCCCTCTCGACCAACTGCCGGTGAGCGGCCGACCGCACGCCTCGCACCGCACGAAACCGCGCAGCGGGAAGTCCGGATGGTTCCGTTGACGCGGACCGGCGACGACGATCCGACCGTCGAGGACGGCCTGGGCGCGGTAGAACGTGGCCTCGTCCACGAGCGGATCGAAGTTGCCCTTGGTCGACACGCCGTAGTCCGGGCTCTCGACTTTGCCGGCGTAGATCGGGTTCCGCATCATCTGGCCGAAGCTCTGTGGTGACAGCTTCAGTCCCTTCCGGCTGCGCAGGCCGGCTTCGGTCGCACGGGCAATCACTTCCTGCTTGGTGTAATGGCCCGTCGCGAGATCCTCGAAGGCCTGCCGCACGAGTGCGCCCCGCTCAGGGTCGTGCACGAGGCTCGTGTTCGACCACTTCGGCGCGTTCAAGTAGCCGAGCGGTGCCGGGAATGTCCAGCGTCCGAGTTCAAGCGCGGCCTTCATGCCTGGCTAGCCTCGTCCTTCGTGCGCAGTTTCTTCTTGCTGGTCTGCCGCTCGCCCTGGAACCAGAAGTCGAAGTGCCAGCCGCCGTTCTTGAAGTAGACACTCATTACGCGCAGGTCGCCGGGTGCGCCGGCTCACCGAGTCAGTTGGGCCTTGTCGTGATGAGCCTGAAGGTCGTCACGCGCGAGCTGCTGATTACCGTGACGCGGAACTGGTACCGTCCAGGCGTCGCCAGGTTCGTGCTCATCTCGCGGTACTCGCCGTTGCCAGGGTACGGATCGAACACAAGGTCGCCGCGCGAGACCTGATCGCCTGTGGATGGGTTGTAGATTTCCAGGCTGAGCAACGCGTCGTCCCCGTTGTAAATCAGCAGCGCGTCGACGCGACCTGGTTGAGTGGTGGTGAACTCGAAGACCTTGCATGGGCCGACGTCGAACGAGAAGCTCAGTCCTGAGGTGCAACGAGTATCGCCACCACTGATCTCTCCAGTGAACGTCTCTGCGCGAACATTCGACCCCACGATCCCGGTGCCCAATACCGGAACCGATGTTTCTCCGCTGGTCTGATTACCAATGATGCGGAGCGAGCCCGAGTAGGTCGTGGCAGCCTCTGGCGCGAAGACCAGGTGCACGGTCTGTGTCTCGCCGGGAACCAGCGTCGCTGTTCTCAGCGTCGAGTAGAACCCACTCGGCGCGATGACGTTGGAGATCGTGAGCGTCGCGTTCCCTGAGTTCGTGACGCGATACTCTCGCTGCACCTTCGTGCCCACGGTTGTGGCGCTGAAGGTGAGACTGCCGGCGACGCCAAGGACGCGCGTCGTCGAAGGTGTTGGCGTCGGGCTGGGGCCAGTCGGAGAACTCTTGCTGCAACCGCTCAACGCGAGCGAGACGGCGAGCAGTGCGGGAAGTAGTTTCATGGCGTAAGGGGCCCCGTGCTACTTCAGGCGCGCCGCGTTGCGTACAGACCGAATGGAGATGGCATCACACTGCCGCTCGCCATCTGCCGTGACGACGACGAGATTGATGCCGCTGTCGTCGTAGAGATCGCCGGCACGGGCCCCGTCGAATGTCACCGTTGCCCGGCTGTAATTGACCTCGGCTCCGGCGGCATTCTTCCACTGCCTTGCTTCGAGGCTCGGTTCGCCGCGCTGCTCGAGCAGCACCTTCTTGCCGATGATCGAGCGAAACATCACCTTCGACACATCGGACGGGAGATTTGGCGCGAGGTCGGAGTCCTCATCCGGCAGGCGAGGTGTTACAACCACCGATAGGTCCGGCGTTAGCCATGCTGAATCGACGTCGGTGGCGGTGAACGGTTTGCCGGAGCGTGCGGCATCCCACGCTGCCAGGGCTATCCGGCCACGCGCCCCGAGAAACAGGATATCGTAGCTGGCCCTGCCAGCGTTCATGGCGCCTTGCACAGCATAGCCAGCGAGACCCAACGCGCCGAGGCCGGAGGTGCGTTTCGCGGTGCACAGGTAACCCGCCTTTCGCACTTGTCCGGCGCGCCCAAGCGCGATCGCTTTATCGATCTCAGCCTGGGGAAGCGTCTGAGCGTAAAGGTGGGGTGCGAGCGACAGGCCGATCAGAACGATGGCGACGCGATTCATCATGGGAGGGCTCCTGTGTCTAGCCGACCTGACGATGTCGGCCGGTCTGGTCGTCCACAATCCGTAGGCAGCATGGTGGCGGAAGTGTAACCGGCTCGGACCAGCCGGCGGGACTTTGGCGGGACTGATGTTCCGACAGGCAGGGAATGATCAGCAAAACCGCGGTTCAGGCACTCCACTGCCCCGCCCTGCCGTCCGAACAGCAACTGATAGACTTCGCGATACTTAAGCCTGATTCATAGGCGCACTCTTAATCTGTTGGTTGAAGGTTCGATTCCTTCCGGGCTCACCATTCACTTCGTTCGCTGGTTTCGCTCCGGAAGGCCTCAGGCACGCGGCTCCGCCCTTCGGGCTCGCCAACGTGCACGATTCCTTCCGGGCTCACCAACCTTCTGGAATCAATTGGTTGCCGAGAGGCCCCCAGCCGTCTCCACGATGTCTCCACGCGGTGAAGCCACCGCGGGCGTCTCGAGCAGCCGAACGGCGTCGACCGTCGCCCAACTCTGGTACTTCATGGCCAGCCGCGCCAACCACGAGAAGACGATCGCGCAGCTGAAGACCGGCCTCGCGTTCCACACCGGACTTGCTCGGGCGGCCTGAGTTCTTGTCCATCAGGGTTGACTTTGGCGGTGACTCTGTCACGTGGGTTGGACAATGATGAGCCGTATGGCCGCGGGGCTCTTTCCTCGAGCGGGGCGTGTCGCGGTCTTGGCGCTCGCGTTCTCGCCAACCCTTTGGTTCGTGGCGTTCTGGTTGTTCGTGCTGCGCGCGAGGCTGACACTCGGCCGCTGGCCATTCCCCTACGATCCCGATCCCGAGGATCTTGGCTTCTCCATCCACTACTACTTCCTCGTGCTGGGGTTCGCGTGGGTGCCGGCCTCGATCATCACGCTCCTGGTCGTTGCTGGCTCGTCCTGGCGAGCGATGAGGGCGGCCGGCGCCCGACCCTTGTTCGCGACCAGCGTTGCTGTCGCCACGTACGCCGCCACCATTGCGTTTGCCCGGTACGATCCCGGCTGGTTCTTCGCGTGGTTCGGTGACTAGCTCAGCGCGGTTTCGGAAGGCGTCCGGCGGTACGGTCCAGGGCGTAGCGATTCGCCAGAGCGTGTTCTTGGTGTCATCAACGCTGGACCTGCGCAGCCGCTGAAGGCAGTCTTTCACCCTCCGAGGTGTCGCGAAGTGGCGATGAGCTCAGTCCCTCACCGCCGGCTGCAGGCCGAGCTCGGTGAGCAGCGCCGGCCACGCGTGCGACTTCGAGAGAAACCTTTCGTACGGACGGACGAGAAAGCTCGCGGTTGGCGCGAAGTTCGTCTCGGCAGCCCTGGCGATCCAACTGACGGCCTCGTCGAATCTCCCGCTCGTCAGGTGATAACAAACTTGGGTGACGGCTGTTCGAGAGGCCGCCGGCGGTTGAGAGGCGAGCAGCTCGCGGGCTCGCGCCTTTTCGCCCGTCGCGTCGAGCGTGCCGGCCAGAGTCCCGGTCACGTATGGCGAGATGGGGAACAACGCGTAGGCTTTCTCAGCGCTTTCGCAGGCTTCGGCGTGTTTGCCGTAAGCCGATTGATGCATGGCCAGATGCATCCAGCCGATCGCGAACTGCGGATCCAGTTCGACCGAGCGTTTCCACGCGGCCTCCGCCTCCGCCTCGAGGCCCAAGCCGTCCAAGGCCACGCCAAGCGCGTGGTAGCTAATCTGGCAAAGCGGATCGTCCTGCAAGACGCGCTGCATCTGCCGCCGTGCTTCTCCGAGCAGACCCAAAGGCTGCAGATGGAAGCAGGCGTACAAAGACCGGACGTGCCAGTGGACAGCGTCGGTGGACATCGCACTGCGAAACCTGCGCCTGGCCTCCTCCCAATTGCGTTCATGCAAGCCCGCGACGATTCCCATGACCGCGTGTGCGTGGGCCGACTCAGGGTCGAGTTCCAGCGCACGCACCGCGAAATCGTGTGCGCGTGCAAAACCGTCATCCGATGGCTCGCCGGACCAGAACTGGGACAGATGATGATCCGCCAGCCCCACGTACGCCAGCGCGTACCGGGGATCCAGCGCGATGGCTTGCTCCAGACATTCCCGGCTCCTTCGCAGAGACTCCGGCGTGAATCCCCAGAGGAACTGGCGGTGGCGCAGATAGGCTTCGTGCGCTTTCAGGTTGAGTTGGGGACGCGGCCGGTCGCCAGGCGCGAACCGCAGCTTCAGCTCCCCAACGATGGCCGCCGCGATCTCGTCCTGGATGGCAAAGAGATCCTCCATGTGGCGGTCATAGCGTTCCGACCACAGATGCATGCCGTCGGCGGCGTGAATCAACTGGGCGGTGACGCGCAGCCGATTGCCCGACCGTCGCACGCTCCCTTCCAGGATGTTGGTGACGCCCAGAACGTCGGCGATCCTGCGAACGTCCGCATTCTGCCCCTTGAACGCGAACGCGGACGTGCGGGCCGTCACTTTCAATCCCGGCACCTTCACGAGACTGTTCATGACGTCTTCCGCGAGACCGTCGCTGAAGTACTCCTGCTCGGGATCGTCGCTCATGTTGACGAACGGCAGCACCGCGATGGACGCGGGCGGACGCTCGCGCATCGCCGGGGGCGTCAGGAGCGCCGCCTTCAACTCCGCGGCACTCTGATAGCGCTCGCCGGGGTCCTTCGCCAGACACTTGCAGACGACGGGATACAGCGTCGAGTCGATCGGCGGCGGATCACTGCTGACGACGGCGTTCAGGGTGTCCAGCAGGGTGGCGCCGGCGAACGCACGGCGCCCACTCAGCACCTCATAGAGCAGTGCTCCGAAGCTGAAGAAGTCCGAGCGCGCGTCGACCGGTCGGCCGCGGGCCTGCTCGGGTGACATGTACGCCGCCGTGCCGACCACCATGCCTGTCGCGGTCTGCGTCGCGTCGAGATCGGACTCCCCGGTCATCTTCGCCAGGCCGAAATCGAGCAGCTTCGCGCCGCTGTTGGTGACCAGCACGTTGGCCGGCTTCAAATCGCGGTGCAGGATGCCGCGTTTGTGCGCGGCCTCGAGCGCGCCGGCAATCTGCAGGGCCAGGGGCCGGGCCGCCTCCGCCGAGAGCGGCCCCTGGAGCGGCGCGCCGTCGACGAACTCGAGTACCAGGTAGTCTGGACCGACGTCGAAGATCTGGCAGATGTGGGGGTGGCCGAGCGCGGCAATCGCGCGCGCTTCGTTCTGGAACCGGTCGGCGCTTTCCGGTTTCAGGCACTTGATCGCGACACTGCGATTCAGCCGGCTGTCGCGTGCCTTCCACACCTCTCCCATGCCGCCGGCACCGATGGGCGCGAGGATTTCATAGGGGCCGAGCCGCGTTCCTGGAACGATGGACATCAGGCTTTCTCGATTCTAGCGTTCCTGCCGTCCATCCGCGCCTAGCGTTCGACTCGGTCACACAAGCTTCGATCGAGGACTGCGCTCGAAGGCAAAGATGGCGATTTCGTTGAGCGGATAGACGTCCGAAATCAAGATCACGGCCACGTCGGCCATGGCGTTGACGAAACCTAGCGGTAGGTTCACGATCGTCAGGTGACCTGGGCCGAGGTAATCCGAAAGCTGAAGGCCGCGGGTTTCGTGGAGGTCCGGTCAGGGAAAGGCAGCCATCTGCTGATGAAGCACCCCACGAGCGGCAAGGAAGTGTGGGTCACTGTGCACACCGAGAAAGATGCAGGGCGGCTCGGGAATCGCATCCTGCGTGAGGCAGGTGTCGAATGACGATGCTCTATCCGATTGTCCTGGAAACCGAAGAGAGCGGAGCGGTCAGCGCCTACGTGCCAGGACTGCCTGTGTATGCGGCGGCCGATACCGATGCGAAAGCAGAGCGCGCCATTCGCTCCCTGCTGACGGCGTACCTGCACGCCCATCCGGCCAGTCGACCAGACGCGCGGGTGCGGGTGGCACGCGTCACCAACCGCGGAAAGAAGACGGTCGACATCGTTGGCGTTGCCGCCCTGGTGGGCGGAAAGCGCACCGCGGCGAAAGCGCGCGCGTCGAGGGCCAACGGCCGGTTCGGAGGTCGTCCTGCGAAGAACGCGGCCACGCGGACGAAAGCCTCGCGCTGAGGCAGCCACGCGAGATTGGCTGCTCACGCCGCGCGCTCTGCCCTTCGACCTGCCGTAACCAGCTCCGGCGCCGATCCCAGCCCGCGAAACTTCAGCGTCTGCCAGAGTGTCATGAGCTCCCTTGCCGTCGGCGTCGTCGCGCTACCCACGGTGGAGATCATCGATCTCGTCACGGATTGTTCCTGCGCTGCCGCCGATCCGCCGCTGGTCCCTTCCAGTCCTCGACTTTCAAACCAGGCACTCGCTGGAATTCGCTGGTGTTGTGGGTGACGAGCGTCAGCTCGCGAGCCTTGGCCTGGCCTGCAATCAAGACGTCGTACGGACCAATCGGCGTTCCCTTCGACGCGAGCTGTGCTCGGACTTGCCCGGCCTGCCGGGCATCCTCCTCATCGAACTCCAACACCGGGAACTGCAGCGCGTCCACACGGGCGACATTCTGTTCTACCCGTTGACTCTTGAACGCTCCGTAGTACAGCTCGTGCATGACGACCGCCGGCACACCGAAATCGCGGGGCGCGTGGCGACGAACGCGTCTGGCGATCGGCGACGTCGTGTCGTTCAGTAGGGCAATGATGGCGTTCGCGTCCAGGAGATACCTCATTAGCGGAACACCGTGCCGAGCCCGGGCCGCTCCGTCCCCTCGGGCTGTTCGCGGACAGCCGACGCGAAGTCTTCGTCGACGTCGCCTGCGAGGGCATCGAGCCACTCCCATGATTCGGGAATCGGTTCGAGCACGATCGCCCGGCCACGTCGTCGGATCCGGACTTCGCCGGCTTCGACGCGGAAGGCACGCGGCAGCCTCACGGCCTGCGATCGTCCCGACCAGAAGACCTTGGCCGTTTCCATTGTCAGCTCCGTTTGAGATATACCACACGAATATACCACGGACGTCTCGAGCTTCTCGGGGCGGACACGCGTCGGGACGCGTGTCGGAACGTTGAGCCCGGACGAACTGAAGGCGCTCATCGCTCGGTGTTCGTCTTCTCGGGCTGGCGGAGACAGAAGCGACGCAAGATTGGTCGCTCACGCCGCGAACGCGTACAGGGAATCATCCAACGGGCTGCGGCTCGAACACGATCCGCAGCCGCGTGTGCGTCGCATGCGCGAAGCGCTCCAGTGCGTCCGTTGACGGACGCACCCGTCCTCCTTCGATGCGCGCGATGTAGGACTGCGAGGTCTTCATGCGCTTGGCCAACTGCGCCTGCGACAGACCGGCCGCAGTGCGGGCCTCGATCAACGCACGGGCGAGGTCGAACTTCTCCCCTAGCGCATCATAGGCGTCCTCGTAGTCGGCGTCCTTGCTCCATCGGCGATGGAGGTCGCTGATCTTCGTCACCGCTTCACGTCCTTGTCGAAGAACGCTACGAACGCCGAGAGGTCGCCTCCGCCGCGGCCGGAGCCGTGAGGGCGGTGATCGCATGGCTCACTTCATCGCGTTGTGCGACGAGCAACACGGTCGTGCCGGCGTCGATGACCGACGATCCGCGCGGCGCTTCGACGCCGCCACCCTCACGATAGAGCGCGGCGAAGACGCCGGACTTCGGGAAGTCCGGCCGAGCCGCCAGCTCCATCACGCTGCGGCCAGCCGCGACGCTGCCGGCGGGAATCGTCAGCTCGAACGCGATGGCCGTGCCGTCGCCGATGAGCATCGCGTGACGGATGGCATCGTGCTCGACGGCCATCGCGATCGCGCCGGTGATGAGATCGGTCTCCGACAGCACGCGATCGATCCCGGCCTTCGCGTAGATCGACCGGTAGGCGTTGTCCCGCATCCGCACCATCACCCGTTCGACGCCGGCGGAGCGGGCGAGGAGCGCGACCGCGAGGTTGTCGGCGTCGCGCCGCAGCATCGCGACGACGATGTCCATCTGCCCGATCGCGGCATCGTCGAGCACCTCGGCCGTCGTGGCATCCCCGGCGATGGCCACGAGCCCGAACTGCTCGGAGGCGCGGCGGGCGACCATCGCGTCGGTGTCCACGATGGTGACCGCGTGTCCCATGCGCGACAACTGGACCGCGACCTCGAGGCCGGCCCGGCCCGCGCCGACCATGAGAATCTTCATCGTTCGCCCTCCGTCGAGTGTTCACCCGTGGTCACGTCGAGAAACCGCTCGTCGAGCGAGGCGACGTGCTCGCTCGCGGTGCGTTCCGTGATCAAACCCCGCCGAGCGGCGTCGAGGATGGCGGCCTTCTGCGCGATCACCACCGCGGGCAACACGACGTCACGATGCGGGTGCAGGCGTGCGGTACGCAGCGTGCGCTCGGCCTCGATGATGTCGCGCTGGAACGCCGCGCGACGTTCGGCATGGTCGCGCCGGGAGATCAGCCCGGAGGCGAGCAGTTGGTCGAGCTCGAGCTGCGCGCGCCGGGCGCTGATCAGCACCGCCCGCGCGTCGTCGACCTGACGCGACTCGACCTCTCCGGCGACGCCCAGCCACGTCAGGAACCGGCGGAACGGCAAGGCCTGCGTCAAGAGCGTCACCAGCGTGACGCCGAACACGATCGCGATGAGCCGATCGCGATAGACGATGTCCTGCGGCAACGCCAGCACCGCCGCCATCGAGAGCGCGCCCTTGACGTTGCCGAACACCATCACGTGTTGCCACCGCCACGGCACGCTCTGCCCGGACAGATGCAGCGTGCCGAAGCAGACGTAGACGGCGACGGCACGGCCCGCGTGCAGCGCCACCACGGCGAGCAGGATGGGCCAGGCTTCACGGACGAGCATGTCGCCGCTCAACTGAATACCGACGAGAAGGAACAGCCAGACGTTGATGACGAAGGCCGCCACTTCCCAGAATCCCTGCAGCGCCAGGACCCGCGACGGCTCGAGGTGCAGGCGCATCTCGTGGCCCACCAGCACGCCGGCCACGACGACGGCGATCACCGCCGAACCGTGAAGGTGCTCGGTGAGCAGTGATGTCGCGAAGACGGCGACGAGCGACGCCAGGATCGCGGTCAGATCGTCCGGGGCGTGACGAAGGACGAACGCGCCGACCGTCCCGCCCACCGCACCGAGCAGCACGCCCGCGACGATCGCGACGAGCAGCATCCGGGCGATCGCCGCCGGCTCGGCGTACCCCTGCATGACGACGGTGGCACAGACGGTGACGAGCACGAGCGCCGTGCCGTCGTTGAAGAGGCTCTCGCCCTCCATGATGGCCGCCAGCTTGTGCGGCACGCGAACGCTGCGGAACGCCAGCAGCACGCTCACCGTGTCGGTGATGGCGAGCACCGCGCCGAGCAGGAGCGCCACCGCGAAGGGCAGGCCGATCTCCCACGCCGCAAGGGTCGCCGTGGCCAGGAGCGAAATGGCGACGCCGGGCACGGCCAGCGCGAGAATCGGACGCGCCGCCCGCTTCATGTTGACGTCGTCGGCCGACAACGCCCCTTGAAAGACGAGGATCGGAAGGAAGAGCAGCAGCACGACGTTCGGATCCATCGTCGTGCGCGGCAGGACGTCCATCAGGACGAGCAGCAGGCCGACGACGACGAGCGCCACGTTGTACGGCGCGTTGAGGCGCTTGGCCAGAATGGCAATGCCCGACCCGATGGCCAGCACGATCAGGAGCTGCTCGAGATACTCGCGCATGAATCACGGCTATTCTGTCGTGGACAGGTCCGTCACGCTACACTCGGCAGCTTCGACGGGCCGCAACCATCCGTGCTGCGACGAAAAACGTCCCCGATGTCGATTCGCCAAGCTATCGCGTTTCTGGTGCGGGGTGTCCTCGTCACGGGCGTCGTGGCCTTCGCTGCCGGTCCGCAGTCCTCGCAGGCGCAGGGAGTGGCAGAGAGTCCAGAGGCGCGTGCCCGCGCGTTCGTCACCCTGCTGGCTGGCGGTCAGTACGCGGACGCCTTCGAGTCGTTCACGCCTCAGATGAAGGCCGCGATGTCCGTCGATCGGCTGCGTGCGACGTGGAACAGCCTTACGGCGCAGGCAGGCCCGTTCCAGCGGCAAATCTCCGCGGCAGTCGTGCCACGCGGCGTGCTCTCCGTCGTCGCCGTCACGTGCGCGTTCGAGCGTGCGACGTTCGACGTGCACGTCACCGTGAACCCGGCGAACCTGGTCGGAGGGCTGGCCGTCCGCCCGGCGGTGCAGGCCGTGACGTATGCGCCCCCGGCCTATGCGAGTCCCAGCGCCTACAAGGAGTCGGCCGTCACCGTCGGCATGGGCCAATGGGCGTTGCCAGCGACGCTGACGATGCCGTCCGGCCCGGGCCCGGTGCCAGCCGTGGTGCTCGTGCACGGATCAGGCCCTGGCGATCGGGATGCCACGGTCGGGCAAATCAAGCAGTTCAAGGATCTGGCGCTTGGACTCGCGTCTCGGGGGATTGCCGTGCTGCGGTACGACAAACGCACGCGGGTGCATGTCGACCTGATGCGTGACCTGCCCGGCCTCACCGTCAAGGAGGAAACGATTGACGACGCGGTCGCGGCGGTTCAGTTGCTCAGGAGCACTCCGGGCGTGGATCCGAATCGGATCGTCGTGCTCGGCCACAGCCTCGGCGGAATGCTCGTGCCCCGGATCGCCGCGGTGGCACCGCCAGTTGCCGGGTTCGTCGTGATGGCTGGCGCGGCCCGGCCGATGCCGCGGGCCGTGGTCGAGCAGGCGCGGTATCTGGCCCAAGTCGATGGCGTCGTCAGCGCGGAGGAACGAGCCCAGATCAGTGAGATCGAACAGGTGATGGCCCGTGTCGACGCCTTGCGTCCGGAAGACGTGTCGAAGCCGGAACGCATCTTCGGCGCCACCGCGTCGTATTGGCTCGATCTGCGCGGCTACGATCCGCCGGTCGCCGCCGTGCAGGTGACGCAACCGATGCTCCTGCTCCAAGGAGAGCGGGACTACCAAGTGACGATGGAGGAGTTCTCCCGGTGGAAGTCGGCGCTTGCGGCTCGCACCGACGTGGTCTTCCGATCCTACGCCGGTCTCAACCACCTGTTCGTGGCTGGGACCGGTAAGAGCGTGCCGGCCGAATACAACACGCCGGGTCACGTCAGCGAGACCGTCGTGCTCGACATCGCGACGTGGATCGCCGCCCTTCCGGCGCGACGCTGGTAGGACGACTGCCGACGCGGGATTGCGCCCCGGTGTCGCCCAATGCCACGACGGCTGCGCGCGCCGCCGAAACCCGAGGTGTGTCGGAGATGACGGCTCTCATCACGGTCGACGTGCGAACGCGGCAGCAGTGGCGGGCGTGGCTGGCGAAGAACCACGCGTCGAGCCCCGGCATCTGGCTCGTTCGGCACAAACAGCACACGGGCGTCGAGTCGATGTCCTACGAGGAGATCGTTCGCGAGGCGCTCTGCTTCGGTTGGATCGACAGCCTCGTCAGACGTCTGGACGCTGACCGCTACGTCCTCAAAATCACGCCGCGCAGGCCGGCGAGCAACTGGTCCGAGATCAACCGCCGGCGTTGGACCGAGCTCGAAACGGAGGGCCTGCTCGCCGCGCCCGGCCTCGCGGCGGCGCCTTCGGCGAACCGCTACGCGCCCAAACCTGCGGTCCCGACGCTGCCGTGCTACATCGCCAACGCGTTCAGGCGAAACGTGAGGGCGTGGCAGCACTTCCAGACCCTCTCCCCGACACACCGGCGCCATTTCGTCGCGTGGATCCACACCGCCAAGCGGCCCGAGACGCGCGAGCGGCGCATTCGCGAATCGATCGCGCGGCTCTCTGCCGGCAAGACGTTGGGCTTGAAGTAGCGGCGCTGCGCTCTGCGCTGTCGCGCCCGCCGACGCGCTCGCCTCGTCTCGTCATGTCAGTTCGCTCTGCCGAACACACGACACCGCGCGCGTCTACGATGGAAGAAGGATGAACGTCGCCGCCGCGCCGCTTCACGTCCGTGACGGAGCCTTCCGGCAGCCGGACGGATCGATCTGGAAGTACCGGGGCGTGACGGCATTCACCGCGCTTCACGACGTCGTCGGCGGCCGGTGGGACAAGCTCGACCGCTACGCTTCCTGGACGCTGGGGCTCGGTGCGAATGCCTGGCGCGTCTTCGCCATGTGGGGCAACCTGAACTTCTCGCCGCGGCGAACGCCGGGCTATGACGAGACGCTGGCAAGCCTCGTCGAGTGGCTCAACCGTCGCGGTCTCGTGCTCCACCTCGTGGCGCTGTGCGATCAGATCGACGGATCGGCGGTGCGGCTCTCGCGGGACGAGCAAGACGCGCACGTGCGCCGGGTAGCCGCCGCGCTGCGCGGCAAGGGCGCGCTCGGCGAGCTGGTGAACGAGGACTGGAAGAACGGCCGCCTCGCCGAGCGCTTCCCAGCCGGGTGGCTGACCGGCGCGCCGTGGACGCGCTCCGCCGCCGCGCAGAACGAGCCGCCGTCGGCGCCGGGCCGCTATCTGCAGTTCACGACGCACCACACGGCGCGAGACGGCGAGTGGCCGCGGCACGCGATGCAGCTCATCGACGTCGCGCGATTGGGGTTCCCCGGCCACGCCGCGACGCTTCTGCCCGCCATCGCCGGCGAGCCCATCCGCATGGACGAGGCCACCCCCGAGGACTACGCGGACTACGTGGCGCTCGCCGAGCTCGCCGCCGCGGGTGCGTGCCTACACGGCGGGTTCTCGAGCTTCGATCCGGCGACGACGACGGACCTGCAGAACTGCGTGGCGCCGCCGCCCGGTTCGGCGGGAGACCGCGTGGCGCGCGCGGTGGCGGAAGTCTGGGCGGCGGGCATCGATCCCGATCTCGCGAGCACCGGCCGGTTCGTCAGCGGCGGGTCGGCCGACTGTCCGGTCCTGCACCGTGAGGGACGCGCGCTCGGGACCTTCGCCATGACGGCCGGCGATCGCGCCGTCGCGGTCGTCGTCCGGCTCGCGCCAGGCGACGAGCCGGCGCCGCAGCAGGGCTGGCGCATCGTTCGCCGCGTGCGCAACGTCTTCTTCTGCGAACGGCCGCGCGTCAGCGGATCTTCACTGCGTCCACGAACAGCGGATGCGATTCGAAGAGCACCGTCGTTCCCGGCTCGCCGCGCAGCCTTCGGTGCAACTCGAGATCGGCCAAGCTGATCACGGCATCTTCGGCGCCGGTCGGGCCGAACGCGTCGGTGAACATCCACGTCCACCGCTCCTCGACCGCGACGCTCGTGCCGTCCTTGGTCAGCCGCAGCAGGATACCCGCTGCGTCGCCCCAGCGATCCTCGCCAATCCGGATGAGCGGCCGGCCGATCCCCTCGGCGTCGATGTATCGGCGGATGGCGGTGTAGGCGTTCGTCATCGCGACGTTGGGATGGCGCCGCTCGAATCCTGTCAGCTCCTCGAGCTGCCGCATCGCGAGGAGGGCCGTGCCGCCGAGCGTCAGCAGCACGACGGCGATCCACGCGCCGCGCGGGACGGCCGGCATTCGAACGCGCTCGGCGACGATGCGCAGCGCGCAGGCGGCGATCACGCCGAGATTGAACGCCCCGAGCGCGGCCAGCCTGAAGACGTCGTGGTCCAGGACGTCGCCGCGAATCCGCGTGACCGCCCACAGGCTCGTCACCGACGCGACGAGCGCCACGGTCGCCAAGGACGTCTCGAACGGCCGGCCCGATCGATCGCCGCGCATCGCGATTGCGCCGAGCAGCAGCACCTGCCCGATGGCGCACGGCAGTGCCCAGGCGAGGCCGGTGCGTTCGAAATGCGCACCCCACGCCAGGCTGAAGTCGGGCCTCAGGAGACCCGTCAGCCCGTACGCCCAGGTCAGCACGGCGTCGCGAAACGGGTGCGGCACCGCGGCGTCGCTGACGAAGAATCGCCAGAGTGACAGGGCGTTGCCGCCGTCGTGTGCCACGGCGTCGCTCGTCACCGGCAACCAGAGCAGCGCCGCGCACCACGCGGCGCGATTGAGCCACGTCCGCACGGAACGATCGCGTGCGCGCGATCGCACGGCGTGCATCGCGAGCGCCGTCGCCGCGGTCGCCACGACGACAGGGACGAATCCCACGTGAGTGTGTGTGACGACGCTGCCGGCGATCGCCAGGGCAGGCAACAGCCGCACTCGGCCGCTCGCGATCGCGGCCGCCATCGCGAGAACGGCGAGGCTGAGCAGCACCGGCACGTGCGCGGTCCAGGGGCTGGCCATCAGCGCCGGCGCCCGCCACGCGAGACCGACGCATGCCAGCGTGACGAGCACGCCGGCCATCCGCTGGCCGGGCTCGCGCGCGATCGTCCAGAAAACGACTGCGACCGCCACGACGTTGATCGCGAGCGCCATCGCGAAGAGCACGAGCGCGTGCCGTCCGGCCAGCGCGTAGAACGGTGCCGCGAGATAGAAGTACACCGGCCCGGGGTGGTGCCAGCCGTAGCGCGAGTAGGGACCGGCGAGCAGTCGGCCCTCGGTGGCCAGTTGCACGTAGAGCTCGCCGACGGCGAAGTCGGCATTCGTGATCACGGGTGCCGCGCCGCGCGCGTAGGCGACGGCGCCAGCGAGCCCGATACCCGCGAGGAGCGCGATCGCCGATCGGCGCCAGCGCGGCATCGGCCAGCCGTACGCGAGCAGCAGCGCGGCGGCCACTGCACCGGCGGCAAGCGGCTTGCGGTAGTCGTTCACCGTCAGGGCCAGTGGACCGATCGCGATCGACAGCCTCGCGCCCGCGGCCAGCACCAGCAGCGCCGCTGCCGGGGCCGCCGCCGCTCCCGCGAGCACCCAGCGCGTCCGCACGCCGCTACAATAGCGTCTTCAGCCCGCGATCGGAGCCGCTCATGCCCAACTGGTACGAAGACAACTCACGTTCGATCGGACGCACGCCGCTCGTGCGACTGCACCGGGTCCTCGACGGTGCGCCCGCCACCGTGCTGGCGAAGATCGAGGGGCGCAATCCCGCCTACTCCGTCAAGTGCCGGATCGGCGCCGCCATGGTCTGGGACGCGGAGCTGCGCGGGCTGCTCGGCCCCGGCAAGGAACTGATCGAGCCGACGAGCGGCAATACCGGTATCGCGCTCGCGTTCGTCGCCGCGGCCCGCCGGATTCCCATCACGCTCACGATGCCGGAGACGATGAGCGTGGAGCGGCGGAAGCTGCTCGTGGCCTACGGCGCGAAGCTCGTGCTGACGGAGGGTCCCAAGGGCATGGCCGGCGCCATCGCGAAGGCCGAGGAGATCGCCGCGTCCGATCCGAACCGCTACGTGCTGCTGCAGCAGTTCAAGAACCCCGCGAACCCTGCCGTGCACGAGTCGACGACCGGCCCGGAGATCTGGGACGACACCGGCGGGTCCGTCGACGTGTTCGTGTCGGGCATCGGGACGGGCGGGACGATCACCGGCGTGTCGCGCTTCATCAAGCACACGAAGCGGAAGCCCATCCTCTCGATCGCCGTCGAGCCGACCGCCAGCCCGGTGCTCACGCAGGCGCGCGCCGGCGAACCGCTCAAGCCGTCGCCGCACAAGATTCAGGGCATCGGCGCCGGCTTCGTGCCCGACGTGCTCGACATGTCGCTCGTGGACGAGATCGAACAGGTCACGAACGAGGAGGCAATCGAGTACGCCCGGCGGCTGACGCGTGAGGAGGGCATCCTCTCGGGCATCTCGTGCGGCGCGGCGGTGGCGGTGGCGGCGCGTGTGGCCAAACGTCCCGAGCTTCGCGACAAGACGATCGTCGTCGTGCTGCCGGACTCCGGCGAGCGCTATCTCAGCACCGTGCTCTTCGAGGGCATGTTCGACGCGTCGGGGGTCGCGATATGACGTCGCCGGCCGGCGGCGAGCGCCGCGATCGGCCGGCCTGGGACATCGATCGCCTCGTCGCCGCACTGCGTCCGGGACGATCCGGCGTGGGCGCCGCGCCCGAGCTGCGCGGCGTCGACGAGCCGCTGCCCTCGCGGGCGGCCGTGACCCACGTCCTCGACGGGCTGCGCGCCGCGCTCTTTCCGATGCACTTCGGCGACGCGGATCTCACGGAGGCCGGGCTGGACCGGTTCGTGAGCCGGACGCTCGACACGACGCTCGCCGCGCTGCGCGATCAGGTGTGCCGCGAACTGCGCGGCGCGGCGCGCCGCGCGGGCGCCGATGCCGCCGATCACGACGCGCGCGCCAGCGACATCGTGCGCGCGTTCGCCGGCGAGCTGCCGGTCGTGCGGGCGCTGCTCGAAAGCGATCTCGTGGCGGCCTACCGCGGCGACCCCGCGGCCAAGCACATCGACGAGATCCTGCTGTGCTATCCGGGCGTCACGGCCGTCGTGCACTACCGTCTCGCACACGTGCTCGATCGGCTCGGCGCGCCGCTCATCGCCCGCATGATCTCGGACATCGCGCACTCGGAGACCGCCGTGGACATCCATCCCGGCGCGACGATCGGCGCCAGCTTCTTCATCGACCACGGCACGGGCGTGGTCATCGGCGAAACCGCGGTCGTCGGCGAGCGGGTGCGGCTGTACCAAGCCGTGACCCTCGGCGCCAAGCGCTTCGAAGTGGACGCGCACGGCGCGCTCGTCAAGGGCGTCCCGCGCCATCCCGTGGTCGAGGACGACGTGGTGATCTACGCGGGGGCGACGATCCTCGGACGCGTGACGATCGGGAAAGGCTCGACGATCGGCGGCAACGTCTGGCTCACGCGCAGCGTACCGCCCGGCAGCCAGATCACGCAGGCGCTGGCGAGAAGCGACGTCTTCGACGCGGGAGCGGGGATTTGAAAGGGCAAAGGGCAAAGGGCAGAGGGCAAAGGTGAAGGGGAAAGGGAAAAGGAAGGGGAAAGGGGAAAGGGAAAAGGGAAAAGGGAAAGGCCAAACAACGTGACTGAGAGATCGCTCGGCTCGCTCGTCATTCTGGTGGGGATCGCGATCGGGAGCGCGGGCTGCGGGCGCAGCGAGGCGCCGCGGTCCGAGGAGGCGTCCGTGGCTGCGACACGTGCTGGATCGTTCGGCGACGACCTGGCCTTCATCCGTGCCCATGGCGCGGTCGTCGTGCTCGCGAGCGAGGATGGGCGCGCGCAGGTGGCGGTGTCGCCCGAGTACCAGGGGCGCGTGATGACGAGCACGGCGGCCGGGCCCGACGGTGCGAGCTTCGGCTACGTCCATCGCGCCGGCATCGAGGCCGGGCGGCCGCAGCCCCACATGAGCGTCGTCGGTGGCGAGGATCGCTTCTGGGTCGGCCCCGAAGGCGGCCAGTACGCGCTGTATTTCCCGCCCGGCGCCGCCTTCGATACGGAGCACTGGCAGGTGCCGGCCGCGATCGACTGGGGCGCGTGGCCGGTCGCCTCGCAAGGCCCGCGTGACGTGTCGTTCACGAAGACGATGACCCTGCGCAACTACGCGGGGACGTCATTCGACGTGCGCGTCGATCGGCTGGTGCGACTGCTGGATCGCCCGGCGCTCGTCGAGGCGCTCGGCGTCGAGCCCGGTCCAGGCACGAGCGTCGTCGCGTACGAGTCCGACAACCGGATCACGAACACCGGCAGCGCAGCGTGGCGGAAGGAGACCGGTCTCATGTCGATCTGGATTCTCGGCATGCTCCGGCCGGCGCCGCGCACCACGGTCGTGATCCCGTACGAGCCGGGTTCCGTCGAGGAGCGCGGACCCGTGGTCAACGACAAGTACTTCGGAGCGCCTCCGGCCTCACGCCTGAAGATCGGCGAACGGGCGATCCTTTTCCGCGGCGACGGACGGGCGCGCGGCAAGATCGGCGTGCCGCGGCCACGCGCGCGCAACGTGGCGGGCAGCTACGATCCGGACGGACGGCTGCTGACCCTGATCCAGTTCTCGCTGCCCGACGCTCCGGCCGGCTACGTCAACTCGATGTGGGCGTTGCAGCAGGATCCGTACGGTGGCGACGTCATCAACAGCTACAACGACGGCCCGCTCGGGCCAGGGCAGCCGCCGCTCGGCCCGTTCTACGAGATCGAGTCCTCGTCGCCGGCGGCCGCGCTGCGGCCCGGCGCCTCGATGTCCCACCGGCACCGCACGCTGCACCTTCAAGGCCCGCCGTCCGAGTTGGACATCATCGCTCGCAAGGTGCTCGGCGTCGGCCTCGACGACATCGCCGGCAGCCTGCCCGAGTGACCGGGACCGTACTGCATCAGAGTAGCGGCCAGTCTGGTAAGATGCGGCCCTCCTGACCCTTGGCCGACCAGGCTCTCGTCGAGCTCCGCTCCGGCACGCGGAGCGGCGCACCGATCGTCGGTGGGGAATGGCGTCGCCGGCACGTGGTCCCTCTCACTCGTGCAGCACGGGAGCGCCCTGATGGCATACAGCAGACGGGAATTCGGTCGAGCAATGGCCGGCATCTGGCCGATCGCGGCCGGGCTGGCGGCGCCGGCCGCCGCGGCCGGACAGCGCAAGCCGAATTCCAGGGTGTCGGGCGTCCAGATCGGATTGAACGTTCCCTACAACTTCGGCAACAACTTCATGAGCGCCGGCGAGGTGCTCGAGCGCTGCCTCCATCTCGGCGTGAGCGCCGTCGAGCTGCGATCGCAGCCCGTGGAGCTGTTCCTCGGCATCCCGTCATCGCTCATCAAGGCCGCGTCAGCGAGCGGCCGTAATGCCTCGCCGGAGCAGATCGCCGAGCAACGGCGTGCAGCCGCCCAGCTCCGCACGGCGCGGCTCGCCTTGCCGATGAGCCGCGTGCGCGAGTTCCGGCGGATGTACGAACAGGCCGGCGTCGCCATCGAGATCGTCAAGTTCGACGGCATCTACGCCCGCACCGACGACGAGATCGACTACGGCTTCGTGCTCGCGAAGACGCTGGGCGCGCGCGCCCTCTCGTGCGAGATCGACGTCGCGCAGGCGGACCGCCTCGGGCAGTTCGCCGAGAAGCACGAGCTGATGGTCGGCTACCACGGGCATGCCGAGACCGGGCCGGCGCAGTGGGCCGAGGCCTTCGGCTCCTCGAAGTACAACGGGGCGAACCTGGATCTCGGCCACTACGTCGCCGGCGGGCACACGCCGCCCGTGCTCGACTTCCTCGCCGAGCACCACGCGCGCATCACGCACGTCCACGTCAAGGATCGGAAGAAGGACAACGGGGTGAACGTTCCCTTCGGCGAGGGCGACACGCCCATCGTCGCCGCGCTGCAGCTCATCCGCGACCGGAAGTGGCGCCACATCCAGGCGACGATCGAATTCGAGTATCCGGTGGCGCCGGGCTTCCGGATGCTCGAGATGGCGAAGTGCGTGGAGTACTGCAGGAAGGCGCTGGCGCTGTAGCCCGACCCGGCGCTATCGCTGGATGCGCGCGCTGCCGCCTCTGGCGAAGGCCCGCACCTGATCCAACGTCGCCATCGTGGTGTCGCCCGGGAACGTCGTGATCAGGGCGCCGTGGGCCCAGCCGAGGCGCACCGCCTCCTCCGGAGATTCGCCCGTCAGCAGGCCATAGAAGAAGCCTGCGGCGAACCCGTCGCCGCCGCCCACCCGATCGTGCACGTCGAGATCGCAGGTCGGCGACCGGTGCTGGCGGCCCTGAATCCAGGCCACCGCGCCCCACTGGTGGCGGTTCGTCGAATGCACGTCGCGCAAGGTCGTCGCGACCACTTTGATCTGCGGGTGCCGGTCGATCACCGCGTCGATCAGGTGGAAGAAGACGCTCGGATCCAGCTTCGACGTCGTCGTCACGTCCGGGCCGGCCACGCCGAGGCCCTTCTGCAGATCCTCCTCGTTGCCGACGAGCACGTCGACGAGCTGGACGATCCGGCCGAGCACGTCGCGCGCGCGCGCCGGGCCGCCGCTCGCGTTCCAGAGCTTCTCGCGGTAGTTCAGATCGAACGACACGATCGCGCCGTGGCGCCGCGCGGCCGTCATGCCCTCGATGATGAGCTCGGGCGTCGTGTCCGAGAGCGCGGCGAAGATGCCGCCGCTGTGGAACCAGCGGACGCCTTCCGCGAAGATCGCGTCCCAGTCGAAGTCGCCCGGCTGCAGCCGCGCGGCGGCCTCGTTCGCGCGATTGTAGAAGACGACCGGCGGCCGCACGCCGTAGCCGAGATCGCTGTACACCGTCGCGATGTTGGGGCCGCGGGCGCCGTCGTGCGCGAAGTGCCTGTAGAAGGGCGTCACGCCCATCGCGCGCACGCGTTCCGCCACGAGCGCGCCGATGGGGTACTCGACCATCGCGCTCGCGACGGCCGTGCGGAGCTTGAAGCAGTCCGCGAGGTTGGCGGCGGTGTTGAACTCGCCGCCGCTCACGTGGATCGTGCACCGGTGCGCCTTGTGGAACGGCAGCAGGCCCGGATCGAGGCGATGCACGAGCGCGCCGAGCGCGAGGAAGTCGAATGTGCCGGCCGGTGGAATGGGAAGCGCTGGCGTCATGACCACTGTGTGTGAAAGGTGCCGTCGCGATCGAGGCGGCGGTACGTGTGAGCGCCGAAGAAGTCGCGCTGTGCCTGCGTCAGATTGGCGGGCAGCCGCTCGCTGCGGTACGCGTCGTAGTACGCGAGCGAGGCGCTCATCGCCGGCGCCGGGATGCCGAGCGCGACCGCCGTCTGGACGGCGTGGCGCCAGCCGTCCTGGCGCACCGCGAGGGCGTCACGGAACGCGTCGTCGCGCATCAGGTTCGCGAGCGCCGCGTCTCGCCGGAATGCGTCGCGGATGTCGCCGAGCAGCGTCGCGCGGATGATGCAGCCCGCGCGCCAGATCCGCGCGACGGCGGCCGGATCGATGCCGTAGCCGTACTCGACGGAGGCGAGCCGCAGCATCGCCATGCCCTGGGCGTAGGAGACGATCTTGCTCGCGTACAGCGCATCGCGGAGCGCGGCGACGAGCGCGGCGCGATCGATTCGCGGGCGGGACGACGGCCCGGCGAGCACGCGGCTCGCCGCGACGCGCTCGGACTTCAGCGCCGAGATCAGGCGCGCCTCGACGGCGGCGTTGATGGTCGGAATCGCCGCGCCGACGTCGAAGCCGTTCTGGCTCATCCACTTGCCGGTGCCCTTCTGCTGGGCTTCGTCGAGGATCACGTCCACGATCGGCCGGCCCGTGTCCGGATCGGTGACGCCGAGCACGCGTGCCGTGATCTCGACGAGGTAGGACTGCAGCTCGCCCGCGTTCCACTCGGCGAACACCGCGCCGATGTCCGCGGCCGGCATCCCGGCGCCGCGGCCGAGCAGGTCGTACACCTCGGCGATGAGCTGCATGTCGCCGTACTCGATGCCGTTGTGCACCATCTTCACGTAGTGCCCCGCGCCGCGCGGTCCCATGTGGGCCACGCACGGGTCGCCGTCATCGGCCTTCGCGGCGATGGCGCGGAAGATCGGCGCCAGCGCCTGCCACGCGTCCTCGGATCCGCCCGGCATGATCGACGGGCCGTGCAAGGCGCCCTCTTCGCCGCCCGACACGCCGGTGCCGACGAAGTGCAGCCGCTTGGCGTCGAGCTCATCCGATCGCCGATCCGTGTCGGAGAAGAGGGAATTGCCGCCGTCGATGAGGATGTCGCCCGGCTCACAGTGCGGCGCGAGCCGCGCGATGACGCCGTCGACGGCCGAGCCGGCCGGCACCATGATCAGGATGCGCCGCGGGCGCTCGAGCACGCGGGCGAGCTCTTCGGGCGACCCGACGCCGACGATGCGGGTGCCGCGCGCCGGGCCGTCGAGAAACGCCTTCGTCTTCGCCGGGTCCGCGTCGTAGCCCGCGACCCCGAACCCTTTGCCGTCGATGTTGCGGGCCAGGTTGGCGCCCATGACGCCGAGCCCCACCACGCCGATGTGCTGGCTCATCCTCGTCCTCAGAGGCGCGGGGGGGCGCCGACCCGAAACAGCAGCTCGCCCGCGCGCGGCACGACCAGCGTGTCGTCGCCGGCCCACTCGTCGGGCACGACCGTCGCCGGATCGAGGTAGCCCAGGTTGATGCGGTCGCACCGCGCCTCGGGAATCGCCGTCGCGAGCGTGACGGTGATGCGCGGCGTCTCGCGGCCGGTCGCCGCGTCGTAGTCGCCCAACCCTTTGACGTGCGTCGAGTGCGCGAGGACGCCGCCCGGATAGCGGCCGAACCGGTCCCATTGCGCCAGGAAGTAGTCCCGGCAGTGATAGCCGATCTCCTCGATCAGCCGGCCGTGCACGTGGCTCACCTCGTCGACGTGCGGCGCGTAGATCACCACTTCGCCGCCGTCGGCAACGGCCGGCTCCGTCTTGTACATCCCCTTGGCGGCCGTCCACAGATCCTGGTACATCGGCGGCATCATCGCCAGCACCCGATCGACCGGCCGATCGAGCCAGACGATGTGCCGGTGGCTGGAGAGACGGGCCGCCTCGCGCCACGCCTCGTGCACGTCGCCGCAGAAGACGCCCGCGACGCCCTCGTGCGTCACCACCAGGGCCACGAGCGACAGCGGCGTGTCGAGCCGCGCCGCTGCCCGATCGATCACCGCACGCACGGGCGTGTCGATGGTGCCGATCACGTCGTAGCTCGTGATCAGCGCGCCGAGCCAGTGCGTGAAGTGGATGATCGGCGGCGCCGCGATGCCAGGAAAGAGGTACTTCGTCCCTCCCGAGAACCCGACGACCTCGTGCGGGAACACCGGGCCGCAGACGATGAGATGGTCGTATTCCGCGACGAGCCGGTTGAGGGCCACCGGTACGTCCGCGCGCAGGCGGCCGCCGGTGATCTGCTCGACCTCGCGCGCCGGGAGCGTGCCGATCTGGAGGAACGTCGACGGGTCGTCCCACTGGTGATTGAAGATCCGATGCGGCCCGGTCCGGCCGTTCACCACCGGACGGCCGATCAGCTCGCCGAGCTGCGCGTCGCTCATCGGTGCGTGCGTGCCGAGCGCGACGAGGACGTCGAGAGCGGCGGTGCGGGGCGCGAGCGCCGATTCCAGCAGGCCGAACATCATGGGCAACGGCATCGTGCGCGTGCCGTCTGGCACGATCATCAGCACGCGGCGTCCGTCGACATCCAGCGCCGCGAGGCCGTCACGCGTCAGCGCGGCGACGTCCGCGGCCGTGAGATAGCCATCGAGCACGCCTCGCCCGATCACGGCGCTCACGTCAGGCACTCCCGGCTCGTCCAGCGCATCACGGCTCCACGCATGATATCGCTGCTTTTCGGACTACTATTTTCTGCGCATGCCCAGGTCCTGGATTCCGGCCGCGGCCGTCTTGTGCGTCGCCGCGGCGGTGACGTTGTCGGCTCGACAAACGGTGCCGCCGCCGGTGCGCACGCCGGCCGGCGAGATCGCAACCTTCGCCTTGCCCGTCGGATATCGCGTGGAGCTCGTTGCCGCCGAGCCGCTCGTCCAGGACCCGGTCGCCATCGACTGGGACGCGGACGGACGGCTGTGGGTCGTCGAGATGCCCGGATACATGACCGATATCCGCGCCTCCGACGAGCACGCGCCGACGGGTCGTGTCGTCGTCCTCGAGGACGCCGATGCCGACGGCCGGATGGATCGGCGGACGGTGTTCGCCGATGGCCTGGTGCTCCCGCGCGCGATCAAAGTGCTCGAACGCGGCGTCCTGGTGGGCGAGCCCCCGTATCTCTGGCTGATGCGCGACGAGAACGGCGACTTCAGGGCCGACAGCCGGCTGCTCGTCACCGACCGCTACGGACGGCGCGACGCCGTCGTCGAGCACAACCTGAACTCGCTCACGTGGACGCTCGACAACTGGATTCACACGTCCGAAGGCGACATCGTCCTGAGGTTGAAACAGGGCGCCTTCGACGTTCGGCCGACGCTGCCGCGCGGGCAGTGGGGCGTGACGCAGGACGACGCCGGCCGGCTCTATCGCAACACGAACGAGTCGGCGCTGCACGTCGACGTGGTGCCGACGCCGTACTACGCGCGGAACCCCGATCTCGTGCGCACGCGGGGCAGCTACGAGTCGCTCGGCGGCGCCGATGATGCGATCGACATCGTCTGGCCCGCGCGTCCGACGCCCGGCGTGAACCGCGGCTACCAGGCCGGCATCCTCCGTGACGACGGCCGGCTGGCCCGCTTCACCGCCGTCGCCGCGCCCACCGTCTATCGCGGCGACCGTCTTCCGGCCGAGCTCTACGGCAACGTCTTCGTCGTCGAGCCCTCGGCCAACCTCGTGAGCCGGATCGTCGTCGAGGACGACGGGCGGGGGCTGAGCGCACGCAAGGCGTACGACGGCGCCGAGTTCATCGCGTCGACCGACGAGCGCTTTCGGCCCGTCCACCTGTCGTCCGCGCCCGACGGCACGCTGTACGTGATCGACATGTACCGCGGCATCATCCAGCACAAGGCGTACATCACCGAGTACCTGCGCGACTACATCGTGTCGCACCAGGTCGAACAGCCGGTGTCGCTCGGCCGGATCTTCCGCGTGGTCCACGACAGCACGCGGCCCGGCCCGCGGCCGGCGCTCGGCCGGGCCACGGGCGCCCAGCTCGTGGCCGCGCTGTCGCATCTCAACGGCTGGTGGCGCGACACGGCCCAGCGTCTGATGGTGGAACGCGGCGATCGCCGCGTCGCGCCGGCGCTGCGCGCGTTGGCCACGAGCGCCGCACCGGCGCGGACGCGGCTGCACGCGCTCTGGACGCTGGAAGGACTCGACGCGCTGACGCCGGCCGACGTCGTTCGGGCGCTGTCCGACGGATCGCGCGACGTGCGCACGTCCGCCGTTCGTCTCGCGGAAGCGTTCGTCGGAGACGCGACGGTGCAGGCGGCGCTCCTGGCGCGGCTCGACGAGCGCGACTGGAACGTGCGCGCGCAGCTCGCCGCCACGCTGGGCGAGCTGCCGGCGGGACTGCGCGAGCGTGCGCTGGCCGCGCTCCTCGATCGTGCCGCCGGCGATCCCATCGTCGTCGACGCGGCGCTCAGCGGGATGCGCGGCGCCGAGACCGCGGTGCTCGATCGGTTGCTCGAAGGCACGGTCGAGACGCCGGAGCGTCGCGCCGCGATCGCGATGATCGCCGCGACCGTGATCCGATCGAAGCAGGAGCCGCGGGTGCAGGAGGTTTGGACGAAGACCGTCTCAGCCGCGCGTGCCGAGTGGCAGCGGGCGGCGCTGCTCGAGGGGACCGAGATCGCGTTGACCGGCGCCCTCCCGCCGGGAAGCGTGCGCCGGGCGGCGGCTGCACCGGCGACGGCGGCGCCGTGCCCGACGTGCCCAGGCGGGCGCGGCGGCCCGGGCGGTGCGCGCGCGTTTCCCGAAGTGCTCGGCGAGGGCGGGGCGGCCGCGTCGGCCCGTGCCGGAGGGCCGGCGATGACGCTCGGCGCGCCGCCGGTGCTGGTGACGCTGGCCTCCGCGGACAGCGCATTGGGCCGGCGTGCGGCGCGCGTGCTCGAACGCGTCGCGTGGCCGGGCAAGCCTGGCGTGTCGGGCGCGGCCGTCGCGCCCCTCACCGCCGACGAAACGCGGCGATTCGCCGAGGGCCAGCGCGTCTACGAGGCCGTCTGTCAGGGCTGTCATCAGGCGAACGGTCGCGGGCTCGACCGTGTCGCGCCGAGCCTCGTCGACTCGGCGCTCGTCGCGGGCGACGTCCCGGTGCTCGCGCGCGTGTTGCTGCACGGCAAGGAGGGCAGCGTCGGGCTCATGCCGCCGCTCGGCGCGACGCTCGGCGACGATCAGATCGCGAGCGTGCTGACGTACATCCGGCGAGCGTGGGGCCTGACGGCGTCCGCGGTCGATCCCGCCGCGATTGAGCGTGTGCGCGCCGCGACGGCCGGCCGCGCCCGGCCGTGGACCGATGCGGAACTCAGGTAGCATCAGACCGGACGCGCCGGGCGACGGCATGACGTCCATCAGGGAGAACCAGCGTTGAGAGTGGGCATCATCGGTACCGGCGCGATCGCGAACTTGCACGCGCGCGCGTATCGGGCCATCGGATTCACGGTGCGGGCCTGCACCGACATCAACGAGCAGGCCGGGCGGGCGTTCGCGACGGCGCACGACACGGAGCTCGTGGAGGACGCGCACGCCGTGTGCCGTCATCCTGAAGTCGACGTCGTCGATCTCTGCACGCTGCCCGGCGTGCGGCTCGACGTGCTGCGCGACTGCGTCGCGTTTCGCAAGCCGCTGCAGGTGCAGAAACCGATCGCGACCACGCTCGACGTCGCGCGCGAGATGGTCGAGCTCGCGCGGTCCGTCAACCTGCCGTTCGCCGTCGTCAGCCAGCACCGCTTCGACGATGCGATGCAGTTCCTGTCGAGCGCGATTCGCGCTGGCCGGCTGGGACGGCTGCTCGAGGGCGATGCGTACGTGAAATGGCACCGCACGGACGCGTACTACGCGCGGCCCGTGAAGGGGAGCTGGGCAGGGGAAGGCGGCGGCGCGCTGATCAACCAGGGCATCCACCAGGTGGACATGCTGCGCTGGCTCTTCGGGCCGGTGCGCGAGGTCGCCGCGATGTGGCAGCTCGGCGCCGTCCATCGCATCGAATCGGAGGACGTGGTCAACGCGCTGCTCCGGTTCGAGACCGGGGCGACCGGCGTCATCCAGGCGTCCACGGCCTTCGCGCCGGGGTACACGGAGCGGCTCGAGCTGCACGGGACGAAGGGCACGGCCATCGTCTCCGGCGATCGGCTCACCGCGTGGGACGTCGCAGACGACGAGGGCGAGCCGCCGCCGCTGGCGCAGAACGTGGCGTCCGGCGCGTCGGATCCGATGGCGATCTCGCTCGAGCCGTTCGAACGGCAGTTCCTGGACTTCGCGGAGGCGATCCGGACCGGCCGGCGTCCCGCCATCGCCGGCGAGGACGGCTACGCGGCGCTCGAGATCGTGGACGCCGTGTACCGCTCCTGCCGCTCGGGGCAACTGGTGCGCCTCGGTGCGGCCTAGGCGCCCGTTCTTTCCATTGACATGAGGACCTGAGACATACATGGCCAAGAAAGCACGTCGTAAGAGGGATTCGCTCGGGGTGACCGCCGAGAACGTCGGCGCGGCGCTCGGCCGCATTGCGGTGCGGTTCGAGCAGTGGAAGCAGCAGCGCGCGGAGCTCGCCAAGGAGATGCAGCACGTGCTGCAGTCGGCCAGCGCGATGCTCGGCGAAATCGGCGAGACGGCCGGCGAGGCGGTCGACTTCGTCAAGACGCGGACGAGACGAGGCGGCCGTCCGAAGGGATTCCGCGTGTCGGCCGCGACCCGCCGGAAGCTGCGTGCGGCGTGGAAGCGCCGGAAGCGGGCCGTGGCCGAGGCCGTGAAGGCCGTCACCGACTAGTCAGCGCCGCGAGGTCCACCGGTTTCGCCGTGCGGAAGGCCGTCCAGAGATCGCCGGCCGCGCGGAATCGGGCCGGCGCCGTCTCGATCGTGAAGTCGCGCGGATCGACGCCGCGCTCGACCTCGTTCCAGGTGAGCGGCGTCGAGACGCCGGCGTACTCGCTCGCGCGGGCCGAGTAGGCGGTCGCGAGCGTCTTGCCCAGGATGTTCTGCAGGAAGTCGACGTAGACCGTGCCGTGCGGGCGGCTGCGCACGGCGCGCACGACGGTCGCGGCCTTCGGGTGTTCGTCCGCCACCATCGTCGCGATCATGCGACCCAGCAGTTGGCCCGTGTCGTAGGTGGTCGCGGCCGGCAGCGGGATGTAGATGTGCATCCCGCTCGCGCCCGACGTCTTCGGCCAGGCCGGAATACGGAAGCGATCGAGGACGTCCTTGACCCAGCGCGCGACGTCGAGCACGCGCGCGAACGTCGCGCCGTCGCCCGGGTCGAGATCGATCGCGGCGTAGTCCATGTGCAGCGGATCGGCGACCCTGGAGAACCACGGGTCCTGGGAGATCGCCGCGATTTGCGCCATGTAGAGGAGCGTCGTGAGCGACCCGCCGATCAACCGATCGCGAGGCCCTTCTTCGGTGATCGGATCGACGCCGGCTGGCAGCACCGCGCGCCGAACGCCCTGCGGGACGTCTTCGGGATGGCGTTGCTGATAGAACGCCGGCCCGTCGACACCGTTCGGAAACCGCCTCATCACGAGCGGCCGATCGTCGACCGCCGGCAGCAGCATCGGCGCGACCTCCGCGTAGTAACGAAGCAGGTCCCCCTTGGTGAGGCCGGCCTTCGGCCAGAACACCTTGCGGAGGTTCGTGACGCGGAGCAGGTCGCCATTCGGCAGCGCGATCTCGCCGTCTTTGCCTGACGCCTCCAGCGCCGTCAGTTGATCGATCACCGGTCCTGTGCCGGTCCCGACCTCGCGCCGGTTCCGATGACGCGGTGGCCCGCTTCCCTTTGCCTTTTCCCCTTTCCCCTCCCTTTCCCCTTCCCCCTTTACCTTTGCCCTTTGCCCTCTGCCCTTTGCCCTTCTTCGTTCGCGTCGCACCGACGTCGCCTCTTTGTCTTCGCGCATCCCGAGATAGACCGGCTGCCGGAGCAGCCCGTCCGACGTCCATTCCGTGAACCGGACTTCGGCGACGAGATCGGGACGCACCCAGTGCGCGCGCTCCGCCGTGCGGACGCGATCGGCGAACGGGCTCTCGCGAGTCTCGCGATCGCGGAGCAGCCGGCCGACGCGCACGAGCTCGGCCTGATCGAACCCCGTGCCCACGCTGCCCGCCCAGCGCAGGCGCGCATCGTCGTAGTAGCCGACCAGCAGCGCGCCGAAGTGCGCCCGCGACTCGCGCGGCTCGGTCCAGCCGCCGACGACGAATTCCTGCTGCTCGAGCAGCTTGAGCTTGCGCCAGGCCGGCGTGCGCTTGCCGCTCTGGTAGATCGAGTCGCCGTCCTTGACGATGAGGCCTTCCCAGCCGTCGCGGCGGGCGCGCTCGAGGAGCGCGTGGCCGTCGTCGGCCGCGAGCTCGCTCAGCCGCACCCAGCGGCGCTGCCGCGCGTCCGGCCGGACCCTCGCCTGGAGCCGGAGCCGGCGGGCCGCCAGCGGATCGGATCGCAGGTCTTCGTCTCCGTCGCGCAGCAGGTCGAACGCGATCAGCGCCGTTGGCTGAAGACGTTCGGCGCGTTCGATCTCGGCCGGCGACGTCAAGTGAATCCGCTGCTGGATGTGCTGGAAGCCGAGCGGCGTGCCGGTCCGGTCGACGGCGACGATCTCCGCGTCGAGCAGTACCGGACCGGGAAGCCTCCGTGCCATCGCGGCCAGCGTGCGGACGATGCCGGGGAACTGGACGTGCTTCTCGCGGCCGTTGCGCGAGTAGAGCGCCACCACAGGATCGGCGCCCTTTCGCGCCGGCGGGCGCACGTCCACGAGCGCGCGAATGCCGTCGTACTTCGGCTCGTAGACGAGGCCGGGCTGCGCGAGGGGCGGCGCCGCGAGCGAGGCGAGCATCGGACGGATGGCCGCCGGTTCCGCGCGCCAGCGGGAGGGCATGCGGACAGCCTACGCCGGATGCGTGCTCGGCGCGTGCACTTCCGTGCACGGATACATTTCCGCACGCCGCAGCCGATAATGTCCCCGGAGCACCCATGGCAGCACGGTCGACGTGGAAGGGCTTTCTGAAAATCAGTCTGGTCAACATCCCCGTCCGTGTGTTCCCAGCCACGGACGCGGCGGCCACCATCAGCTTCAACCAGCTCCATCGGGAATGCGGGAGCCGCATTCAGCAGAAGAAGTGGTGTCCGGTGTGCCAGAAAGAGGTTCCGAACACGGATCTCGTGAAGGGCTATGAGTTCGACAAGGGACGCTACGTCACGGTCGAGGACGAGGACATCGCGAAGGTCCGCCCGCAATCGACGCGCGTGATCAACATCGTGCAGTTCGCCGACGCCGCCACGATCGATCCCGTGTACGTCGAGAGACCGTACTACCTCGCGCCGGACGGGCAGGTGGCGGCCGAGGCGTTCGCCGTCATCCGCGAAGGCATGGCGGGCAAGGCGGCGATCGGCAAGCTGGCGCTCTATGGGCGCGAGTACCTCGTCGCGATCCAGCCGCGCGAGAACGGGCTCGTGATGCTCACGCTGCGCCACGCCAGCGAGGTGCGGTCGATGTCGGCCATCGACGAGTTGAAGACGGTGCCGGCGCGGATCAAGCCCGAGGAAGTGAAGCTCGCGAAGCAGGTGATCGGCAGCTTCGAGAGCGAGGGCGATCTCACGCAGTATCGCGACGAGTACCAGGACGAGCTCCGGCGCATCATCGACGCGAAGGTGGAGGGCCGCGAGGTCGTCACGCCCGCCGACGAGACCCCGCCGAAGGTGGTCAATCTCATGGACGCGTTGCGCGAGAGCCTCGAGCGCGTCTCTTCGGACAAGAAACGCGCGGCGAAGATCGCCGAGGCGCCCCCGGCCAGAGCCGCCGCTCGCGCGCCGGCCAAGAAGCGGGCGCGCGCGTGACAGGGGCCACCCGCTCGAACTAGCATCTTGAGCGGTGGCCACACACGAGAAGGCGGCACTGGCCGGGCCGGCTCGGCCGCTCGGCGTGCCCGAGATTCCGCAGTTCTTTCTTCCTGTGACCGTCCAGACCGGGGTGTACACCCCGAGGCTCTACGGCGCGGCCCACATCCACTTCGGCGGCGCGAGACGAAAGTTCAACGAATCGAGGCAGGTCGCGTTCCTGCTCCCGTTGGACAACGTCGGCCGCATCGTCGACTGGGATGCCGCTGTGCCGACGGGCGTCATGCCCGATCATCTGCTCCACGAGGCGCCGCGGCCAGGCAGTTACCTGCCGCTTCCGGCCGGCGCCATGGAGCTGAAGACCTTCACACGATGGGCGAAGAGCTTCGATCGCTGGCTCGCGCGCACGCAACGCCTGGTCGTGACGCCCAAGGCGGATGGCGCCGAGGAGGTCAGCGTCGGACCGAAGCGCGGCGGCGTCTCAGTTGACCTGGTTGGGATTGCCTGGGAGCTCGCCTGAGGCGGGCACCGCGGGCGTAGTGGCGGGCGGGGTCGCCGGCGTGGTCGGTGAAGCGGGTGAAACGGCCGGCGCGCGCGGCGTGGCCGACACGCCGCTCCCGCTCTGACCGGCGCCGCCACCCGTGCCGGGCACGGGCGCGGCCGGTTGGTCGAGCGGCGGCACAGGATTCGGCTCCGCGGGCGTCCCTCGATCGAGCGTCGGTGCGGCCGGCGCCGGCGGCTGCGCGGTCTCTTCCGTCACTCGGAACGCGTACCAGCCGTAGGCCGCCAGCGCCGCCAGCGCGGCGATCACGACGGCCCCGACGACGAGCCGGCCCTTCCCGCGCGGTGGCGGTGGCGCCTGGCCGAAGGTGAGGCCAGGCTGGTCGCCGAGCTCAGCCGGAAACACGCCAGGCGTGGTCGCGGCCGGACGCGGCTGTGCCGCGGCCGGCTCGGCGTCCGGTGTCCGGGTCGGTGCGGCCGAGGACGCTGCGGGTGAGGCGTCGGCCGGCGCCGGCACGCTGGCGGCTGTCGGCGTCGGGGCCGCAACAGCCGGCGGCGCGGCGCGTTCGGCCGATTCGGCCCGCGCGGGCCGTCGCGCCGACGTCTCCGGCACGCTGACGTGTACCGGCTCGTGCGCGCCGGCGACGGCGCGCGCGCCGCGCTTCACGAGATCCGCGGTGATGACCGCCGCGCCTTCGACGCGGCCCTCCTGGAGCGCGCGATCGCAGAGCACGTTGATGCGCCGCGGCAGCCCGTGCGACAGTTCCGCGATGATCTTCGTCGCCGTGTCGTCGAAGCTCACCGCCTTCGAGCCGCCCGCGATCGCCAGCCGGTGCTGGATGTAGGCATGCACCTCTCCCGGCTGCAGCGGCTTCAACGTCACGCGCCGGGTGATGCGCTCGTTCAGCGCGTGCAGCGGCTCGCTCTTGAGCGTCTCGAGCAGCGCGGGCTGGCCGCAGAGGATGACCTGCACGAGCCGGCGGTTGTCCTGCTCGAGCGCGGTGAGAATGCGAATCTGGTCGAGCACCTGCGGCGCGACCGACTGGGCTTCGTCCAGCACGATGACCGCGTGGCTATCGAGCGCCGCGAGCGACCGGAGGAAGCCTTCGAGCGTGTCGAGCAACTGCGACACGTCGGCGGATGCGAGGACGCCTCGTCGCAGCTCCTCGTGCGAGACGAGACCGAAGTCGCGGAGGATGAGCCGGAACACCTCCGCGCCCGACATGTACGGGTTCAGGATCATCGCGCCGAACGTCCGCTGTCCAAGCGACTCCAGCACCGCACGGCACAGCGTCGTCTTCCCCGTGCCGGTTTCGCCGGTGAGCAGCAGCATGCCCTCGCGGCGGCGCAGCCCGTTCAAGAGCTCGCTGAACGCCAACTGGTGCGATGTGCTCAGATAGAAGAACTTCGGGTCCGTCGTGATCGCGAACGGCTGGTCGCTGAGGCCGTAGAACGCCTCGTAGATCGGATCGGCCAGGGCCTTGAGCGAGGCCGGCGGTTGCACGCGGCGATTATACGGTGTTGCATGGGGTTCGCGGCGAAATGACTCGACGGCGATCGGCCTGGCGGTTCGTCGCGGCCAACGTCCTCATGTGGCTCGTGATGACGGCCGTCCTCGTGCTCGTGCCCGACACGCTCAGCCGCTGGGTGTCGATCGAGGTCGCGAGGGTCACGGGGTGGGCCATCGCGAGCGGGCTCTGGGTCGTGGCCCTCCAGCAGCCCTGGCGCCATCGCGTCGGCCCCCTCACGCTGTTCCTCCTGCAGCTCGCCCTCTGGGTCAGCGCGGCGCTCGTCGCCATCATGATCAGCGACGCCGCTCGCCCGCCGCAGCTCAACTTCCAGTAACGACGTAACGCCGCGTCGCCCACGCCGGGCACGCCGACACGCGGACGCCGGGCAGTTGACTCGTGACCCCCGGCAGGCGTAGAACCGCGCCATGCACAGGCTCATCGCCCTTGGCGCGCTCGTCGTCCTCGCCGCCGCCGCGCACCTGCGCGGCGTCGAGATGCAGGTCGGCACCGTCCACCAGCTCGCGCCCGGCGTCTGGATGCGGCAGGGCGACAAGGACATCCGCCAGCCCGCGAACACCGGCTGGATCGAGTTCAAGGACTTCGTCGTCGTCATCGACGCCAACACGCCGTGGGGCATCCAGGCGGCCCTGCCGGAGATCAAGAAGACCACGGCGAAGCCCATTCGGTATGCGTTCGACACGCATTACCACTGGGACCACACGCAGGGGAACAGCCTGCTCGTCGACCAGGGCGTCACCGTCATCTGCTCGCAGGGCTGCGCGGACGAGCTGAAGACGAAGGGGCAGGGCGAGTGGACCAGCATGAGCCGGAACCAGCAGTACAACCTGGCGCCCTATCGCCTGCAGGCGCCATCGATCACGTTCGGTGAGCTCATGGCGATCGACGATGGAGCGCGAAGGCTGGAGATGAGGCGCGTGGGCCCGGCGCACACGATCGGCGATGCCGTCGGCTACCTTCCCGCCGAGGCGATCGTCTTCACAGGCGATCTCGTCGTGAACTGGAAGTTCGGCAACAACGTCGGCGACCGCGATGCGGACGTGCCGCACTGGTCGGACGTGCTGCTCGACATCGCGCAGTGGAACGTGAAGACCGTCGTCCCCGGACATGGCGCGATCGGCGACGTGGAGACGCTCCGCCGCCAGAGCGCGTTCCTGAAGGACTTGTGGGCGAAGGTCTCGGCAGGCAAGAAAGCCGGCAAGACCCTGGACGAGCTCCTGAAGGAGATCGATCTCTCGAGCCACGGCGATTGGGCGGCGGATGCGCAGCAGAATCAGGCCGCGATCCGCCAGACGTTCAGGCGCCTGCCATAGCGGCCTGGTGGCGGCCGCATCGCGACGCGTTGTTGAACGCGTCGCGGGTGTCGTAAACTGAACGTTCGGTCACCCGCGTGGTGAGTGTAGCTCAATGGTAGAGCACCGGACTGTGGCTCCGGTGGTTGCGGGTTCGATCCCCGTCACTCACCCCACTCCTCGCCCCTTCGCACGTCGACGCTCTCGCACGCCGGGGCCCTCGGCCTCTGCTCTCACGGCCTGACGATCTCGTACAGCCGGTGTCCCCGCGCGTCTGACGCGACGAGCCGGAGGTCCGCGCGCTTCGGAAGCGCCTGCGCGATGTCCTGCCGGTCTCGTTCGTCGAACCGATCGAGGTGCACCATGACGTGCGTGGCGCCTTCCTGGATCATGGCGTCGATCGCCCAATCGCGCGGGAAGTACCAGAACGCCTCCGCGCGGCGGCGATAGGACGCCGGCGTCGCGCCGCTGTAGCCGTTCATCACCGGCCGCCAGTGCGCGGTGGCGTTCAACACGTACTCGGCGTTCTCGAACACGGCGTCGGCGGGGAAGAACGGGACTTCGACGAGCATCACGGGCGCCGGTCGATCCGCGAGCACCGAGTAGATCGGCGGCACGCCGGTGAACGGCTCCGTCTTGATGGGGCCGGTCCACGACTCGAGCGTGACGAGCGCCAGCGCCACCGGCGCGATCGACAGGCGCAGCCAGCGCGGCCGGGCCAGGCGTGTCAGCCACGCCACGCCGAAGCCGGCGAGCAGCCCGACGGCCATGAGGTACAGGATGGCGAAGCGCGAGACGGCGCGCAGACCGCGCAGCGGCAGCGCCACGTCGTACAGCCAGCGATAGATCGGCGTCGCCGGGCCGAACGACAGCAGCACTCCGGCGCTGCCGATGAGCAGCAGCGTCACGATCCGGCGTCTCACGGTGCGCCGCGCTTCGGACGCGATCGGTTCGGAACCGGCACCCGCCCGCACGTCGCGTCTCGACGCGAAAACGCCCACGGCCGCCAGCGCGAGCGCGGTCACGCCTGCGAACAGCACCTGCAGCTCATCGCTGGCCGCCGATCCCGTCAGCCAGACGTACCACCGGCTGTTGCCGGTCACGTACGCGGCCGGCTTCGCCGAGAATGCGGCGACGACGTCGAGGGGACGCGTCGCGCCGGCGCGTCCGAGCTGGACGTACGGCCAGAGCACCGGCAGGGCCAGGACGATGCCGGCGAGGCCTGCGGCTGCGATCGCGAGCAGGCGGCGCCATCGGCTGCTGCCGGCAAGCGCCGTGAAGCCGACGATCACGCACGCGAACGTGAGGCCGTAGAGCGACGTCGCCGCCGTCGCGGCGATCACGAGGGCGAGCCGAATCGCGGCGCTCGACGTCGGCCGCTCGATCAACTGATCCGCGAAGTACAGCGCGAGCGGCAGGCCCCACGCGTGCGTCGCCTGCACGTGCGCGACGCGCGCCAGCACGTGGACGTTGAACGGCACGAGCGCGCCGGAGACGAGGGCCCCGCCACTCGAGCCGGTCCACCGCCAGGCGACGAACCACGCCGCCCAGGCCGTGAGCGTCAGCCCGGCGATCTGCACGAGGTTGTACGTGAGCACCGGCGACGCGCCGAGCCACCGGGCCGGCGCGCCCATCAACCCCGGGACGATCATCGGATCGCTCAGCGCGAGCACGTGCGGCTCCGGCGCGAAGATGTTCCCGTCGAACAGATGCGCCGGCTGCTGCACGATCGCGCGGGCAATCCAGCTCAACGTCCACTCGAGCAGTTGCGCGTCCGCATGGTGGTTGAGCGATCGCGACGCCGGCGCCACCGACAGCGGCCACGTGTGCACCACGGCCAGCAGCGCCAGCAGCACGAGCGGACGCACGGGGCACCGCACGCGCGCGAGTATACCCGCGCGTGAAAAGCTCGGAATGGCCCCGTCGGTTCGATAATGGTTCGTGGCCGATGACCTCCCCCAGTCCGTGTTGATCGAGCGCGCGCTCGCCGTGGCGCGCGTCCGGGCCGTGCGTGACGCCCTGCTCGCCCTGCACAAGACGCTGATCGACGCCGAGCGCCAGCGCTACGAGCGGGCGAACGGCCGCATCGAAGGCGCACAGGCGGCGCTGCGCCTCGTGCTCGAGGATCTGTGGTTCCGATGGCTGAGCCCGCTCGCGACGGCGATCGTCCAGATCGACGAGCGGCTCGCCGACGAGAGCGCCCCGCTCGACGCGGCCCAGGGGGACACGTACCTCGAGCGCGTCCGTCATCTGCTCCACGACGCCGACGGGCCGTTTGTCGCCGAGTATCACCGCGCCCTCCAGGAGACGCCCGACGTCGTCGTGGCGCACGCGCGCGTGATGAGCCTGCTGAACGGGCCGCCCGGGCGATGAGCGGGCGGCGATGGCGCCTCGCCGGCGTGTGGTCCATCCTGCTGGCGTCGGCCGCGATGGAGGGTGGCGCTCGAATCGTGCCCGCGCCGGCGTTCGATCACGTCTCGGGCCGCTATGCGAACGTCCTCTGGCTCTCGGCGAGCGCGACGGCGGGCGCGACGATCCGCGCGACGACCGACGGCACGATCCCCACCGCCGCGTCAGCCGTCTTCGATGTGCCGATCCTGATCGCTCGCAGCACGACCGTGCGGGCCAGAGCGTTCGCCGGCAGCCGGCCGGTGAGCGGCCTCGCGACGGGACACTTCGTGATCGACCTGCCTCGTCGCGGCGCGCCCGCGCTGCACGTCGTTCCGACGACGTTCCAGAACGACCCATCGGGATTCCTGGAGGCGTGCCTGCAGGGTGACGAGTGGCCGGACGTCCGCAATCGCACGTTGTACTTCGGATCGACGATCGGGATTGCCGCGCTCGGCGATGACGAGTTGACCGCGTGCTTCAGGGCGATGCGCAGGCAGCGGCTTCAGCTCACGGTCGAAGCCGGCGTGATCAACGATGGCGTCACGGACGCCGCGGCGCTGTTCGCGAAGGATGCGCCGCAGTTTCGGCGCCTGATTCGCCTGGGCGCGCCGTTGAGCGTGGTGTTCCTGCAGGAGCCCTGGACGTCGACCAGCGAGTCGCCGCTGACGTACGCGGAGGTCGTGGCCGAGACCGCCGAGTGGATGTCGCTGGCGCAGCGGGCGTTTCCCGGCCTCCGGCTGATTCTGCAGGAGGCCTACCCGTATCGCTCGGCCGATGCGCTGATCTCGTTCATCGGCGATGTCAACGCCGCCGCGGTGACGAGCGGGGCGCGGCCGCTCGACGGTTTCGAGCTGGACCACGACTGGAACATCCCGGCCTGGACGCCCGCGGACATCGTGCGTCTCGGCGAAGCGACGCGCGGCCGGGGCATGACGTTCTCGATCATTCTCTGGCCGGCCGGGCCGCCGACCGGCGACGACTGCGCCTTCGGCCGGCGGATCGCGCGGCAGCTCCGCGACCTCTACGGCCCAGCCGCCGTCCCACCCGGCCAGGCGATCGCGCCCGACATGTGGAGCATCGAGAGCTGGTCCGAGATTCCGGCGGCGATCCTGCCGGAGACGGGACGCTGCACCTTCATGGCCGGGGCGCGAGACGTCGTCGCCGCGCTGACGGAGTGACGATCGCCGGAATCGTCGTCCGTCAGTGCGTCAGCGCCAGTGGGCTCTACACGTCCGCGGTCGTGAGCGCGGCGAGGACTTCCTTGTAGAGGTACTTCGCGCCGGCCACGTTGTCGATCGGTCCCGCCTCGTACTCGAGCGCGAACGTTCCCTTGAAGCCGCCGGCGAGCATGATCCGCACCGATCGCTGCACGTCGTTCTTGTCGCCCCAGCGATCCCAGTACTTCGCGTGGACGTTCGAGATCGTGTAGGGCAGGACAGCCTTGAGGCCGTTGAAGAGCATGTACTCGTGCTCCCAGTTGCAGAAGTCGGGCGTGACGGCGCAGTACGGGTGGTTGATCGTGTCGACCATGATGCGCAGGTTCATCGGGTCGGCGGCCAGTCCCCAGTGGTTCTCGAACGTCACCGCGATGCCGAGCTTGCCTCCGAAGTCGGCCATCTCCTTGTACGACTCGATCGCCGCTTCCATCAGCGGGATGATGTCGATGTTGCGCGGGTAGCCGTCGCCGGCGCGGGGAATCGCGTTGGGCCGGATGGACGGCCCCAAGGCCTGCGGCGAGTTCATCCGCATCGACACCGGGCCGAGCACCTTGCAGCCTTCCAGCCAGCGCTTGGCCATCGCGACGCCCGCCTTGCGGCGCGCGTCGGCTTCGGGCGAACCGTAGTCGGCCAGCGCGAACGGCGCGTTGTTCGAGACGTGCTGCACCTTCGTGCCGGTCTTCACGAGGACGTTGGCGAGCTCGTCGAGCCACTTGCGCCCCGACGGGCTCATCGGGTCGAAGCCCGCGCCGCCGCCACCGCCCTGTTGCGCGGTGATGAACTGGCTGTCGTCGGTGACGTCGCCGAAGAGGCCCGAGAAGAGGTCCATCTTCGTCACGCCGGGGAAGTTGTCTTTCGTCCACTGCGGGAAGTCGAGCATCGTGATCTCGCCGTACTTCCGCTTCATCTCGGCGGTCGGCGTCTGATCGCGATTGGCCGGCATCGGCGGGATCGGGTTGGCGGCCTGGTTCGCCGAGTCGGCCGGCGGCGCTGCGCCGGCACCCGCGGCCCGGCCGCGTCCTCCGGCCGGCGCGCCCGCGGCTCCTGCGGCGCCGCGCCCGGCTCCCGCCGCCCCGCCGCGGCCGGCACCGCCCGCCGCCCCACCGCGACCAGCCTGCGCGCGCGTCTTGAACAGGCTGCGGATGGGCCACGTGCAGCCGGCCATGCGGTCGAACCGCGCCTGTTCGGAGAAACGCTGCGCGAGGGCGCGCTCTCGAGGCGTCATCATCACGCCGGCCGCAGTGAGGCCTGCGCCGGCGGTCTTGAAGAAATCACGTCGATCGACTCTGCGGCTGTCGTCGCGATCCATGGTCGGCTCCTGTGGGACGAGCCGACATTGTCCGTCGCGCGGGCGCCGGGGTCAATCGCGACCCGCGCGCTAGAATGGGAAGCCATGGCGCGCCCGCCGTTCACGATCGGCGTGATCCAGGATCACGCCACCGCCGACCTCGCGGCCAACGAGGCGCGCGCCGAGCGGCTGATCCGCCAGGCCGCGGCCCAGGGCGCGCAGGTCGTGTGCCTCAAGGAGCTGTTCAACGCGCCCTACTTCTGCAAGGCGGAAGAGACAGACCGCTTCGATCTCGCGGAGCCGATCCCTGGACCCACCACCGCGAAGATGCAGGCGATCGCCCGGGAGCTGGCGATCGTGCTCGTCGTGCCGCTCTTCGAACGGGAGGCTGCGGGCGTGTACCGCAACTCGGCCGCCGTGATCGATGCGGACGGGCAGCTGCTCGGGACGTACCGGAAGATGCACATCCCGGACGATCCGCTCTACTACGAGAAGTTCTACTTCACGCCCGGCGATACGCCGCCGTCCGGCGCGCCGGCCGACGAGGCCGCCGGCGCGGGGTTCCGCGTGTGGCGTACACGCTACGCGACGATCGGCGTGCTGATCTGCTGGGACCAGTGGTATCCGGAAGCCGCGCGCATCACGTCGCTGCTCGGCGCCGACGTGCTCTTCTACCCGACGGCGATCGGCTGGCATCCGGCGGAGAGGGACGAGGCCGGGGCGGCGCAGCTCGACAGTTGGCGCACCATCCAGCGATCGCACGCCATCGCCAACGGCGTCTACGTCGCGGCGGCGAACCGCGTCGGACACGAGAGCGAGCCCGGCACCGACGGCATCACGTTCTTCGGCCACTCGTTCGTGGCCGATCCGGCCGGACGGATCGTCGCGTCGGCCGGCGAGGACGAGGCGGTGCTGATCGCGACCTGCGATCCGGCGATCGCCGAGCGGCAGCGGCGCCACTGGCCCTTCCTGCGCGATCGCCGCATCGACGCCTACGCACCGATCCTCCGGAGATACCTCGGCGCATGACTCGTCCCGTTCCCCCGCTCCGCATGCCGGCGGAGTGGGAACCGCACCGGGCCACGTGGGTGGCCTGGCCGCACCACGAGCCCGACTGGCCGGGCAAGCTGGCCGCCATTCCCTGGGTCTACACCGAGATCGTGCGCGTGCTCTCACGGCACGAGATCGTCGAGGTCCTCTGCGCAGCGGAGGCCGTCGCGGCCGATGCGCGCGCGTGTCTGGCCGCGCATGCGGTCGACCCCGCGCACGTCCGCCTGCACGTCGTGCCGACGGATCGCGTGTGGCTGCGCGACAGCGCGCCGACCGGCGTGCTGACGCCATCTGGCGACGTCGTGCTCGTGAACTGGGCGTTCAACGGCTGGGCCAAGTACGACAACTGGCGGCTCGATCAGCAGGTGGGCGCCGCGGTCGAGCGGATCACCGGCCTGCCGCGCGTCGAGCCGTGCCGATCCGGAGGCGAACGTCTCGTGCTCGAAGGCGGCGGAATCGAGGTGAACGGCGACGGCCTGCTGCTCGTCACCGAGGAGTGGCTGCTGAGCGACGTCCAGGTGCGCAATCCCGGTCTCGCGCGCGAGGACTACGAGCGGCTCTTCGCCGAGTGGCTCGGGATTCGGCGCACGATCTGGCTCGGCGAGGGCTGCCTCGGCGACGACACGCACGGGCACGTCGACGACGTGGCGCGCTTCGTGTCGCGCGACACGGTGGTGGTCGCCGTCGAGCGCGATGCCGCGGATCCCAATCACGCCCGATCCCTCGACAACCTGCGCCGCCTCGAGCTCGCCGGCCGCGATCCGCTCGTCGGCCCGTTGCGCATCGTCGAACTGCCGTATCCGGCGCCGATGTTCATGTACACCGAGCGCCTGCCGGCCAGCTACGCGAACTTCTACGTCGCCAACGGCGTCGTGATGGTGCCGACCTTCAACGATCCGAACGATCGCGTGGCGCTGCAGACGCTCGCCGATCTGTTCGCCGATCGGCAGGTTGTCGGGATCCACGCGTCGGATCTCGTCTGGGGACAGGGGACGCTGCACTGTCTGACGCAGCAGGAGCCGGCGCGCCGTGCCGATGCTCGATCCTGACGAGACCGAGTTCGTCGTCCAGTGTCCGTACTGCGGCGAGCGGGTCACCGTCTATCTCGAGCCCGACGTGATGGGCACGCTCGTCCATGACTGCGAGGTCTGTTGCCGGCCGTGGCGGATGGACGTGACGCGCGACGCCGAGTACCGGTACGTCGACGTGAGCCGCGGCGACGGCTCCGAGTGAGAGCCGCGGCGACGGCTCGGAGTGAAAAGACCGGCGCGCCGCCGCCAAGAGCGGGCGCCGTGCGCGCGCCGCTCGACACGGCCGCCATCTTCCGTCCTCGTCGGATGACGCGGCATCCGCCGGCGGTGCCGCCCGGCGGCGACAGCCGTCCCGCGATCGCGTCGCGACCTCGTACGAGCGCTGGCACGCTCGTTGATCCTCGGTGAAGCGTCCCTCCCGATCACCGAGGTTCGTCATGACACGCATCAATCAGGGTTTGTCGTTCGCCGTTGTCGCGGCCGTGGCCGCAATCGTGGGTGGGGTCTCCGTGTCGTCGCGCCACGCGTTTTCTGCAACGCCGCGCGCCGCGGACGTCGCGGTCTCGTGCGGCGCAGGGCATCGCGCCGAGGTGCGGCAGTCGCTTGCGGACGGTACGCCGCGCGTGGCGCTCGAGTGCGTGCCCGAGCCGGCCGCGCCTGCCGTGTACGCCGCCGCGAGCGCGCCGGCTGCGGCGGCACGCGCCGTTCGCGTGGCCGAACCTCTCATCGATCCGCCGTCAGGCCTGAGCCGCGTCTCGTCGCACGAGCTCGCCTCCGCGCGCCCCATCTCGCAGCGCCGCACGGCCGTGCGGGCGCCTCAGCGGACGTCATGGCAGAAGCGGGCGCTCGTGATCGGCGGTTCGGCCGGCGCGGGCGCGGGCATCGGCGCTCTGGCCGGGGGCAAGAAGGGCGCGCTCATCGGCGCGGCGATTGGTGGCGGTGGTGCGGCGATCGTCGACGCGCTCAGGAGACGCGACTGACGCGCCGCCGTTACGCGTGTGCGGGCGGCCTGTCTTCAGGCCGCCCGTGCGGCCTTCCGTGCGCCGTTCAGCGACGGCAACCGCGCGGCGCGGCGGAGCAGGGCAACGAGCCGCGCTTCGGCCGCGTGCAGGTTGCCGGCCGAGCCGTTCGCGGCCACGGCCGCGACGCTGCCGATCGTGAGGCCTCGCGCGTACGCGTCGAAGACGGCAGGGTGGACATAGCACTTGCGACAGACGGCGCGCGTGTTGCCGAGCACGCCCGCGACCTTGTCCACGGCCGCCACGACGTGGCGCGCGGCGGCGGCCGCGGTCGGCGCCACGCCGATCGCATCGAGAGCAGAGGCGGCAACGAGCGTCCCCGTCCACGTCCGGAAGTCCTTGGCCGTGAAGCCGTCGCCCGCGATGTGCCGCAAGTACGCATTCACATCCGACGACGAGAGCGTCCGGATGGCGTGCCGATCGTCGAGGTACTGGAACAGCGTCTGGCCCGGCAGATCCTGACACCGGCGCACGATGCCCGCGAGCCGCGCATCTTCGACGTCGATCGTCTGGAGCACCCCGCTCTTCGCGCGGAATCGGAAGCGCATCCGCCGGCCGCGGATGCGCACGTGCGCGTCGCGCAGCGTCGTGAGGCCGTGCGATCCGTTGGCTCGCGCGTACTCCGCGTTGCCGATTCGCATGGAGGTGCGCTCCAGCAGGCTGACGACCGTCGCGAGCACCTGATCGCGCGAGAGCGGCGTGCGGCGGATGTCGCGCGCGATGCGGCGCCGGATCGCGGGCAGCGCACGCGAGAATGCGAGCAGCCGCTCGTACTTGGTCGAGTCGCGGATGGCCGTCCACGACGAGTGATATCGATACTGCTTTCGTCCGGCGGCGTCGCGGCCTGTCGCCTGCAGGTGCGCCTGCGGATCGAGGGCGATCCAGACGCCGGTCCACGCGGGCGGGACCACGAGCCCGCGGATGCGTTCGAGCGTCGCGGCGTCTCGCACGAGCCGTCCGTCGGGCCGCCGGTAGACGAACTGCTGGCCTCGCCGTTCCCGCGCGAGTCCTGGTTCGTTGTCGGTGGCGTAGTGCAGGCCGGCGGCTCGCGCGCTGTCGACGGCACGACGAACGTCCATGTGATCGCGGTTGAGCAAACCACGTGCCGGCCGCCGCACCTGCTGAAGCCAGAGCGTGTCGCCGCGTGCCCAGCGCCCCGTGCGCTCGCGGGAGTGAGGCCGCGCCTGGGCAATGTTGGCAACGCGGCAACCCGCGACGGCGAGATCCTGCCCGTCGTCATCATCGCCATCGCGCGAGGCGTTCGTTGGAGTGCGAGCTGCGGTCGTCGATGATGCCAGTGGCGGTGTTGAGGATCAGACTCGTCCGTCACCGAACGGCCCGGCAGGTCGACGCAGCGGACGCGGTGCGAGCACGTGGCCGCTGACGCGGCTCCGTGCCGATCGGCCTCCACGTTCGATACGATGCCGGACCGTGATGACCAGCGTGCCCGAGGTCGTCGCGGAGTACGATGCACACGACGCGGAGGAGGCGGGATGCGACTGAGAGTCTTGGCCCTGCTCGGATGTTTCGCGGCGTGTGGCTCGCCTGACCCCGTGCCGTCGCTTCAGGCGATCGAGGCGCGGATGCGCGCGGCGATGGCGGAGGCTCACGCGAACGGCATCGCCATGGCCGTGATCGATGAGGGGCGGGTCGCAGGCGTGTGGGCCCATGGCGTTCGCAATGCGAAGAACGAGCCGCTGCAGACCGATACCGTGATGTACGGCGCGTCGTTGACCAAGACCGTGATGGCGTACGCCACGCTGACGCTCGTGGATCGCGGCGTCCTCGGTCTCGACGCGCCCCTGGCTTCGTACCTCGACCGGCCGCTCACCGAGTACGGCGACGGCGATGCGCACCTCGCGAAGTACGGCCCCTATCGCGACCTGGCGGGCGACGATCGCTGGCGCCGGATCACGGCGAGAATGGCGCTCACCCATTCCACCGGCTTCGAGAATTTCTGGTTCGTCGAGCCGGACCGCAAGCTGCGGATTCACTTCGATCCGGGCTCGCGCTTCAGCTACTCCGGCGAGGGCTTCAGTCTGCTGCAGTTCGTGATCGAGCACGGGAGCCGGGCGAAGGGGCTCGGCGAGGACGTCAAGGCGCTCACCGACGGCATCTTCGCGCGGCTCGGCATGACGCGCACCAGCCTGCAGTGGCGGTCCGACTTTCGGCCCAACCTCGCCGATGGCTGGAGAGACGACGGCCAAGCGGTCGAGCACGATGAACGATCCAACGTGCGCGTCGCGGGCTCGATGGACACGACCATCGACGATCTGTCGAAGTTCGCGGCAGCGCTCGTCCGCGGCGACGGCCTGTCGCCGGCAGCGCGGGCCGAACTGACGAAGCCCGGCGTGGCGATCACGACCGCGCACCAGTTCCCGACGTTCGGCATGGAGCTGCCCATCGAGCAGCGCCGCCGCGATCTCGCGGCGGGGCTGGGCGTGATCGTGTTCGATGGACCGCAGGGCCCCGGGTTCTTCAAGGGAGGTCACGACGCGCAGACCGCCAACACGCTCGTCTGCGTGGAACGGCGCCAGCGCTGCGTGCTCATCCTCGCGAACGACGTCCGTGCCGAGTCCCGCTTCGCCGATCTCGTCTCGTTCGTCCTGGGCGAGACCGGCGTGCCGTACGATTGGGAGTACGGCAGCCAGGCAGGGAAGTCGTGACTGCGATCATCGATTCATCGATGGCGCGCGCCTCCCGCTGGCGGTCCGGCGTCCCGGACCGCCTCGGCTGCCAGGCCCGGCTCACCGCGGCGACAGTCTCGCCGGCGTGTGCGCGAGGCCGTGGGTCACGAGCGACGTGGCCGACGCGCCGAGCTCCACGGCGCGCGCGAGCGTCAGCGCGCTGATCGAGATGACCACGTCGCGCACCGCGACGTCGAAGTGCCCGCCGAGGACGAGGTTGACGCTCACGAAGAGCAGCCAGGCGCTCGCGACGTAGGCGCCGATCCGCGGCGCGAGCCCGAGCAGCATGATGCCGACCGCGACTTCCACGATGCCGACCACGGCCATGAACGCCGGGATCGAGATCGGCAGGAGCGCCGCGGCCGTGGGGCTCACGTAACTGCCCCAGTCGGCGAGCAGGTTGAAGAACTTGTCCAGCCCCGCCAGCGTGGCGGTCAGGCCGAGCGCGATGTGCAGGGCACGGAAACGAGCCGAGAGTCGAGCATCCATGTGGTGAGCCTCCGTCATAATCGAGATCTCGCCGGACGGAACGTGACAGCCGGGATCGGTTGTCACGCTTTGCCTCGTGCCGACTCTGTAGGGAAGGAGCCCGAGATGCCTGCGCCTGCCGTCCTCTCCGATCCGTCGACCCCGCTCTCCGACGAGGACGTCGTCGCCAGGGTGATCGGCGGCGACGTCGCGCTGTTCGAAGTGCTGATGCGCCGGCACAACGAGCAGGTGTACCGCGCGGCGCGCGCCATTCTTCGCGACGAGCGCGAGGCCGAGGACGTGATGCAGGCCGCCTACGTCAACGCCTACACGCACCTCGCGCAGTTCGACGGCCGCGCGAAGTTCTCGACCTGGCTCACGAAGATCGCCGTGTACGACGCGCTCGCGCGCGTGCGCCGTCGCGGCCGCTACACGTCGCTCGACGACGACTCCGCGGGGACGATCATGCCCGTCACCTCGACGCCCGATCCCGAACGACATGCGTTCAGCGTCGAGCTGCGCCGGCTGATCGAGGCGGCCGTGGACGCGCTCGGCGATGGCTACCGGGAAGTGTTCGTGCTCCGGCAGGTGCAAGGGCTCGACACGGCCGAGACCGCCGAGGTGCTCGGCGTGAGCGAAGAGGTGGTGCGGACGAGGTTTTCTCGCGCACGGCACCAGTTGCGTGAGGCCCTCGCCGATCGCGTGGGCGACGCGGCGACGAGCGCGTTCACGTTCGGCCATGCGCGATGCGACGCCGTCGTGTCGAGCGTGATGGCGCGGGTGCTCGCCGCGGACGCCCACAGCCGCATCCGCCAGCGACGCTGATTCACCTGCAGCACCGAGCGCGAGGACTGGGCGACGCCGCGTTTCGCCGTATGGCGCGCGGACGGCGGTCACGTCTCGCCGTGGCGCGCGGGCAACGGCACGTCGCATGGGAGCGGGCGGCGCCACGTCGCATGTCGGCGGGCGACGCCACGTCGCATGCGGGCGGGCGACGCCACGTCGCATGGGGGCACGACGGCGTCCCGTACAATGGCGCCGTGCGCCCGTAGCTCAGCCGGATAGAGCACCGGCCTTCTAAGCCGGGGGTCGCAGGTTCGAGTCCTGCCGGGCGCGCCAGTGTTCGTATGTAGGTGTGACACTGGTGTGACACTTCGTCACGCATTCTGACCTCCCGCGACCGCCTCGAGCGTCCGTCGCTTCCAGTTGACCTCCGGGTCATTGCGCAGCTCCTCGTCGGTCACGTCCAGATGCCGCTGTGTCTGCTGAACGCTGGCGTGTCGGAGCATCAACTGGATGACGCGGATATCGACGCCGTCGGCCACGGGCAGGCGCCTTCGTGCCGACGATCGTGCCCATGCAGATCGATCTCGTGGAGCTTCGTGCGATCGACGCGGGCGCCAGGCTTCGCACGCTTCGTCTCGTGGCGTTTCGGTCCAAGTGTTCCGCGTCGACTCAGGACGGCCGCGGAGGCGGCCGTTCGGATCGAAGGGAATGCGCCGGTTGTCCTTGTCCTTGGTTGTCTGGCCAGGAATGCCGATGGTGTGAATGTCCCATGCGGCACGAAAGGCGAGCATCACGAAGCGTGTCGGCCCACACAGGTTCCGGCACTCGTTCGCGACACACCTGCTCGAGGACGGCCCTCGTGAATGGACGCCCGGAGGCGTGGCCGGTCTACTCCACAACAAGTAGTTGGGCCTCGGAAACAACAGCAGGCGTGATTCGAGATCGTCTTGGAGTAGCCTCAAGTCATGACTCAGGCTGTGAAGGAGTTGGTCCATCGGTTCGAGGCGTTGCCGGCGGCGGAGCGCGAGGAAGTGCTCGCGGAACTGCTTCGCCGCGCCCGGTCTGAGCCACACGATCTTCCGACCGATGAGGACCTGACTGCGGCTGCGGATCGGCTCTTTCGAGATCTCGACGCACGTGAGCACGGTCGGTGAAGGGACCGCGGCGGGGTGAAGTGTGGCTCGTCGATCTGGGCATGGCGGCCGAGGTTCGGCCGGCTCTGGTGATCAGCGTTGAGGCCATCGACGCGGACCGGGCGCTCGCTACGCTCGTCCCCCACACGACGAGTGCGCGCGGTACTCAGTTCGAGGCTGCCGTGTCCGTGGGTTCCTGAAGGCGGGCGTGTTCGACGTGCAGGACCTCGTCACGATTCCGCATGCGAAATCGCTGCGAGCACTCGGCAGCTTGAATTCGCAGCAACTCAGTACTGTCGAGGCCGCAGTTCGCCGTTGGTCGGGGCTTGGGAACTCCGAGGCCTAACATCCAAATGGAGCCGACGCACCGGCTGTCCCGTGCTCGTGTCGCTGCGGCGCGCGGCTCATGTCGATGAGACGGTCCTTGGCCTGTTCGTGCGCGCGATAGACCTGAAGGTCGTGTTTTCGAGTTCCCGTTCGCGCCCCAAGCCTGTGTAGAACGTCTGCGGACACGACGGATGCAGCCTGAGCGGCCGCGGCGTGACACGCCGTAATCGTCTGGGGTGGGAAGGAGTTGCCTCTCACCCTCGAAACAGGCCGTAAAATCAGGCGACGAGACGCGTTCTCGCCGGTGGGGAATAGCGTGAGCCCACAGTCCTGGATCAACACCGCGCTTCGCTCCGTGATTTGGCTGGGAGCCGCCGCGGGCTGGGCGTATCTCCAGAAGCCCGACGGGGCGACTGTCGTCACGGTGCGCACGGATGCCATCGGTTGGCTGGGCGGAGGCATCGTCCTCGCCGGCTTGGTTCTCCATTTCTGGGGTAGCGCGGCGCTCGCGCGGGGCGAACGTCGCGGAGCGAGCAGGCCCGTCACGGATGGGCCATTTCGGTACATCAGGCATCCGATCTACCTGGCAGGCATCGTGCTGTTGCTGGGCGTGGGCTTGCTCTGTGCCCCGTTGCGTGCCGTGGACGTGGGCGTGCCGCTGCTCCTGCTCGCCTACTTTCACGTCGCCGTGGTTCGAGTCGAGGAACCTGAGCTGCGGCGGCGCTTCGGCTCGACGTATGAAGAGTACTGCGAGCGGGTCCCGAGGTGGCTTCCCGTTCCGACGTCGGGCGCACGCGCCGCCGAACAGCGTGACTCAGCGACCGACGCTGCACGCCGCCGCTGATCTCGTCGCGCCCGCTCGTCCACGCAGCGCGGTTTGCGCAAGCGACCTGGCGCGACGCTCTCGAACGTGTCCGCGAGATCGTCACGCAGGACGCGGCGCACCGCTTCGCGAGTACCGGAACGCGCCGCCGCTGGGTTGGGTGAGCGACACCATGCGAAGACCGTCGTGAGCCGAAAGTCGCTTCGACCGATCGAAGCTCGCGGAGGGAGCCGGTGATCGTCGGCGACGCGCGCTGCGATCGACTGCCGGCGTTCGCAACGCTCGACCGCCTGACGTTCGCGCTGTCCGGATCTCGGCTTCAGCCGCCGAAGCTGACGGCGTGCTTGCGGGGAATGCCGATCGACCGCGGTTCGATCTGCAGCGTGGCCCGCGCCGGCTTCGGACGGCCGCTGAGGCTCCGCTCCACGAACGCCGTGCGGTCGGGCATCCCGGTGTACTGCGGATTCCCGATCGTCACCCAGGTCGTCACGCGGCCGTCCGGCTCATAGCGGGCATCGGCCCACTTCCCGACGATGCCCTCCAGGTCGTGCCGGCAGGCGGCACGATGGAAGTCCACGCCGTAGCCTCGGACGTGATCCACGTAGCGAATGGCGCTGCGCTGCAGCAGCGCAGCGAGCCGCGTCTTCCGTTCGGTCAGCGGATACGGGCGCCAGTCCTCGCCGTCGAGCCAGATCAAGTCGAACGCCGCGAAGCCTGGCGTGTCACGACCGAGCAGCAGCGCCTTCAAGTCGGTGCGGCCATCCGTTCCGAAGCAGGCGATCTCGCCGTCGAGGATGGCGTCGTCGACCGGCAGGCCGGCCACCGCCGCCGTGAGGTCCGGCCAACGGCGCAGGACGCGGCCCTCGCGCGAAACCAACTCGCACACGCCGTGCGCGACGTACGCGATGGCGCGAACGCCGTCGAGCTTCGGCTCGAACACCCAGCCGGGATGGTCGAACGGCTCGCGGGCAGCCGCAGGCCGCATCGGCAGGACCCGAGGGAGTTGGCGCATCCCACCCAGTCTACCTATCTACCTCCCCCCCCGGCCGGACCGATCTACCAATCCGCCAGCCAGGCGCCGGCGGCCGCCAGCGCAACCGCGCCGCGCCGGCCGTCGACCTATCCGGCCATCAGCACGTCGAGCAGGCCGGGCGGCAGCGGTCGCGGGCGGCGAATCCCCGCGCTATTCGGGCGGTGGCGCCGCCGCGGCGTCGCCGCGGCGCGTGTCGGCACGCCGGGACGCCGTTTTCTGGCTCGCCGGCGCCGGCGTGATGTTCTGGTTCACGCGAAACAGGTTGTGCGGGTCGTACACGGCTTTCACGGCGGCCAGCCGGACGTAGTTCTCGCCGAAGGTCGCCTCGAGCCGATCCGCCGACTCGTCGTCCATCATGAAGTTGACGTACCCGCCGCCCCGGTTGAACGGGTGGACGGCCTTCCAGTACTCGCGCCCCCAGGTCCGCAGGCGGTCAGCCTTTCCGGGATCGGCGTCGATCCCGGCGATCACCATCGACCACGTCGCCTGCCGCTCGTGCCACGCCGTCGCGTCCTTCGCGACGCGACGCACGGCGCCGTCGATCGGGTAGAGGTGCATCAGCGAGAAGTCGCTCGGCGCGCGAGCGGCCTGCGCGATGTGCACGTCGATCGCCTCGTCGGGCAGCGACGCGACGAAGTCGCCTTTCCAGTACCACTGCAGCCCTTTCGGGAAGAAGCCGTCGAAGAGCGACTGCATCGCCGGGAACGGCGTCGGGCCCATCCAGTTGAACAGCGGCGCCGGCACGCTGTCGAGCAACGGCTCCATCGCCCGCGCGCCGGCCGCCGGCGTGCCGTTGAACGCGCCGATGACCGCGCAGGCCCGCTTGCCCCAGTGGGGCTTGGGAAACGGATCGGTCGGCGGCACGGTCTTCAAGCCGATGAACACGCCCAGCTCCTCGGGCGCTCCAGGCAGGAACTCGCGATAGGCTCGCATCACGGCGCGTGCATCGGCGGCGTCCCAGAAGATCGGACCGCCGTACACGGTGCTCACCGGATGGGCCTGGAACAGAAAGCTCGTGACGACGCCGAAGTTGCCGCCGCCGCCGCGAAGCGCCCAGAACAGGTCCGGGTGCTGCGTGGCGCTGGCCGTGACGAACGAGCCGTCGGCGAGCACGACGTCCGCTTCGAGCAGGTTGTCGATCGTCAGGCCGTGCTTCCGCGTGAGGTAGCCGGTGCCGCCGCCGAGCGTGAGGCCGGCCACGCCGGTGCTCGAGACGATGCCGAACGGCACGGCGAGGCCGAAGGCGTGCGTCGCATGATCCACCTCGCCCGACGTGCAGCCGGCGTCGACCCGCACGGTCCGGCTCTGCGGATCGACGCGGACGCCTTTCAGCATCGACAGATCGATCACGAGGCCGCCGTCGCACGTGCCGAATCCCGGGCCGTTGTGCCCTCCGCCCCGGATGGCGAGCAGCAGCCCCTCCTCGCGCGCGAGGTTCACCGACGCGATGACGTCGGCGACGTTCGCGGCCCTCGCGATGAGCGCCGGGCGCCGATCGATCATGGCGTTGTACACGGCGCGCGCGCCGTCGTAGTCCGGATCGGCCGGGCGAATCAGTCTTCCACGCAGACTCTTCTCGAATGCCGCGATGGCGTCGTCACGCATGGCAGGCCTCCTGAAGGAAGCGGATCACATGAGCGACTGGGGGAGGCGAAATCCTAGCACGTCCGGGGCGCCGTGGAGCTAGGCCCGTCCGGAGACGGCCTCCTCGCGGTTCCGGACGAGATCCGACAGCTCGCGGAACATGTCGGGGTTCACCGCGTGCGCGTGCGGCAGCACGTAGATCCGCGTCTCGTGGAGGTACTTCCGGACGAACGCCACGTCGTGCACGAACCCGAGCGCGGTGAGGTTGCTGATGCGATCGGCCAGCTTGAGCACGCGGGCGCGCGGGCTGCCGCGCTCCATCACCCTCGTGAGGTACTCGGCCTTGGACTCCCGCACGCCGTCGGCCGTGCGGATCGTGACCTCCATGACGAGCGCGTAGACCTCGGGGCCGTCGGCATCGAGCCGCTCGATGTCTTCGCGCGTGACCCCCGGCATGTTGGGTGCGTCCTCGAACAGGTCGTGGATGACGGCCGCCTTGAGCAGCACGGGGTCGAGGATCTTGTAGTCGAGCAGAATCGCCATCGTGCTGAGCTGATGGCGGAACATGTTGCTGCCGCCGCGGCGGCGTACGCCGATGAGGGCCATCGCCTTCACGATGTACGGCGCGAGCGTGAGCCGGCGCAGTGATTGTTCGATGTCGGGCATGAGGGCGCGGGTGAGGAGATTCTATGGCGGGCGCGCGCTTCGGCGTGCAAGACGGCCCGCCGGGCGCTCGACGAACCGCGCGGGCGAGGAGCGCGCGTGGCTGTACCATCCCAGCGTGCACGACGAGCGCGCGCTCAGCGATAGCGGGTCATCCGGCCGCCTGGCGTGGCTGCCGATCTCGCCGAGGCGGGGCCGATGATCGCGGTCCGGAAGCTGTGGGGGGCGATCGCATCGGCGCCCGTGCCGGGCGGAGACGGCAGACGGGCGCTCGTGGCCGTGCTCGCCGCCTGCCTCGCGATCCGGCTGGCGTTCGCGCTGTCGTGGCCAGGCATCCATCACGCCGACGAGATCTACCAGGCCGGCGAAGTCGCCAGCGAGGCGGTGCATGGCTACGGGATCGTGCCGTGGGAATTCCGCACCGCGTCGCGCACCGCCATCCTGCCGACCCTGCTTCGCCCGATCTACCGCCTGCCCGGATCCGCGACGACGCACCGGGTGCTGCAGGCCACGATGTTCTGCCTGCTGAGCTTGCTGCCGGTGTGGGTCGCGTTCGCGTGGACCCGCCGGCTCTTCGGCGTTCCCGCGGCGGTGCTGGCGGCCATGATGATGGGCACCTGGTTCGAGCTGGTGTACTTCGCGCCCAAGGCGACGGCAGACGCCGTGAGCAGCTACCCGCTCGTTGCGGCGCTCTACCTCGGGCGGCCGTCCGCGAGCCGGCGCGAGGTGTTCTGTGCCGGGATGGCCCTCGCGTTGGCGCTCGGGCTGCGCATCCAGATCGCGCCGGCCATCGGCGTTGCGACGGTCGCTCTCGCGCTCGCGGCGCGAGGACCACGGCGCCCTGCGTTCGGGCTCGGCCTCGTCGTGGGCGCCGCCATCGTCGGCGTCATCGAGTGGAGCTGGTGGGGCCGGCCGTTTCAGGGCCAGATCGGCTACCTGCTGATGGAGCTTCGGTACCGCGCGTCGGCGTTCTTCGCGCGCGAGCCCGTGACGTTCTTCGCGAAGGAGGCGGTGCTCAACTACGGCGGTGCGCTGCCCGTGATGGTCTGGTTGGTCTGGCGCGGCGCTCGCGTCGCGCCGGTGCTCCTGCTCGTGGCGATCGCGGTGCTCCTGCCGTTCCACGCCATCGGCCACAAGGAATACCGGTTCATGCTGCCGGCGGTGCCGTTGCTGGTGCTGCTCATGGGGTTGGGCGCCGGCGGGTGGGTCGCGAATCGGGCCGGCGTCGCTCGCCGGCTTCCCGTGATCGTCGGCGGATGGCTGATCGCCATGCTCGCCTTCAGCCTCGGCGATCACTACCGGCCGTATGTCACCCGCGACGTGAATCACGTTTTGGCGTTCGAAGCGATCGGACGCGACCCGCACGCGTGCGGCGTGGCGCTCGTCGGCGTCCGCTGGTGGCACACGCCCGGAACGGCGGGGCTCGGCCGAGACGTCCCGATCTACGAGCTGACCCGCCCGGAGGACGAAGCGCGGCTGTTCGCGGCGGCGAACTACGTGTTGGCCGGCACCAAGCAGCCGGCGCCGCCGCCGCCGTTCGTCGAGTACCGTCGCTTCACGCGTCCCGTGCAGTCGCTCTACCGGCGCGACGGCCCGTGCACGCCGGACGATGCCTCGAAGGTCACGCGGCCGCCGGGTATTCCCGGGCTGGAACCGTAGCGCGTCGATCGCACGTCTGCCGGATGTCGCGACCGTCGCCCGAGACGCGCGCGAAGACTACAATCCAGCGCGATGGCTGATGCGACGACGAGCCGCCTTCGCCTGCCCGGTTGGGCACCGCGCGCGGCGCTGGCGATTGCGCTCCTGCTGGCCTGGGGCAACTTTCTCTTCACGTCGAAGTGGGCGTACATCGAAGGCTCGCTGCACGGCTGGCGGCGGCCATGGTACGCGGCGGCGCTCGTCGCCGCGACCATCCTCGCGATTCGGCAACGGGCGCGCGTGGGATCGCCGGTCGTGGGGCGCTGGCCGCTGCCTGGCGTCTTCGCGGTCGTTGGGTTCACCAGCCTGTGCGTGATGTTCTTCTCGCGGCTGCCGATCGCGTCCTGGGGGCTCGTCCCGTTCGCCGACGATTGGACGGTCTTGTTCCAGGAAGCCGTCATCGGCGTCGAGCTGATGCAGCGGGGCACGGCCGCGGGGTGGAACTGGTCGTTCCTCGGCGGATACCCCACCTCCGCGGATCTCGGGCAGAACTTCGGCGCGCACCTGTTCCTGCCCATGCAGATCGTCGGCGCTCGCGTGGCGTTCCATCTGCTGCAGGTGATCTGGCTGTTCAGCCTGCCGCTCTACGTCTGGTGGGACCTGTCGCGCGAGGATCGACGCCTCGCGCTGCTTGCATTCGGGATCGCGTGCGTCGCGGCCTCGGCCTACTCGGGGACGCTCCTGCAGAGCGGCGACGTCAACTCGATGGCCGGCGTCTTCTCGGCGGGGCTGGCGCTCGTCGGCAGCCGCGCGGCACGACTCGGCCGCCGCTGGGGCGGACCGGTGATGATCCTCGGCCTCGCCGGCGGGCTGTACTCGCACATCGGCTTCTTCGCGTACGCGTGCCTCTACCTCACGCTCGAGGCGATCTACTTCCGTGATCGCGCGGCGCTCCTCCGCCTCATCGCGGCCGCCGCCGCCGCGGCGACGGCCGCGCTGCCGCTGCACTGGGAGTCGCTGCGGTACCCACAGTACGTGAGCCTCAACAACGTGGCGTTCGATCCGTGGGCGCCGATCGACTGGCCGGTCGTCTTCCGGCAGTTCTACTACAACGTCGAGATCCTTGCGCTGCCGCACCGGTGGCTCAACGACTACCGCAGCCTCGTGAACGTGTGGATGCTGCCCATCCTGATCGTCGCCTGCGGCTCGCCCCGCTCGCGGGCCGGGTTCTTCGCCTGGGCGACGCTGCTGACGCAAGGGGTGCTGCGGCTGAGCGCGGGCCAGTTCGGCGCGGGCTTCGATCGAATCATGCACATGTTCCCGTTGCTCGCCGCGCCGGCGCTCGCCGCCTTCCTGCTGAGGTCCGCGGGCTCTCGCGCGCTCGCGACCGCGCTCGCCGCGGTGATCGCGATCTACCCGCAGACGGTGTACCGGCCCATCCCGCACGTCGACACGATCCGTGAGTTCGATCCGGCCTTGATCGATCGACTGGCGTCGCTCGACGGTCCGCTCGTGCTCGTCGAGGTCAGCCCGCATCGCGACATGGACAGCGATCCGGTGAGCATCTCGCCCAAGACGCCGTTCGTGTCGCACTTCGAGAGCATGCTGCCCGGGGTGGCGGGCCAGCGGTTCTACAGCCAGATGTACGACGGCTGGATCTGGAGCATCTGGCGCGGGCAGGTCGTCGGCGCGGGGACCTACCAGGGGCGCGCCATCGACCGGACGCCGATCGAAGCATTCACCGCCGAGATGCGCCGCTGGGGTGTGAAGCACCTGCTCGTGTGGACGCCGCGCACGCGCGCGTACCTCGCGGCGAGCCCGCTCTTCGCCGAGCGGTGGCACAACGACCGGTGGACCGACTTCGAGTTCCTCGAGCCCGATCTGCGGACCGTCGTCGTGCCGCACGGCACCGGCCGGCTCGTCGATCTCGATCTGCACGGCGCGACGGTGGAGCTCAACGGCGTCCAGGCCGGCGACGAGGTCGTCGTCCGCACGAACTACTACCCGGCGTGGACCGCACGGGCCGGCACGGCGGCCGTCGCGCTCCACGAGCGTGGAGGCCAGCTCGCGTTCATCTCGCCGGGATCCGGCGACATCCGCGTGGCGCTCGTGTATCCACGCCGGCCCTGGCTGTCGGTGCTGGCCGTCGTGGGCTTGCTCTGCGGCGTGGCGGCGCTCTCGGTGTGGCCGTCCGCGCGGAAGGCGCTGCCTCGCGCAGCCTGAGTCACTCGACGCGGACGGAGCCGAGCTGCACGCCGTGCCGGCGCAGATCGGTGCTCGCCGGATCGTCGTCGGCGGGCACGACCCATCCGTCGATGAACAGATCCAGGCGATGCGCGGCACGCAGCCACGTCAGCGGGCCGCGGGCGGTCAGATCGAACGTGAACGACGTCCAGGCATCGATCTGCAGAGGGAGGACCGTTTCGGCGCCGTCCACGACGGCCGTCACGCTGACCGCTCTCACGGCGCGAAGCTCGAGGGTTACACGTCGCGCCTCTCGCCGAAAGAGCGCCGTGGCGCGATCCTCGGTCCAGCGATAGGCGTCTTCACCGGCTGGAACCGTCGCGTCGAACGTCCCCCACCAGATCTGATCGAGATCGGTCAGCGACCGGATGGCGGCGCCGGACGCGCACTGCTCGGTCTTGTCGCGCAGGTACTGTTTGATCTCTGCCGGGACCACCCACGAGCCGAGCGCAGCCTCGTCGCCGAGGCGCACCGACTCCGAACAGGGAGCGAACGTCTTGGTCTGCGATCGCGCGAGCAGCGTCAGCGGCGTGGCGAGGAGGACGATCAGTCCGGCGACGGTCACCCATCGCGCGTCCAGGCGTCGCAGCGTCGCGTCCAGTGCGGCGGCGCCCCAGAGCACGGCGCCAATCGAGATGAGATGGAGCTGCTCCCGTTTCGTCACGAGCACGAACGGCAGGTTGAAGCACAAGATGACCGTGAGGCCGAGCACGAAGAGACTCGTGAGCGTCCGGTCCCTCAGCCGGCGTGCGGCCCAGCCGCCGACGAGCAGCGTCGCGAGCCACAGAGCTCCGCTGAGCGCCTGCGCGCTGAACAGCGGATACGACCCGGGCCGGCCTTGGAACAGCCATGCGAGCGCGGGCACGAATGCGGCGGCGATGCCGATCGCCAGCGCGCCCGTCGTCTGTCGACGCGCGCGCCATGCGTCGATGCCGATCGTCGTCACCGCGACGATCGCCCCGCAGGCGGCCACGGCCTGCCATGGCCGGCGGGTCGGCCAGAGCAGGACGGCGCTCTCGATCCCTCGCTGGAAGTTGGCGATGGCCTGCGCGAGATCGGGAACGCCGTAGCCGCCGAGCGCCTGCAGTCGATCCTGTCTGAGCCAGACCAATGCCACGGCGAGCGCTGCGGCGATCGCCGGCACGCTCCTGCGTACGGCGCGCGGAAGCGGATCGCTCGCGCCGATGCCGGCGGCCGCGAGCACCGCGATCACGGCGAGCAACATCAGGCCGTCTTCCTTGACGAGGAACGCGGCGCACGCGAGCACGGCGATCGGAACGAGCGGCCACGGGCGCCGGCCTCCGACGCCCTGCCACAGGATCAACCCGCCGAGCACCAGCAGGGACTCGGCGAGATGCATCTGGTTGGTCAGCCAACTCGTCTGCGAGATCGGAAGTGCCGGATAGATCGAGTAGAGCAGCGCGGCGATGACCACGGCACGCCGCGATGCGCCGGCGCGATGCACGAGACACGCGACCAGCACCGCGCACAGCACGTGTCCGGCGAGGCTGACCCCGTGCATCAGCGTGGCGTTGACGCCGAACAGCCAGAACCGGCTGAGAAACAGCAGCGCGGTCAGGGGCCGGAAGAACTCCCGCTCGGCGCCGGTCACGTCCCAGGAACCGAACCAGATCCGATGGAGCTCGGTGCCGATCGGCGGCCGGACGAAGTGATAGTCGTCGTAGTGGAAGCCGCCGCTCGGCGGTGCGTAGACGAGGCAGACGCCGGCGGCCGCGACGACGAGGGACGTGAGGAGCACGTGCGGCTGCGCTCGCGGGCCGCGGATCATCGCTGGAGCAGGGCGGGCGCGATCCAGAGCGCGGCACTGCGACCGGGAGCGCCGCCGCGCACGTTGAAGATGATGTCGACGGTGAGGCCGGCGTACTGGCGGAGGTCCACGAAGAGCGGCGTGGCGGCCGCGGGCTCGCGGTGGAGCGAGACCACGGTCATCTCGCGGAACACGCGCCCGTCCGAGATGCCGATCGACGCGGCGAGCGAGTCGTCGCCAACGACGTCGGGCTGGACGCCGACCCGCAGCCAGGACCGGTCTCGCACGCGCGCGTGAAACGTCAGCCGGCTGGGACTCGCCGCCCGAATCGCCGGACCGGACGGGATCAATTCGAACGCGCCCGGCCCGGGGCGCTGCTGCGCGCGATCCATCCGCGACGCGAGCTCGTCGTACACGACCGCGTCCCGACATCCGCTCCCCACGAGCGTTGCCAGCACCAGCACGAGACGCGCCGCGCGCATGGCGCACACTCTACACGCGCCCGTGCGGGCATCTCCAGCGCCCGGTTGCAGGCGATCGACACAGCCGCGTGGCGTCGTGCCGCGATCGCTGCCGCGTGCGCCGCGTCCCGTCACGCGCGGCCCATCGTGCGTGCGACGACGCGGTCGAAGAACGGCTGGCTGGTCGCAGTGTCCCGTCGGCGACCTCTACGGCGAATCCGCGCGTCGTTCTTCCTACGCGTCGGCCTCGGAGCTGGTGAAGATGCTGTCGCATCCGAACGCGTGGTGGCGCGAAACCGTCCACCGCCTGATCGTCGAGCGGCAGGCCGTTGCGGTGGCGTCGGATCTTGCGACGCCGCGGTCGTGTGACGCGGGTCCGCGCTCGCCCGATCGGAGCGCCAGGTGCCGACGCTGCCACGCGGCGATGCTCCTCCACGTCGAGCGCGACGCCGGCGCGCCCTTCGTTCGCTTCGCGGCCTAGACGCTGCTGCAAGTCATCCCCTCGGTCGCTCCCAGTGGCGAGGCCGTTGTGGACGAAGGTGTCGCGGACTTCAGACGCCGTGCGCCGGCTGCGGCGGCAGCGTGGCGACGCGGCCGAGCGGATCGCTCGTGGCGTGCACGATTCTGACGGCGAGCCGTATCCAACGTTCACATCGCCGAATCTGCCACAGCCCGGGCGGCCTCACGCGTGACCGCCTGAGGAAGGCGCCCTATCGGCACGAGCCTCGCAAGCACGCAGCGAGGAGTCCGACGTGACACGCATGCTCTTCCTGCTCGCCGCGCTCGGAGCCGCGGCCGGCATTCTGATGCGTTGGATGAAGGTCAACCGCCAGGTCCGCGACGCGGAACGCCGCTTCCTCGAGGAGCACGAAGGGCCGCGCTGGCGGTATCGGCCCGGCCTCGACGCTCCGTACGACTACGATCAGGCGATCAGGGCGAAGCGTCGCGCCGACATGCGCCGAAAACGCCGGTAGAAACTGGTGGGCTTGGTGGGCTGATGGGATCGATGCGCCGTCCGGCCGCTGATCGACGTCTCAGTGCGGCCGCTCGCGCACCTGCAGGAACTCGATCTCCTGTTCGAGGAACTGGACCGCCAAGTGGGTCTCGCGCACGACGATGCCGCTGCCGAAGACGAGGCCGGCGACGCCGGCCGTGCCGGACACGAGGCTGAGCGCCGCCGTGCTCTCCCAGATGACGTCGTTCGCGCGCGCCGCCAGGAGCGTGCCGACGACGGAGATCAGCGCCGCCGCCGCGAACGACCCGATCGACATCGTGAAGAGGCGCAGCGCGCGCATGAGCAGTTGCGCGCGGACCTTCAGCTTGCCGAGGTGCTGCTCGTACGTCGACGCCATGCTGCTGGCGAGATCGATCCGGCCGAGCTCCGATGCGAGCACCCGCGTGCGATCGACGATCCGGGCCAGCCGGTTGCTGGTCACGAGGCAGAGCAGCGCCGACGCGTTGGTCAGAATCGCGGGAGCGCCGATGATGGTGAGCGCCGCGAACGGGCTCTGGGCGAAGCTGTCCATAGCGCCTCAGACTAGCAGGTCTGCGCCGGCTGCGATGGCCGCGCGTTCCCGCAGCCCGAGGCGATGCCCGCGACCGTACGGCGCGCGCGGCAGCCTCGCCGCGCGCGTCGGCCCCGTGGATCACGGACGCGCGTTGCGCGATCGCGACGTCCTTCATACGCTTGTGGATCGAGAGGAGCCGCCATGCGAATGACCGAGCTGTTGATTGCGGCAGTGGAGCGCGAGGCGCCCCGCACACGCCGCGTGTTGGAACAGGTGCCTGTCGGACGCGACGACTGGCGTCCGCACGAGAAGTCCATGCCGCTCGGCCGTCTGGCCGGAACGGTCGCGACCATGCCGTCGTGGATCAACCTCGTGCTCGAGCAGGACGAGCTCGATCTCACGCCGCCACCTGGGCAGGGACAGTACCATCCGACGCCGACGGACGCGCTGGCATCGACGCACGACGCGCTCGTCGAGAAGGCGCTCGGCGCGCTGGCGGCCACGAACGACGACCATCTGATGACGACCACGTGGCGGCTGCGCGCCATGGGACAGATCGTCATGGAGGAGCTGCGGCACATCGTGCTCCTCGACACGATCAGCCACCTGTCGCACCACCGCGGGCAGTTGACCGTGTACCTGCGGCTGCTCGGCCGGACGGTCCCCTCCGTCTACGGGCCCAGCGCCGACGATCCGCGGTTTCTCTGAATTGGATCCGGGGGGCTTCGCCCCCGCGGACCCCCCTACGCGCTCACTCGCGGGGGCCCCACGATCCCCGCGCCGGTCGCGCGGGCTCGCTTCGCCGCTTCTGATCCGGGGGGCTTCGCCCCCGCGGGCCCCCCGACGCGCTCACTGGCGGGGGCCCCACGATCCCCGCGCCGGTCGCGGGCTCGCTTCGCTCGCTTTTGATCCGGGGGGCTTTGCCCCCGCGGACCCCCCGACGCGCTCACTCGCGGGGGCCCCATGATCCCCGCGCCGGTCGGGCGGGCTCGCTTCGCTCGCTTTTGATCCGGGGGGCTTCGCTGCCGCGGGCCCCCCGACGCGCTCACTGGCGGAGACCCCATGATCCCCGCGCCGGTCGGGCGGGCTCGCTTCGCTCGCTTTTGATCCGGGGGGCTTCGCTGCCGCTGCCGCGGACGCGCTCACTGCGTCTGCGTTCGCGTGGCGTCAGGAGATGACGCCGCCTTTGTCATCGACCTTCTCGGGTTCGTCGTCGAATCCCGGGCCGGGGCCGCGCGTGTCGCTGACGTCGTCTTCGAGCGCGCCCTCGTGCTCGAGGCCGGCTTGTCGTTGCGCCTCCCTGAGCACGTCGTCGCGATCTTCGGGAGCTACGCGAGCCAGGATTCCGTGGATCGCCGCGCCGTCGGCGCCGTCGCGCATCATCTTGGCCAGTTCTCGCACGAGCTGCTCATGGCGGTCGGTCATGGCCTCTCCTCGCCTCATGCTACGCGATCGGCCCGGCTCCTCGTGAGCCGTTCCGTGCGCCGGCCCTGCGCGACGCGTCGGCAACAGAAACGCACCGGCGGCGTTCTTGCACCTCACGTCGGCAGGACCACGCGGAGGATGTCATGACACGTCTCCGGCTTCTCTTGTTGGCCGCCGCGCTTGCCGCCGGATGTGCGACCTTGGGGCCGCTCGGCGCGATCGTGCAGCCGCCGCGCATCGAGGAAGCCCGCGATCAGCCGGTCGAAGTGCGGCTCATGCCGCCCTCGAGATCGAGCGTGTTCGGCGGCGCGACCATTCGACTGTGGACGCGGATCACCAATCCGAATCCGTACGGCTTCACGCTGTCGTCGCTGAGCGGCACGCTGTTCCTCGACGACGTGCGGGCGGCGACGACGGGTTTTCCGCTGGGGCTGCCGCTCGCGGCCGGCGGCGATTCGGTGATCCCGATCGAGTTCGCGATCAGCTTCGCGGACCTGCCCAACCTCGCGGCCGTCGTCCGCCGCGCGGCCGCCCGCGAGCCGATCGGCTATCGGCTCGACGGCACCATTGGCGTGGACGCCGGGCGTCTCGGCGCGCCGCTCTTCGGGCCGATGACGCTCGTGCGCGGCACGATCGATTGAACGACCGCACGCTCGCCCGGCGCCGGCGATGCGACAATCGCCAGCGTGAGCACGTCGAACGCGTCGCCGCCGCCCGTGGTCGTGATCGGCGCCGGCGCGGCCGGCCTCGTCGCCGCGATCTTCGCCGCGCGCGACCGTCAGCCGGTGCTGGTGCTCGAGCGCACCCGTGACGGCGGGAGGAAGATCCTCATCAGCGGCGGTGGACGCTGCAACGTCCTGCCCGACGCGCTCGAGCCGCAGCGTTTCGTCACCGACTCGCCGCCTCAGCTCGTGCAGCGGCTGCTGCGGTCGTGGCCAATCAAGGGCCAGCGCGCCTTCTTCGAAGAGGACGTCGGGCTTCCGCTCGCGCGCGACGCCGAAACGGGAAAGTGGTTTCCCGCATCGAATCGGGCGAGCGACGTCCGCGACGGGCTCGTGGCGCTCGCGCAACGGTCCGGCGCGCGCCTTCAGTTCGAGACGGAGGTCACGGGCCTGCGCCGTGCGGAACGCGGGTGGATCGTCGACACGACGCGCGGCTCGATCGACGCGGGGCGGGTGATCGTCGCCACCGGCGGGCTGTCGGTACCGTCGACGGGAAGCACCGGCACGGGGCTGGTCGTCGCCGGCGCGCTCGGCCACGTCGTCCACGAGACGTACCCCGCGCTGACGCCGCTCGTGGCGGATCCAGCGGTCCACGCGCGGCTCGCGGGCGTGTCGCTGGAGGTCGCGATCGAGGCGGCATCGGCTCGCGAGTCGGCGCGAACGCGGGGTGGATTCCTCTTCACGCATCGCGGCTACAGCGGCCCGGCGGTGCTCGACGTGGCTCACGTGGCCGTGCGCAGCGTGCGGGCCGGCGACCGCGCGTCGATCCGCGTCCGATGGACCGGCCTCGACGAGGCCGGCTGGCACGACCGGCTCGTCGGATCCGGCGGTTTCGTCGTCAACGTGCTGGCGGAGCGCCTGCCTCGACGCTTGGCTGAGCACCTGGTCGCGGCCGCGGGGTTGCCGCCCGATGCCCGCGCCGCCAGCCTGCGGCGCGACCAACGTGCGTCGCTCGTCGCGAGGCTGGTGCGCGACGAGCTGCCCTGGACCGGCGACGAGGGCTATCGCAAAGCGGAAGTCACGGGCGGCGGCGTCGCGCTCGACGAGGTGGATCCGCGAACGCTGGAAAGCCGCCGCTGTCCTGGGATGTTCTTCTGCGGCGAGGTGCTGGACGCGTTCGGCCCGATAGGCGGCCACAACTTCGCGTGGGCTTGGGCCACCGGACGCCTCGCTGGCCGCGGGTCGCGACCCGCGTGACGGAATCAGGCAAGATTTCGGGCGTGCCCGAGCCATGCCGGCGACGTCGGCCGCATTGCGCCCGTGCAGCCTTGGCATCCCGACGCGGGCGGAACGACGTGTCGACGGCATCGTTAGCGTCGGCACGGCCCGGCGCTCGACGGGCCGCCGCGACTGAGTCGCTCGAGTTCGTCCCGGGTTGGCGCGCGTCCGATCCGCGGCCGGGCCAGGGCCGGCGGCACGCCGTGCCGCATTCGATCTACACTCCCCCGGCGAGGTACCCATGCCGACCCGACGCGAGTTCCTCACGACTGCCGCTGCCGCGCTCGGCGCGGCCACCACGCCGGCGCTGGCGTGGCAGACGAAAGAGATCGTGACGCGGCTCAACGCGCCGGTCGGACTGCAGCTCTGGAGCCTCCGCGCGTATCTGCCGAAGGATCTCTCCGGCACGCTCGCGAACGTCCGCCGCATGGGGTTCCGCGAGGTCGAGGGCGCTGGCCTGTGGGGCAGGACGGCTGCGGAACTGCGGCAGGCGCTCGATACGGCCGGCCTGCGGTGCCAGTCGGCGCATCTCGGGTACGAACGGCTGCGCGACGATCTCACCGGTGCGCTGAACGAAGCGCGCGCGGTGGGCGCAACGTGGGTCGTCTGCCCGTGGATCCCGCACGAGAACGCCGTCACGCGCGAGCAGATCCTGCGCGCGGCCGATCTGTTCACGCGGGCCGCGCGAACGGCCAGCCAGTCGGGCCTCCGCTTCGCCTATCACTGCCACGGTTACGAGTTCGTGCCGGCCGACGAAGGCACGCTGTTCGACACGCTGGCGCGCAACACCGATCAGAAGCTCGTGGAGTTCCAGATCGACGTCTTCCACGCGTTCTACGGTGGCGCCGATCCGGCCGCGCTCATCCGCCGGCACGCCCCGAGGGTGACCAGCCTGCACCTCAAGGACTTGAAGAAGGGCACGCCCGTCGTGGCCGGCACCGGCACGGGCACGCCCGACATCGACGTGCCGGTCGGGAGCGGCGCGCTCGACATGTCTGCGGTGCTGCGCGCCGCGATGAAGGCGGCGACGCGCTTCTACTATCTCGAAGACGAGAGTGCCGACCCGCTGACCCACATTCCGCGCAGCGTCGCCTGGCTCGAGTCCGTCGCGCTGTAGCCGGAGAGTCCAGGTGACGCAGGACGCGGCGCGCGCGCCTGTCGACGCGTGGCCGCGTCCCGCGGCGTACTGGTCGCTCGATCTCGCCGATCTCTTCGGCCGCTTCCAGTCCGGCCACGCCGGCCTGCCGGCCGCCGAGGCTGCGGATCGCCTCGAGGCGGTCGGCCCCAACGAGCTCCGAATCCGGCGAACGTTCACCCGCCTCCGCGTGCTCGCGCACCAGTGCGCGAGCCCGCTGCTGCTGCTCCTGGTGTTCGCGGCGCTCGCCTCGCTCGTCACGCGCGAGTGGTTCGATGCCGGCATCGTGCTGACGATCGTGCTCGCCACGGTCGGCATCGGCTACTCGCGCGAATACAGCGCCGCCGCCGCGGCCGCGGCGCTGCAATCGCGCCTGCAAGTGAAGGCGACGGTGGTGCGCGATCGTCGTCCCGTCACCTTGCTGCCGCAGCAGATCGTGCCGGGCGACGTCATCCTGCTCGCCGCCGGGAGCCTCGTGCCGGCGGACGCCGTCATCCTCGAGGCGGCGGACTTCTACGTGAGCGAAGCCGTCCTCACGGGCGAGAGCTTCCCCGTGCCCAAGCGGCCCGGCCGGCTCGATGCGCACACGGCGCTCGCGGAGCGGACCAACTGCGTGTTCCTCGGCACGAACGTCCGCAGCGGCACGGCCCGCTGTCTCGTGGTCGCCACCGGCGCCCGGACGGAGTTCGGCGCCATCGCCCGCCGGCTGACGCTCCGCCCTCCCGACACGGAGTTCGATCGCGGCATCCGGCGCTTCGGCTACCTGCTGACGAGCGCGATGCTCGTGATGGTGCTGCTCGTCTTCGTCGCGCACGTCGTCGCCGGCCGCCCGCCGATCGAGACGTTGCTCTTCGCCGTCGCGCTCGCCGTCGGGCTGAGCCCCGAGTTGCTGCCCGCCATCCTCGGCGTCAACCTGTCGCGCGGCGCCGCGACGATGGCCGCGCAGGGCGTGCTCGTCCGGCGGCTCAACGCCATCGAGAACCTGGGCAGCATGGACGTGCTGTGCACGGACAAGACCGGCACGCTGACCGAAGGCGTGGTCCAGCTCGACGGCGCGTACGATTCCATCGGCCGTGCCTCCGATCGCGTGCTGCACCTCGCGGCGATGAACGCCGCGCTGGAGACCGGCATCGCCAGCCCGCTGGACGATGCGATTACCGCGGCGCACCGGGTCGATTCCGATGGCTTCGAGAAGCTCGGCGAGGTGCCCTTCGATTTCGTCCGCAAGCGCGTGACCGTCATCGTTGCCGAGGGCGCCGGGGCGCTGCTCGTCACCAAGGGGGCCTTCGCGCAGGTGATCGAGGCGTGCGTCCGTGACGCAAACGGCGCGGCGCTCGGCGACGAGCAGCTCGCCTCATTGCAGCGCCAGTGCGACGACTGGACGACGCGCGGGATCCGCGTGCTCGGCGTGGCCACGCGCATCGTCGACCGGCGCGAGTCCTATCGGCGGGACGACGAGCGGGACATGGTGTTCGAGGGCTTCCTCACTTTCCTGGATCGGCCGAAGGACGGCGTGGCGAAGGCGCTCACCGACCTGAAGACGCTCGGCGTCTCGGTCAAGGTGATCACGGGCGACAGCCGCGCGGTCGCGCGGCACGTGGCCTCGCTCGTCGGCCTGCCGGCCGACGCCGTGCTCACCGGCCGTGAGCTCGACGACCTGCACGACGAGGCGCTGTGGCGCGAGGCCGAACGCACGGATCTCTTCGTGGAAGTGGATCCGAACCAGAAGGAGCGGATCATCCTTTCGCTGAAGAAGATGGGACACGTCGTCGGGTTCCTCGGCGACGGCGTCAACGATGCGCCCGCCATGCACGCGGCCGATACCAGCCTGTCGGTCGAGCAGGCGGTGGACGTCGCGCGCGAGGCCGCCGACTTCGTGCTGCTCGAGCGCGGTCTCGACGTGATCCGCCGTGGCATCGAGGAAGGCCGGCGCACGTTCGCCAACACGCTGAAGTACGTGCTCATCACCACGAGCGCGAACCTCGGCAACATGATCAGCATGGCGGCGGCATCGCTCGTGCTGCCGTTCCTGCCGCTCACGGCGGGGCAGATCCTGCTCAACAACTTCCTGTCGGACGTGCCGGCGATCGGGATCGCCGGCGACAGCGTGGATCCGGAGCTCGTCGACGCGCCGCGGCGCTGGGACATGCGCTTCATCGGCCGCTTCATGGTCGAGTTCGGGATCCTCAGCTCGATCTTCGATGCGCTCACGTTCGCGCTGCTGTGGTTCGTCTTCCGGGCCACGCCGGCGGCGTTCCGGACGACCTGGTTTCTCGAGTCGCTGCTGACCGAGCTCGCCGTCGCGCTCGTCATGCGGACGCGGCGCCCGTTCTTCCGTAGCCGGCCCGGCCGCCTTCTCCTTCTGTCCACCGCGGTGCTCATGGTCGGGGCGCTCGTCCTGCCATACCTCCCCCACAGCACGTCCTTCGGCTTCGTGCCTCTCCCGGCGCCGCTCGTCCTGACGGTCGCCGCGATCACGATGCTGTACGTCGTGGCGGCCGAGCTCCAGAAGGCCTGGTTCTACCGCCGCGAGGACCACCGGCGTGGGATATTCCCGCGCGGCGGCGGCAATTCCCCAGACGAAGTCGGGCCGGGCGCCGCCGTGCCGGCCGCCGGGTGAGCAGACGCGCGGCGTGCCGATGGCATTCAACCTGCCTTACTCGACGTCAGCCGTCCGGCCGGCGACCCAGCCCGGCACGGAGGCCAGGAGGACGTCGTCGTGGCGAACGTGAAAGTTTCCAAAGAGATCGGCGCGCCGGTGGACGTGGTGTTCCAGCGCTTCACCGACATCCAGCGTGGTCCGGAGCACGTATCGAACATCAAGAACGTGCAGGTGTTGACGCCCGGGCCGTTCGGTCTGCACACGCGCTGGCGCGAATCGCGCGAGGTGATCGGCAGGCTCGACGACGCGGAGATGGAAGTGACGTCGTTCGAGAAGAACCGGCACTACACGATCACGCATCAGAAGGCCGGCGTGAAGATCGATACGGTGTTCACGTTCGAGCCGATCCCGACGGGCACCCGCGTCAGCGTGGAGTTCGCGCTCCGCAACGAAGGGCTGCCGCCTGGCCTGCTGGCGCCGGTCGAATGGGCGATCGCCGGCAAGGTGCGCGACGTGCTGTCGAACGACCTCGCCGATCTGAAGTCGTCGGTCGAACGGCTGGCGGCCGCGAGCTGATGCACGCCACGCCACCCTCGGCGCCCGCGTCGCGGATGCCGGCAGAGCGAAGGCGCCCAGCCGCTGCGCGCCATAGTGGCGGCGGCTGGCGCGCCGGCACGCGACGATGACCCTGCACCTGACCATCGAGCCGCCCGACACGCTCGTCGTCCACCTGTCAGAGGGTCGCGAGGAGACGACCGTGGCGGTGTTCCCGTCGCAGGCGGGCGCCGACTCGCTGTTGCGGGCGCTCGACGATGCGGTGCGCGACGGTTACGGCGAGTGCTTCTGGCCGGGCGCCACCGGCGGACAGTACTGGTGGATCTTCAAGCGGGACGCGGAGTCGCTCCAGGTGATCGCGATGTGGACGCGCGGCGGCGCGTCGGCTTGGCAGCACGTCTTCCGCGCGACCGATGCCGCAGGCTGGATCGAGCAGCGCCTGAACGACGAGGTCAGGCGCCTCGGCCGCCGCGTGTCCTGACACGCCGCGCCAGCCGCAGCGCTGCGTCGTGAATCGGCGCGGAACGTGGAACGCGGTCCCCGTGCGAGCGCGACGTCGAGCGTGCCGGCCGCGACGCGTCCACGAGCGCAGCCCGGCGTCGCAAGTCCAAGAGCAACACGGCGCGAGAAGCAGCACGCTCCGAGCCAACCTGACGTCGGTCGCCCGACGCACAGGGCTGGCACGGCCTGCCATGCGTGCCTCGACGCTCGGCGCGCGCGGGCCACGCCTCCCTCGTGGATCGTGACTTGCTGCCTACCGTGCCGATCGATGTTTCGACGCGAACTTCGGAAGCCCGACGGCCGCGCACTGTGGCTCTACAGCCGCGATCCGATTCCCGAGCTGCCCGCGCCTGCGCCGTCCGGCGCTGGCGGCGGATCGCACCTGCGCTGGCATCCGCTTCGCGGTGAATGGGTGGCGTACGCCACCCATCGTCAGAACCGGACGTTCCTTCCGCCTGCCGAATACAATCCGCTGGCGCCGACAACGGATCCGCGAAACCCGACCGAGCTTCCGGCCGGGCCGTATGACGTCGCCGTCTTCGAGAATCTGTTCGCCACGCTCACCCGCCATCCAGGCGTGCCTCCGGAGACCATCGTACCGACCGCGCCGGGCTTCGGCGTGTGTGAAGTCGTCGTCTTCACGCAGGACCGCGACGCGACGCTCGGCACGCTGCCGCTCTGGCACCTCGAGCTCATCGTCGACGTGTGGGCCGATCGCACGGCGGCGCTCGGCGCGGTGCCGGGCGTGCAGTACGTGATGCCGTTCGAGAACAAGGGCGTCGAGGTTGGTGTGACGCTGCACCACCCGCACGGGCAGATCTACGCGTACCCGTTCGTTCCGCCGGTTCCCGCGAGAGAGCTGGCCGAGCAGCGGAGCTTCCATGCGGTCCACCACCGTGGGTTGCTCGACGATCACATCCGCCGCGAGTGCGACGACGGCCGCCGGATCCTTTACGTGAGCGACGAGGCGGTCGCGTTCGTTCCGGTGTGTGCACGCTACGCGTACGAAGTCTGGATTGCGCCGCGCCGCCCTGCGGCGTCGCTGCCGGATCTCACGCGCGGCGAGCGCCGCGAGCTCGCGCGGGCGCTCAAGACCGTGCTGTTGAAGTTCGATGGCTTGTGGAACCGGCCGTTTCCTTACGTGATGGCGTTCCACCAGGCGCCCACCGACGGCGAGCCGCATCCGGAGGCGCACGTTCACCTCGAGATCTACCCGCCGTACCGGATGCCGGGTCGTCTCAAGCACCTGGCGGGCAGCGAGATCGCCGCCGGCGTCTTCACGGCCGACACGCTCCCCGAACAGACGGCGGACGAGCTGCGGAAGGTGGCCGTGTCGATCGATTGAGCGTTCCGAGGCGAAGCCGCGATCGGCCCCCATTCGTGTTCAGCAGCGGCCCGGTCGCCCGCAGGCTTGGCACTGCGTTTGCGATGTGCCGGCACGTGGCCACCACCTCCGGCGCCCCGGTATCCCGGGCGCACCACAAACCGGCGACGCGGAACCGGCTCACCTTCGGCGCGCTGCTCACCATGACGGTGATCGGCGTGGCGCTGTCGCTCCTCGTCGTCAGCCCATTCCTGTCGGCGCTGACGTGGGCCTTCGCGTTGGCCGTTGTCGCTCATCCGCTGCACGAATGGATTCACCGGCGCATCGCGTCACCGAACCTCGCCGCCGGCATCAGCGTCGTGCTGGTCACGCTCATCCTGTTCCTGCCCGCGGCATTCGTGGTCTGGCGCGTGGGAGAGCAGGCGAGCGAAGGGTTCGACCAGATCCGGCAGCAGCTCGAGGGCGGCACGCTCCGCAGCCAGGCGGCGCGTGTGCCGTTCGGCGGGCGCTTCTACGACGCCTTGATCGGCCAGGGCGGCAAACAGAACGGCGAGGGCACGCTCGCGGCGAGCGTGCCGCAGCAGGCTGGTGCATGGCTGCAGGCTGCCATCGGGGCCGCCGTGCAGGGGCTCGTGGCGCTGTTCGTGCTCTTCTTCCTGTTCCGCGATCGGGCGCAAGTGCTCGGCACGGTTCGCAGCTACCTGCCGATGTCGGATCGCGAGGTGGACTACTTCCTCGCGCGGATCCGGAACATGACGCACGCGACGATCTACGGCAACGGCCTGACGTCGCTCTTGCAGGGCACGCTCGGCGGGATCATGTTCGCCGTGCTCGGCCTCGAGGGCGCCCTTCTGTGGGGCGTCGCGATGGCGCTGCTCTCGCTGATTCCGTCCGCCGGCGCGTTCGTGATCTGGCTGCCGGCGGCGGTCGTGCTCGCGTTCCAGGACGAATGGCTCAAGGCGGCGATTCTGGCCGGCTGGGGCGTGCTCGTGGTCGGGACGATCGACAACGTGCTCTATCCCGTGCTCGTCGGCAAGGAGATGAAGCTGCACGCGCTCGCGGTGTTCCTGTCGCTCGTCGGCGGGCTGTTCGTGTTCGGCGCGCCGGGCCTCGTCCTCGGCCCCGTCGTCGCCGCCGCGACGGTGGCGCTGCTCGACATCCTGAGGGCGAGGACGACGCGCCGCCGGTCGGCGGTCGAGCCGCGTTGAGGATCTCAGACGAGCGCTTGCTTGGCCGCGGCGACTTGGGCCTGCAGCGCATCGCGCGTCCGCGCCGCTTCCTGGGCGACGAGCTCAGCCTGTCGTGCGCGCTTCCGCTGCTCTTCGAGCGTCGTCCGCGTGCGCTCGAGGACGGCCTCGGCTCTGGCGCGGTCGTCTTCGGCGCGGCGCACCGCACGGTTGGCCTTCTCCACGGCCGCGAGTGCCTGGGCGGCTTTCCGGCCGGCCTCACGCCACTGGCGTTCGAGCGCCGCGATCTCGTGCCGCCGCTTGGCCTGGGCCGCCCGCGCGCTTGCTGGCGTCTCCGCGTCCGCGTGTGAGGTCCTTGGCCGCATCGGCAGCACCTTGGCCGGCGACCTCTGTGGCAGACGGCCACCCGCCATGAGCGCCGAGAGCGCCTCGAGTCCGGTGGGCTTGATCGGCCGCACCAGCCGTCCGTCGAGCGTCGTCCATGGCACCGTCTCGAGCGTTTCGCGCACGGCTTGCAGCGTCGCGGTCGACGCCGGCTGGTTGCTCTCTTCGAGGATGGCGCTCGCGTCGGCGACCGCACGGTCGATCGCCGCGCGATGTGCGCGCTCGGCCGCCTCGAGATCCGCTGCCGGTTTCCCAGAAAGCCGCCGGAGCTGCACATCGCGCACGCGCTCGGCTGCACGTGTCAGCCGTTCGAGCGTCGTCCGCCGCGTCCAGAACAAGCGGTTCACCGTCCATGCCGAGAGCGTCGGTTTCTGCAGCCCGTTGACGACAGAAGCCTTGGCCGGCTGCTGCTGAGCCAGGGCCCGCCGCCGGGCGACGAAGTCGGCCAACGGCGCCTGATAGAGCTGGTCCACCGCGTCGTCGAAACTGGCCATCGCCGAATGGTAGTCCTGCAACGAGCACGTGCGAGCAAGGCCGCCGTGAGGTTTCTTCATGTCGTGCATGTAGGAAACGCTGGCGTCACTGCCGGCGGGACGGCCCTTGAACATCGAGCGCGATGAAGCAGGTCGCGCAGAGCGCACGGCGCGGAACTTGCCTTTGGGTTCGCGAAGGTCAAGGCGATGCCCGATTCGACGTTCGTGATTTCGACCGTGCTGGCCCTCGCCATGTGGGGCAGCGGGAAGTTGATCATCCTCGCGATGAGAAGGTAGGCGGCATCCCGCCTCGTCCTACGAGAAGCGGCTGGCAATCGACAGCGCGTCGCTCAGATAGCTCCCGCCGAACAGGTTGACGTGGTTGAGCACGTGATACAGCCGGTAGAGCGGGCTTCGTTCGCGCCAGCCCGACTCCAGCGGGAAGGCGTCGTCATACGCGTCGTAGACGCGTGCGGAGAACCCGCCGAACCATCCCATCATCCCCAGCTCTGCTTCGCGATGGCCGAAGTAGGCAGCCGGATCGAGCAGCGCCGGCTGCCCACCGATCGTGATGTGCAGGTTGCCGGCCCAGAGATCGCCGTGGACGAGCGAGGGGCCTTCGGCCGGTTCGGTCAACCACGCGTCGAGGCGGGCGACGACGCGATCGAGGCGCGCCGCGGTGTCGGAATCCAGCAGGCCGGCATCGCGAGCCAGTCGTACCTGATAGCCGAGGCGCGCGGTTCGGTAGAAGTCGATCCACGAGTCCCTCCACGCGTTGGGCTGGAGCGTGCTGCCGCAGTAGTTGTCGGCGGCGAAGCCGTAGCGAGCGGCCGTGGTCTGGTGGAGCTCGGCGAGGCCGCGGCCGATGCGGACGTCTGTGTCGCGGTCCCGTTCGGCGGGCGGCAAGTGCTCGAGCAGCAGGAACGGCGTCGCCTCGTCGCCAACGGCGATCACGCGTGGAACGAGGAGAGAGGCGCCGCTCTCGGCCAGCGCCAGCAGTCCTTCGGCCTCTGCCTGGAAGAAGCGCGGCGGCGGCTCGGGATGCGACTTCAGCACGAAGCTGCCGGCGGACGTTTCGAGCCGTTCGAGACGGTTGATCGAACCGCCGGAGAGCGGCGACCGGTGCGTGATGGTCACCGGACCGCCCGCATGGCGAGCGAGCGCGGCCGCCAGCGCCGCGCCGAGCAGCCTCATCAGCCGGGACCGCGCGGGCCTCGCGCTCTGCCACCGCCCGGGAGGCTCACGGCGTCAGGCGCGCCCGTCTCGGGCGACGATTCGGCTGCCGTTTCGGCCCGAGTTGGACCAGTGTCCGGAACCCCGGGCAGGCCGGCCAACGTCTCAAGCAGTACCCGGCTCGTGCGCGTGACGATGTCGAGCACCTCGTCGAAGCCGTCAGGTCCGCCGTAATAGGGATCGGGCACGTCGGCGCCGGCGTCCTCGGGATCGAAATCCCGGAACAAGCGAACCTGGGCGCGATGGCGAGCGGGAGCTCTCTCCGCGAGGACGCGCAGGTTCTGCTGGTCCATCGCGAGGATGTAGTCGAAGCGCTCGAAGTCGCCGGCCTCGATCTGACGGGCGACGCTCGCGAGGGCGAGGCCCCGCCGCGCGGCGGCCAGGCGCATGCGCTCGTCGGCCGGCTCGCCGACGTGCCACCGGCCGGTGCCGGCCGAGTCGATCTCGAATTCGGCCGTGCGGCCGGCCAATTCGATGGCATGCGCGAACGCCGCCTCTGCCGCAGGCGACCGGCAGATGTTGCCGAGGCAGACGAAGAGCACCCGGGTTGGCATGCCGCATTATCCCGGCGCGGGCGCGCCCTCGGCAACGGACACGGCCGGGGACGCATGCCGGGCGTCAATGCTTATGCGGGGCTTATGCGGGTCCTGGAGCGCTGAACGTGGTGGGGCGACGACGCGGCACCGCTTTGGCACCGGAATCTCGCACGGCCGAAACCCCGAACGCCCCGCCGGTGTCAGAACGTACGGGCACAAGCACGGGGTTGCCACCTTCAGGCACGACATCATGAAACGAACTGCGACGCTGAAACAGCCCTGGGAAGACACGGACACGAACGCGCAGGTGCTGGGCTGGCGAGCCCGGCCCGCGGTCGCGCTCGACCCGTTCGACGGTGACGACGAGCTGGACGAGCACGCGGCGCCACCGGACGATGCCGGTGAGCTGCAGGCCGGCCACGACTTCGACGACGACGCCTCCGACGAGGAGCCGGCGATCGAGGAGACGACGCCGGTATCGGCGGCCGACGCCGACCTCGTGCGCGTCTACCTCCAGCAGATCGGACGCCGGCCCCTGCTGACGAAAGACCAGGAGCAGGAGCTCGGCCGGCGCATGGAAGTCATCCGTCTCGACCTGCTGCACGTGCTGGCGGCCTTGCCCTGGGGGCGTGCCTCGCTGCTGCAGCGCGCGGCGGACCTGCGCGAAGGGCGCATTCGTCCGGAAGATCTGCTGTTGCTGCCCGACGGCGCACCGCTCACGCGCCGCCGGATCTCCCCGATGCTCGAGCGTTTCGTCGAGCTCCAGCGGCTGCATCGCCGAATCGACACCCTGCGTGTGACGGGCACTCGGAAGCCTGGCCGTCCCGCGTCTCGTGCCGGCGCGAAGCGTCAGGATCCGATCGCGCGGCTGACGCAGAAGGCGGCAGCTCTGCTCGGCAGCCTTCCGATTCGGCCGTCGGTGATCGACGAGCTGGTCGCCGGCGCCGAGGAGATCCGCCATCGCGCCGAGATCGCCGAGCGGCTGCCGGCCGGCCCGGACCGTACGAGGGCGCTCAAGGCCGTCGAAGCTGAAACCGGCTTGCCGTCAACGGCGCTCCGGCCCCTTGCCCACGCACTGCGCCAGCGGCAGCAGACGCTGCTCGACACGAAAGCCGAGTTCCTCGAGTCGAACCTGCGGCTCGTCGTCTCGGTGGCGCGCAAGCACGCGAACCGCGGGCTGTCCATGCTCGACCTGATTCAGGAAGGCAACATGGGCCTGATGAAGGCCGTCGACCGGTTTCAGTACCGGCGCGGGTTCAAGTTCTCGACGTACGCGACGTGGTGGGTGCGTCAGGCGATGACCCGGGCGATCGCCGACTACGGGCGGACGATTCGGCTTCCGGTACACGTCACCGAGTCGCTCAACCAGCTCAATCGCGAGCGCCGCGCGCTCAGCGCGGACCTCGGCCGCGAGCCGCAGCCGTGGGAGCTGGCCGAGAAGATGAAGATGCCGATCGAGAAGGTGCGCCTGCTCCTCGAGGCGTCCCGCCCGCCGTCGTCGCTGCACGCGCCGATCGGCGACGAAGACTCGGAGCTCGGCGACATCATTCCCGACCACTCGGTGCTGTCGCCCGAGGACTCCGCGATGAGCGGCGAGGTTGCCGAGCAGGTGGAGCAGGCCATGTCCGCGCTGAACGATCGCGAGCGGGAAGTGCTGCGCCTGCGCTACGGTCTCGGCACCGACCACGAGCACACGCTCGGCGAGATCGGCCGCCGGCTCGACCTGAGCCGCGAGCGCGTCCGGCAGATCGAGGCCAACGCGATGGCCAAGATCCGCTCGAAGCGCGGGCGCGCCGCCTGACACGCGGCCGGCGTCGCGGCTGCGACGCCCGGTGACGTACAATCCGGCGCGAGCGTCGCGCCGCATGATCACTCCTGACAGCGAGCGCCCGATCGCGGCGCTCGGCACGGCACGGCAGCGCCTGATCTCCGTATCGCGCCTGCTGGTCCTCGCAGGCGGCCTCGCCTATCTCGCGCTCCTGGCGGTGCTGATTGCGCTGCGCGTGCGCTATCCGTTCGAGCTCGAATGGCTCGAGGGCGCGATGGTCGATCACGTCCGCGTGATCCTCGATGGCCGGCCGCTGTACGGCCGGCCGACGATCGAGTTCATCCCGTTGACGTACACGCCGGGCTACGTCTACGCCGCGGCGCTCCTGAGCAAGGTGATGGGCGTCGGGTTTCTGCCGCTGCGGCTGATCTCGATCGCCTCGACGGCTGGCCTGCTCGTGCTGGTCGGGGCGATCGTCGGCCGTGCCACGGGCGACCGGCATGCAGCCGTGCTCTCGGCCGGGCTCGCGGCGTCGATGTACGGCCGGACGTCGGGCTGGTACGATCTGGCGCGCAACGACGCGCTGTTTCTGTGTCTGGCGCTGCTCGCCGTGTACCTGCTGCGCCGCGCCTCGCTTGCGGCGGCGCTCTCCGCCGGCGTGCTCATCTCGCTGTCGTTTCTCACGAAGCAGACCGGCCTGATCGTCGCCGTGCCGTTGGCCTGCTGGTGCGCGCTCCGGAGCTGGCGCGTGTTCGCGGCGTTCGTCGCGCCCGTGGTCGTGATCGTCGCCGGCAGCACGATCTGGTTCGAGCACGTCTTCGACGGCTGGTATCTCTACTACGTCTACGCCGTGCCCAAGCAGCATCCGGTCGCGCGCGAAGCGCTGGTCGGTTTCTGGCGCTACGACGTCTTCGGCGTGCTGCCGCTCGCGTGCCTCGGCGCCGCGGCGTATCTCGCGAGCGCGTGGCGATCGCGCGATCGTCTCTTCTACGCGTTCGCCGCCGCCGGCCTCTTCGGAGGGGCCTGGGCGTCGCGGTTGCACTCGTTGAGCTTCGTGAACGTCGTGCTGCCCGCCTACGTCGCGACGGCCATCCTGTTCGGGCTCGCGAAGCACGACCTCACGCGCCGTGCATCGACGATCGCGTCGCCGCGCGCGCGAATGGCGTCGCTGCTCGCGCTCGAAGGCGCCTGTCTCGTGCAGCTCGCGATGGTGATCTACGCGCCCGGCCGGCTGGTGCCCACGGCCGCCGACGTCGCCGCGGGCCAGGAGTTCGTGCGGCGGCTCGCGGCGGTGCCGGAGCCCGTGTTCGTGCCGTTTCATGGCTATCTTCCGTCGCTGGCCGGCAAGAAGACGTTCGCACATGCCGTCGTTCTCGGTGACACGGTGCGCGGCGGCACGACCGGCGTGGAGTCCTCGCTGGCGGCCGAACTGCGCAGCGCGCTCGAGGGCGGCGGGTTCCTGTCGGTGGTGAAGACCGACTCGCGCACGCCGATGGACGAGTGGCTCGGGATCGAGCCGGCCTGGGCGCCCGCCACCGAGCTCACGTCCAGGCGGTCGCCGTTCTGGCGGCCCGAATGGCTGTACGTCCGGCGGTGAGCATCGGGCTGGCCGTCCTCAGCTCACGGCGAAGTCGAGCAGGTACGCGTGCGCGAGCACGATCAGCGCCGCGAGCAGCGCGAACACGACCTGACCGGCCAGGCGTGAGTGGCGCGCGATCCACCGCCAGCCCGTCACGGCATAGACGACGTAGACCGGCAGCAGGAAGAGGATGTACTTCGTCTTCAGCGCCCACGTCTCCTGCGCGGTGAACCATGCGATGTACGCGGCCCACGTCGCGAACCACAGCGCGGTGAGCGGCCACGCGGCGCGCCGGGCCAGCACGAGGAACATGCCCGGGATGGCGAGCGCGCCAGGCACGAGTCCGAGCAGCAGGACGGCCAGTGCGAGCGACGGGTTCAGTGTCTTGTGCGGATAGGGCTGGCGGTAGAAGCCGTGCCGGCTCGGATCGCTGAACATCGTCATGTCGCCCCACGCCATCGCGTGGAGCGTCGTCCAGACGCTCCGGTAGAAGCTCACGTCCGTCAGATGGCCCGGCGGAATCCTCCCGTGGACGAGATCCGAGAGCTCGTGGAGCCGAAGCGATCCGAAGTCATAGAGCCGCCAGGTGGGCCGTCCCTCGAGCGCGAACCCCTGCTGGGCCGAGCCGTTCGCCTTGAAGATCTCGCCGTACCGAACGTAGTTGCGGACGTACGGGCCGGCTCCCACCAGCAGCGCGACTGCCAGGAACAGTGCGGCGCGTGAGACGAGCCGCCGCCGATCGCGAGTCACCGCCACGTGCGGCAGCATGGTCGCCATGACGGTGATGGGCGCGACGAGCCCGCTGTACTTCGTGTCGCAGGCGAGACCCGCGAGCGCTCCGAGCCGAACCGCCTCGAAACGGCTCGATCCGTCCACGTGGTCGAAGAACACGAGCGCGTAGTAGAGGAACGCGATGAGGATGGCCGTCAGCACGATGTCGGCTTCGATCCCGTAGGCGCTGATGAAGAGGCACGGCAGCGCGAGCACGAGCGCCGTGGCGACGATGAGCTCGCGTCCGCTGAGTTGGAAGAACCGGAAGATCCGGTAGCAGTAGTACGTCGCGACGCTCGCCGCAACGAGCGCGATGAGCGCCACCACACGAAGCGCGGGATCGTCGAAGCCTCCCGGCCCATCCATCCAGCGCTTCGCCAGGGCGTACACCGGCCACCCGATCAACGTGAGCAGCGGCGGGTGATAGCACGCCCAGCAGTCCGTCGATGCGGGCAGCGATCCGATGGCGTAGGCGCGCTGGATCGCCTGGTGGTAGAAATCGAAGACGTAGCCGTAGGTCGTCGGCGAGCGTACGACCAGCGTGATCCGCAGCGCGGCGGCGACGGCGACAAGGCCAAGGAGCACGCGGCGGGTGGAGGGATCCATCGGGTGGCGTGGGTCGTCTTGGCTGAGCGCGTCCGGCACGTCGAGGTTCCCGGATGTTATCGCGACGGCCATCGGTTGGTCCTCGCCCGTCGGGCGGCGGGAACGAGGCGACTTGGGGCAGAATGTGCCCCAGGGTCGAGGCAGCCATGCCAACGTGCTCGCGCATTCCGGTTTCGCGTCTGCGGGTGTCCTGATGCGCGCGCTGACGTCTGCGGCGGGGTTGGCGGTCGCGATGACCCTCCGTCTGGCCGCCGCGCCGCAGGTCGTCCAGCCCGGCGCGCCCGGTGAGCCGTCGCGTCAGGTGTCGGCGGACGCCGCGACGGCTGCCATCGCGCCCAGCCCGGCCGACGTGCAGTTCATGCAGACGATGATCGCGCACCATGCGCAGGCGCTCGAGATGACGGCGCTGGCGCGGGCGCGCACGGCCGACGACGCGTTCCTGTCGATGATCGCCAGGATCGACACGTCGCAGCGCGACGAGATCCGGACGATGAACGAGTGGCTTCGCGCGAACGGCGCGCCGGCGTCCGATCCCCACGCGCACCACGGCGCCGATCCGCCGCTCATGCCCGGGATGCTCACGCCGGCGGAGATGGGCCGGCTGGCAGCGGCGCGCGGCGCCGAGTTCGAGCGCCTGTTCCTCGAGCTCATGATCAAGCACCACCTGGGCGCGCTCGTGATGGTGAAGGAGCTGTTCGGTCGGCCGGGCGGCGGCTCCGCGCCTGACGTGTTCTCGTTCGCCGCCGACGTGGACGGCGATCAGCGCATGGAGATCGATCGCCTGCGCGCGATGCTGGCGCGCCGCTGAGGCGCGGCGAGGAGACGAGGACGTGACGCGACGGACCGAACGGCGGGCGAGCGGCGGACGCGCACGGTGGCACGTGGCGGTGATCGTCTTCGTCGCGGCCGGCGCGCTGACGATCGCGGCCGGGCAGGGCGGCGTCGTTCCGGACGCGCGCGTGGGCCTCGCCGCCGGCATCCGTGACGCGGGCGTGGCGGCCCGCCACCTGCAGCTCGTCGCGAGCGTTCCGAAGCCGGAAGGTTTCATCGAGCCGTCGGCCCGGGCGCGGGAAGCGGCACCTCCCAACGCCGCGGGTGGTCCGACGGGCCGCGGGCGTGGCCGCGGTGGAAGCTCGCTCGCCTTCGCCAATTCCGATCTCGCGTTCCTCGGATCGACGCTCTTCCTCGGCAACTTCAATGGGTTCATGGCGTACAGCATCGAGGACCCGGCGCGGCCTCAACTGCGCGCGGCCGTCGTCTGTCCCGGCGGGCAGGGGGACGTCTCGGTGCACGGGCGCCTGCTGTTCATGTCGGTGGAAGAGACACGCGGGCGGCTGGACTGCGGCACGGGCGGCGTCACCGGCGCCGTCAGCGCGGAGCGCTTTCGGGGCATCCGGATCTTCGACATCAGCGACGTGCGCGCGCCGAGACAGATCGCGGCCGTGCAGACGTGCCGCGGATCCCACACCCACACGCTGATCGTCGATCCGAAGGATCCGGAGAACGTCTACGTGTACGGATCCGGCGCGGCATCCGTGCGTTCGGGCGACGAGTTGGCGGGATGCTCGAGCGGCAAGCCCGACGAGGACGCCGAAACCGCTCTGTACAGCATCGACGTGATTCAGGTGCCGCTCCGCGCGCCGGACCGCGCGCGCATCGTCAACCGGCCCAGGATCTTCTCCGATCCGGCGACCGGAGCGATCGCCGGGCTGTGGGCGGGTGGCGCACACGGCGCCGGCACGCAGTCGACGTCGGCGACGACCGCCTGCCACGACATCACGGCGTTTCCCGCGATTGGACTGGCGGCGGGCGCGTGCGCCGGCAACGGCGTGCTGCTCGACATCGCCGACCCGGCCCATCCGGTGCGGATCGATCAGGTGTCGGACGCGAACTTCGCCTACTGGCACTCCGCGACGTTCAACAACGACGGCACGAAGGTGATCTTCACCGACGAGTGGGGCGGCGGCACGCAGCCGCGGTGCCGGCTGACGGATCGGCCCACCTGGGGCGCCGACGCGGTGTTCGACATCGTCGGCCGTTCACTGCGGTTCGGGGGCTACTACAAGCTGCCGGCGCCGCAGTCCGACGTCGAGAACTGCGTGGCGCACAACGGGTCGCTCGTCCCCGTGCCCGGCCGCGACATCATGGTGCAGGGCTGGTACCAGGGCGGCGTCAGCGTGTTCGACTTCACCGACTCGGCGCACCCGTTCGAGATCGCCTACTTCGATCGCGGTCCCGTCGATGCCACGCGCGTCGTCGTCGGCGGGCACTGGTCGGCGTACTGGTACAACGGCCGGATCTACGCCTCGGAGATGGTCCGCGGCCTCGACGTCCTCGAGCTGCTGCCGAGCGACTTCCTGAGCCGGCACGAGATCGACGCCGCGGCGCTCGTGCAGACGAACGAGCTGAACACGCAGCAGCAGGCTCGCGTCGAGTGGCCGCGCACGACCGTCGTGGCGCGGGCCTATGTCGATCAACTCCGGAGGAGCGGCCGGCTGTCGACGTCGCGGTTGCAGGAGATGACGTCCACGCTGGATCGGCTGGAGTCCGCGGCGACGACCGGCCGCCGGCCGGACGAAGCGCTGCGGCAGGCAGCCGCGAGGCTGGCGGGCGAGCTCCGTCGCGAGGCGGGCACGGCGCCATCGCGCGACGCGGCCAGGCTCGCCGGCATCGCCGACGTGCTCACGACCCTCGCTGACGTGCCGCGCACGAACAACGTAGTGATCCGCAGTCGATAGCCCCATGCGGCGCTCGCCCGATTCGCGGCCCCAACGGCCCGATACCCGATACCCCGATGGCCCGATGCTCCGATGACCCGATGCCCTGATGTCCTACTTCACGCCGGCGCTCTTCTCGTTCCTCCGCGATCTGAAAGCTCGCAACACCCGCGAGTGGTTCCAGGCGAACCGCGATCGGTACGCGCGGGACGTCGAGGCGCCCATGCTGCGGTTCATTGCGGACCTCGTCCCGAGGCTCGCGCGGATCAGCCCGGCGTTCGTCGCCGATCCGCGGCGAACGGGCGGTTCGATGTACCGGATCCATCGCGACACCCGCTTCTCCGCGGACAAATCGCCCTACAAGACGCACGTCGCGGCGTCGTTCGCGCACGAGCAACGCAAGGCGCGGCCGTCGGTGCCGGGCTTCTACCTGCACCTCGAGCCCGGCGACAGCCTGGGAGGCGGCGGCATCTATCATCCCGACATGGCGACGCTCACGAGCATCCGGACCGCGATTGCCGAGAACCCGAAGGGCTGGCGCGCGGTCATCGCCTCGGGCCTCGAGATCGAAGGCGACGCGCTCACGCGCGCGCCGGCGGGCTTCAGCCCGTCCCATCCGCTCATCGCGTACTTGCGCCTCAAGGACTTCTACGCGCTCGTGCCGTTCACGCAGCGCGACGTCTGCGCGGACGACTTCCTCGACCGCTACGTCGAGGCGTGCGGTCGTGTGGCGCCGCTCGTGCGGTTTCTCACGATGGCGCTCGGCGGGCGCTGGTAGGGCCGGCACTCGCCGGCGGCATGACGGGCGACGTGGCCGCCACACGAAGCCGCCTGGCGATGATGGCCGCCGCGTGCCGTGATGGCGGGCGCGCCACGATATGATCCGCCGCGAAGGAGCCCGCCCATGACCCCGCAGAGTCCGACCGCCGATCCCGCGAAGCTGGCGCGCATCGCCATCATGACGCTGAACTTCGAGAACATGCTGCGCGTCCCCGGGCAGTGGGAGGAGCCGACCGACACGCTCGCGCTCTTCGACATCCCGCAGATGTACGCGGATCGCTACGGGGTCCACAACATCGAGATCCAGCACACGCACTTCCAGTCCGTCGAGGACGCGTACGTCAGGGAGCTGCGCGCGCGAGCGGAGAAGGTCCAATCGCGCTTCAGCAACATCAACCTCGAGTTCGGGCCCATGACGATCTCCTCGCCGAACCCCGTGCTTCGCGCGCAGGCGATCGACCTGACGAAGCAGTGGATCGATCGCGCCGCGCTGCTCGGGTCGCCGCGCGTGATGATCAACCAGGGTGCGCCGACGCAGGAGAACAAGAACGACGGGATCGCCGCGTTGAAGGCGATGGTCGAGTACGGGAAGTCGAAGGGCGTGATGATCGGCGTCGAGACGCGCGGCAACGCCAGCGGCAACAACCGCGGCGTCGTCAATCCCGCGGCCCAGGCCGGGCGCGCGGGCGGTGCCGGACCGCAGGGCGGGGCCGCGCAGACGCCGTCGCCGTCGCCGGCCGCACCTCCCGCGCCTGGCGCGCCGCTGCCCGTCCTCACGACCGTGCCGAACTGGGTGCTCCTGGCCGAGCTGCTGCGCGATTCCGGCGCGCGCGCCAACGTGGACCTCGGCGGCGTCGGTGCGGCCGACCAGGGCGAGCTGCACGCCGCGCTTCGCACGCTGCTCCCCATCACCGTCGGCAGCATGCACGTCCGACCCAGCCCCCGCTGGGATCTGGCGACCGCGATCCGATTCACCGTCACGCTCGGCTATCAGGGGCTGTACTCGATCGAAGTCCGCGGGCACGAGGGCACGAAGGCAGCGCTCGACACCGTCGTCGCGAATCTCTGAGCTGGCGCGCGGTGGGCGAACGACGCCGCGCTCATTGACAGAGGTTCGTGGCCGGCCGCTCGCGCCGACCGTGGAACCGCAGCGGCTCGCCTGCATCGAACTGGAGATCGGATGACCACGCCCAAAGACGTCCGCGTCGCGTTGACGTTCGACTACGACGCCATGAGCAACTGGATCAACACGTCGGGCGGCAAGTCGCCCGGCATGATCTCCAGGGGCGAGTTCGGTCCCATCGCCCTCCGGCGCGTGCTCGCGCTGCTCGAGTCCCGCGGGATCACGACGACCTTCTTCGTGCCCGGCCACACGGCGCTCGCGTTCCCCGACACCGTCAAGGCGATCCAGGCCATGGGCCACGAGATCGGGCATCACGGGTGGGTACACGAGAACCCGGCGACGCTCTCGCCCGACGAGGAGCGTCGTGTGCTCGAGCGCGGCCTCGACGCGCTCCAGCGGGTGGCCGGCATTCGTCCCGTGGGGTACCGGTCGCCCGGCTGGGACAACAGCGTGGCGACCGTGCCGCTGCTGCTCGAGTACGGGTTCGAGTACGAGAGCAGCCTCATGGGCTCGGACTTCGAGCCCTATTGGTGCCGCGTCGGCGACGAGATCTCCACGAGCGAGGAGTTCCGCTGGGGCACGCCCGTCGATCTGGTCGAGGTCCCGGTTGCCTGGCATCTCGACGACTTCATCCAGTTCGAGTTCGTCGCCACGCCCTCCGGCATTCTGAACGCCGCGCGGTCGCCGACGATGTGCTGGGAGATCTGGACGGCGGAGTTCGACTATCTGTACGAACGCGTTGGCCGCGGCATCCTCAACATCACGATGCACCCGCAGGTGATCGGGCGCGGGCACCGCTTGCTCTTCCTCGAGCGGTTCATCGAGTACGTCGGATCGCGCCCGGGCGTGTCGTTCACGACGCTCGCCGGCTACGTTCGTCAGTGGCGCGCGGGCCGCGCGCCGCAGTTGCCGAAGGACGCGGGGCCGGCGCGGGCCTCGCCGCGCTGATCGCGCCGTGGCCGGCGAGCACATCGAGGTGAGCGGGATCGCCGCGCCGGTCGACATCCTCGTGGACCGCTGGGGCGTGTCGCACATCCGCGCATCAGGAACGGCCGATCTCTTCTTCGCGCAGGGATTCAACGCGGCGCGCGACCGGTTGTGGCAGATCGATCTCTGGCGCAAGCGCGGCCTCGGCCTGCTGGCCGCGGATTTCGGACCGGGCTATCTCGCTCAAGATCGCGCCGCGCGCCTCTTCCTCGACCGCGGCGACATGGACGCGGAATGGGCCGCCTATGGCGGAGACGCCCGGAGCATCTGCGAAGCGTTCGTCGCCGGCGTCAACGCGTACGTCGACGTCGTCGATCGTCACCCCGATCGGCTGCCCCTCGAGTTCGTTCGGCTGCGCACGCGCCCCGCCCGCTGGAATGCGGCGGACGTCGTCCGCATCCGCACGCATGGATGGCTGCGGAACGCGCTGTCCGAAGCGACGCGTGCCGCCGTGATGGCCCGGGCCGATGCGGCCGCCGATCGGCTGCGACTCGCGCTGGAGCCACCGGTGGTCCCGGAGCCGGCCCCTGGCCTTGACCTTGCCGGGATGCCGCCCGACGTGCTCGACGCCTATCGGCTGGCAACGGCCCCGGTGACCTTCAGCGCCGCGCGCCTCGGCGCCGACATGGCGGACGCGTGGCGCTGGCGGGCCGTGACGCCCGATGGAGACGTTTCCCTCGCCGCTGCCGCACCCGCTTCGAACAACTGGGCCGTGCACGGCGACAGGACGACGACCGGCAGACCGGTGCTGGCGAGCGATCCGCATCGGCTGCACGCGGTGCCATCGCTGCGCCATCTCGTCCACCTTTCGGCGCCTGGTCTCGACCTCATCGGCGCGGTCGAGCCGCACTTTCCCGGCATCACGATCGGCCACAACGAAGACGCCGCGTTCGGCCTGACCCTCTTCCTCGGACCGGACCAGGAGGATCTCCACGTCTACGAGGCGAGTCCTGACGGCGCGCGATCGTACCGGTATGGCGGCGGGTGGGAGCCGCTGCGGCTCGTCGAGGAGACGTTCGAGATCAAGGGCGCGGCGCCGATCGTGATGCCGCTCGCGTTCACGAGACATGGACCTGTCGTGTACGAAGACCCGACGCGCGGCCGGATCTACGCCCTGCGAACCGTGTGGACCGAGCCCGGCACGGCGCCCTACGGTGCGGCGCTGCTCGCCATGCGGGCCCGCACGTGCGACGAATTTCGAACGGCGCTTCGGCGCTGGAAGGCGCCGGCGGTCAACTACGTGTACGCGGATCGCACCGGATCGATCGCGTGGATCACCGCAGGGCTCGCGCCGGTGCGCCGGTCGTGGGACGGGCTGTTGCCGGTTCCCGGCGACGGGCGGTACGAATGGGAGGGCTTCCTCGATCCCGGCCTGCTGCCGTCCGCCGTGAACCCACCGGCCGGCTTCGTCGCGTCAGCCAACGCTTTCAACTTGCCGCCGAGCTGGGATCGACATGCCGCGCCGATGGGGTACGAATGGGACGACCCGTCACGGCGCGATCGCATCGACGAAGTGCTGTCGGCGGATCGCCGGCACTCGGTGGAGGCCTCGTGCGCGCTCCAGACCGACGTCGTCTCGCTGCCGGCCAGACGGCTCTGCGCGCTCGTCGCTCCCCTGAGCCCGGCGGATCCGGATGCGCACGCCGCGCTCGACCTGCTCGATCGTTGGGACCATCGATTGACGGCGGACAGCCCGGCCGCGGCCCTCTTCGAGGTGTGGTGGACCCGGCGTCTCCGGCCGGCCGTGCTCGAGCGCCTCGTGCCCGACTCGCGCACGCGAGCGCTGCTCGGTGCCGGCGACGTCGGCGCCGTGCTGGATGTGCTCGAAGCCGGTATGGCCGGGCGTCTCGACGCAGAGCCGAGCGGCTTCGCCGCGATGCTACTCGCGACGCTCGCGGAGGCTCATCGCGATTGCCGCGCGCTCATGGGCATGGACGCCGCCGCCTGGGCCTGGGGACGACTCCAGCACTGGCGCGTGCAGCACGCGCTGTCGGTGCTGGATCCGGACGACGCGCGCTTCGACGTGGGGCCACTCGCGGTCGGCGGCAGCGAATCGACCTTGATGAAGGGAACGTACCGGCCGTCCGATTTCCGCGTCACGCTCGGCGCGTCCGTGCGCCTCGTCATGGACGTCGGCGACTGGGACCGGAGCGTCTGGATCAACGCGCCCGGCCAGTCGGGCGACCCGCGATCGCCGCACTATGCCGACCTGGCGGCTCCGTGGGCCCGCGGCGAGTACGTGCCGATGCTCTTCTCCGAGCAGGCCGTGACCACGGGGGCCGTCACGACGATCAGGCTCGAACCGGCGTCGCCGGCCGGCAGCGGACCCGCGGGCTGAACGTCTCGTCCTGTCAGCCCGCGGATCCGCGCCCGCTGCCCGCTACGGTTTCTGTGTGGCCGCCGCCGTTCCGCGTGGTTTGCCGAAGAAGACGAACAACCCGCGGTCGGTCGACGACACCAGATCGGTCAGCCCGTCCTTGTTCACGTCGGCAGCCGTCACGGCGTTGCCCGCACCAGACCGGTTGTGGACGAGCTCAGGAACGAGCCTGGCACCGCCTGGCGCCTTGGCATCCCGCACGGTGCGGTACACGTAGATCACCGGCGGACCGTACGGATCCGGGTCGGTGTAGTCGTCGCGGTGCGACCAGAAGCGCTTGCCGACGATGAAGTCCTCGATCTTGTCGCCATCGACGTCGGCGACCGTCGAGCCGTGCATCTCGGAGATGGCGACGTCGCCGGCGTTCTTCGTCGACAGATCGCCCATCACCACGTGCGGCACGAAGGAAATCTTCCCGGCGGCGTCACGCTTCTGTTCGTACCAGTTCAGCCCCCATCCGTGCGCCTGGAGGACGGCGACCACGTCGGCGCGCTTGTCGCCGTTGACGTCGTAGACGCCGATCTCGCCGCCGCCCGGTGAGGCGTGGCCCGTCCACTTGCCGAACGCCTCGGGGTGGTAAGTCCAGACGCCGCTGGCCGCGCCGCCCGCCGGCTGCTCCCACCATCCGTACGGATCGACCACGTCCACCTTGCCGTCGCCGCTGATGTCGCCGACGCCCAGACCGTGGCCGGCGCCCCAGGGGCCCTGCGTGGAGATGTCGTGCACGATCCACTTGCCGAGCGGATTCGCCGGGTCCGGCTCGGCGTATCGCAGGAAGCCGCCGCCGCCGTAGATGAACTCGCCCTTGCCGTCGCCGTCGATGTCCTTGTAGAGCGACACTTCCTTCTGCACCTGCGGCACCACGTCGATCTTCGTCCAGCGGCGGGCCTGGTTCTGCGGGTTGACGTACAGGTGGAGGTCCTGTCCGATCGCGCCCATGCAGAACACGTCGGTCCACCCGTCGCCCGTCACGTCGTCGGCGAAGTTCTGCATGCAGTCGTTCGGGTACTCGGTGGACGGGTTCACGGTCTGCGCCAGGTAGATCTCGCGGAACTTCGTGAAATCCGGCCCGAGGTGGTAGTAGGGACCGGCAGCGACGTCGTTGGCGCCGTCGCGGTTGAAGTCGCCGACCGCGCCGCCCCAACTGTAGTAGAACTCGTGCAACTGCTGCATGCGGAAGTTCGCGGAGACCCGCTCGAGCGGCAGCGTCTTCAGCGCGAGGTCCGACGTCGCCACGTCCTTGTAGCGCACCTCGCCGGTGCCGCCGACGTACAGCGCGACCGGACCGAACGCGCCGACGGCATCCTCAGCCGCGGCCGATCCGATGGAGGACTCGTTCAGGAACGGCCGGATGATGCTCGCGTCGAGCACGATCTCCACGAGGTTCCAGTCTTCGGCTCTCAACCCGCCCACCGGCGGCGTCAACGGCAGGTTGGGCGGCGCGCTGGCCCGGCCGGCCCCGCCTGCGCGGGGCGCGGTCGGCGCCGGCGGAGTCGGCGGCGCCGGGGGCGCGAAGCGAATCTGACCGCCGGCGGTCCGGAGCCGGCTTCGCGAGAGCTCCTTTCCGGCGGCGTCGAGCGTGACGGCGTACGCGCCGGCATCCTCGCCGGCGAGCGCGACGTAGATGCCCTTCATCCCGTCGGCCGTCTTCTCCGCTCGGAGGAGAACACCGGTCTTGCAGCCGCCGGTGCAGCGAAAGCGGCCGAAGACGCCGACGTCTTGGAGCGCGCGATCGAGCATCAGCCACCCGCCGGCGGGCGACTTCGGCGTGCCGACGTACTCGCCCTTCTCCGCGCGCCAGGCGGCATCGCCCAGGACGTGCCAGCCGGCCAACGACGTGGCCGCGTATCGAGTGTCGTACACGTAGTTCTGCTGCGCCGCGACCGTCATCGTCGAGAGTGCGGCTGCCAGAACCGCCCACGTTCCACGTCTGCGTCTCATAGAAGTACCTCGGAGGCAGGAAAGTAATACCGCACCTCGAGCAAGTCAAGGCAGTGGGCCCGCGCAGTGGCAACGACGCGGCCGGCGACTGGCAAGCCAGCCGCGACGCGAACGAGCCGAGCGGGCGCCGTGGACACGAACCGGACGCTCGACGTCCCCCGCGGCGTGACGCGCAAGCGCGCCGGCGGCGGCCATCGAGCGAGCCCTCGAGCGCGTCGGCAATCGGATCTCTCGATCCGTCAGAGGTACGAATCTTGGAGCGCCCGGCGCCCGGGAGGGCGCATCATGAGGCGTCCAGGTAAGGCGGCGGTGATCCTGGCAGGTGGCGACGGCGTCCGATTGCGCGCGTTCACGCGCGCCGTCTCGGGCGAGGATCGTCCGAAGCAATTCTGCCGTCTGCTCGGCGCGAAGACACTGCTCTCGGCGACGCTCGAACGCGCCTCCCTCTTAGTGGCACCGGAACACACACTGTGTGTCGTCACCCGGCACCACGAGCCGTTCTACCGTGAAGAGCTGTGTGACGTCGGAGACGCACGGCTGATCGTGCAGCCCGCGAATCGCGGAACCGCCGCGGCATTTGCTTACGCGCTCGCGCGGATCGCCGGTGCGGGCGATCCCGATCTCATCGTCGGGTTCTTTCCGTCAGACCATCACTACGCGGATCCCGTCGCGTTCCATCGCGCGATGACGGCCGCGTACGCCGTGGCCGCGACGGATCGCGCGCGCGTGTTCCTCATCGGCGCGCACGCCGACCGGGCCGAGACCGACTACGGGTGGATCGAACCCGGGCCTCCGCTGTCGATGCCGCTCGGCGCTCGCCACGCCGGGCGCGTGCGTTCGGTGGCGGGATTCATCGAGAAGCCGTCGGATGCCGAAGCGGCCAGGCTGCTCGCCGCCGGCTGTCTCTGGAACACGTTCGTCGTCGTCGGCCATCAGCGCGCCTTCCGCGCGTTGTTCGATGCCGCGGCGCCCGGCTTCTTCGGGCCGTTCGCGCACGTGGCGACGCAGCCGAGCGTCGCCGACGAGCGGAGGCTCGCCGAGCAATGGTATGCCGCGCTCCGGCCGGTGGACTTCTCGCGAGACGTTCTGACGCCGCAGGTCGATCACCTCGGCGTCGTACGGCTCCACGGCGCCGGCTGGACCGATCTCGGCCAGCCGACGCGCGTGCTCGACGTCATGGCGACGCACGGCCGGACTGCTCCGGCTCGGAACGTGGCGGTGTGACGGCCGCGAAGCAGGGTGGGATCTGATTCATGACTCGGCGCCTTGGCGCTCGCGCACGCCGAGTCGAGATCGGAGCGGGATTTCAGGACGAGACGACCGTGCGCCGGCCCCGCTCGATCGACACGATCGTGGACACGGGCGCCGGCGCTGCGGTGCGGGCCGTGGTGGCCTTGCCGGCCGCGATGCCGGCCCGCCGCATCGCCAGGTGCTGCCGTTCACGCTCGAGCGCGGCCGCGCGCTTCGCGGCCGCCGGCAGCTTGGACTGATCGAAGCCGGCATATCGCTGCACCGGCGTGCTCTCGCGCCGGAAGTCAGCGTCCCACACCTTGCCGCACTGGCCGCAGAACCACCGTGCCGGCGTGCGCGTGCCGTCCGGTTGAGTCGAAGGTGGCAGCAGCCCCGGACGTCCCTCATGGCGGCAGCGCCCGAAATGCCAGAGTGCAGCGACGCCAACCACCGTCAACGCGAGAGCGCCTGCGACGACGGCAGGGGAGAACAGGGCGATCAGGCCGACGCCGAGCATCGCGAGCCACGCGGAAACGATTGGATGTTGCATGGACACCCTCGGTGCACTCCGATGTTCAAGGCGTGTGCCAGAACGCGCATCGCCTCGGCATCACACGATGTTTCGAAGCAGTGAGTGGTGCGTTGCCGAAGCTGTGTCGCGGCGAGACCATCACGGCGCGAGTCGTCGAGCACGAGCGATGCAGCGTGCCGACAGACCGATCGTCGTTCGCGGGCGTGGCATGTGCTTTGAAGCAACGGCCCCGTCACACGTTCACCTGGTTCGATACGGAGGCTCCATGCCCAAGATTGACTCACTGCAGACCATGCTCATGGAAGAGCTCAAGGACATCTACGACGCCGAGCAGCGCCTCACGAAAGCGATTCCGAAGATGATCAAGGCCGCATCGGACGAAACGCTGAGCGAAGCGCTTCAGGCACACCTCGAGGAAACGCAAGAACAGGTCACGCGGCTTCAGGAGGCCTTCGAGTCGCTCGGCGCGCCGGCCAAAGCGAAGCCCTGTCCCGGGATGCGCGGGATCATCGAAGAAGGCAGCGAGCACATGAGCGAAGACTACAGCGACGACATGCTGCGCGATGCGGCCATCATCGGCTCGGCACAGCGCGTCGAGCACTACGAGATCGCGGCCTACGGCACCGCGATCGCGCACGCGAAGCTGCTCGGTCTCGACTCGGTGGTCGACCTGCTCGAGCGCAGTCTCCAGGAGGAGAAGGCCGCCGACAAGAAGCTCACCGACATCGCGGAACGGGTCGTCAATCCGGAAGCGATGGAAGCCGACGACGAAGAAGAGGAACGCCGGCCCGCGGCTCGGACGCACGCGCGCAACGGCGCGGCGGCGTCGCCGCGCCAGCGGCGTTAGCCGCCACGTACGCCAGGCGGGGCATCACCCCGCCTGGCGTTCCCTTGCGCGGCGACGTACGACCGCGATCTCGGGCACCACCTTCCACTGAAACGCTCGGCCCTTGCCGTCATCCACGGCCGGCACCCGCCACGCACCGTGCCGGCGCGGCACGTCCTTTGGATCGACTGCCGCCAGGGAGCGCCGGCGTAGGCCATGGTGGACCTCGGATCTCGGACAGGTGGTCGGACAGCGGCGCGCATTCGCGGGACGGACTGGAGCGCCACGCCGCTCGGGCCCTTCACCGAGTGGCCGGTCTGCCTGCACCAGGCCGTGTCGATGTGTCTCGAAGCTCGGACGCCTGCTGTGATCTGGTGGGGACGCGAGCGAGTGCTGCTGCACAACGATGCGCACCTCGCCCTGCTCGACTCCGCCTCGCGTCACGCGGCGCTCGGGCAGCGCGGGCGGGCCGCCTGGCCGGCGGCCTGGCCCGCGCTGGAACCGATCCTCGACGCCGCCTGGGCCGCCGACGCATGCGGTTCCTGGACGGTGGAGCACGACGTCCTCTGCCAGGCCGACGGCCTCGCCGACGAGCGCGTCCTGACGTTCACCTACGTGCCGATCCGCGACGAAGGCGGGGCGCTGCGCGGCGTGCTCGGCTTCGGCACCGATGTCACGCCGGTCGTGGTGATGGCCAGGCGGCTGCAACTGCTCGAGCATCTGTGCGAGGCCACGCTTGCCGCCGAGACGCCCAGCGCCGCGTGCCAGCGCGCGGCGGAGGTGCTTGCGGGGTTCTCCAACGACATCCCGTTCGCGCTGTTCTACCTGCGCGACGCCAGCCCCTCCGCCCTCGGTCTGGCCGCGGTGGCGGGCATTCAACCCCCGGCGGGCCTCGCCGCGTCCGACGGCGCGTCGATGGCCCTGAGCGCCGACGAGCTTCGTCGCGCCGACGGCGTCGTCCTGGATCTCGACACACGAGCCGTCGACGGTGCCGGGGTCCGCGTGGGAACGTGCCAGGCTTACGTGCGCACCATTGGCTCCGAGGAGGATGACGGGCAGGGCGACGGCTGTCTCGTGATGGGCTTGAGCCCTCGGCGGCCGTTCGACGGTGACGTGCGACGCTTCCTCGACGGCATCGCGTCGAGGATGAGCCAGGCCCTGCGGCACGCCCGCGATCGCGAGACTGCCCGCGCGGCGATGCTGGCCGTCGCCGAAGCCGACGGCCGCCGCGCCGCGTTGCTCGGCCGCCTGGCGCACGAGCTTCGTACGCCGCTCAACGCCATCCTCGGCTGGGCGCAGGTGCTCGACCACGGCATCGCCGCGCCCGAGATCGCGAAGAAGGGGCTCGACGCGATCCAGCGGAACGCGTGGCGCCAGAAGCACGCGCTCGACGCGCTGGCGATGGTGACGACCGCCACGCCGCTCGCCGTCTTGCCCGTGCCGCGCACCGCACGCCTCCAGGATCCAGCGGACGCTCTCCAGGGAGCGAGGATCCTGGTCGTCGACGACGAGCCGGACGTACGCACGCTCCTGCGGCACGTGCTGGCCGAGGCCGGCGCCGACACCGTCCTCGCCGCCTCGGTCGAGGAGGCGCTCGAAAGCGTGCTGCGCCAACCGCCCGATCTCATCGTGAGCGACATCGGACTGCCGGGCGAGAGCGGCTACGAGCTGATCCGCCGAGTGCGTGCGTTGCCCGCCGACAGCGGCGGCCTGACACCCGCGCTTGCGCTGACGGCATCGACCGGGCCGGACGATGCGACGCGGGCGCTGGACGCCGGCTTCGCGATTCACCTGCAGAAGCCAGTCGATCGGCAGCAGTTGCTCAGCGCGTGCGCTCACCTTCTGCGGCGGCGGCGCGCCGGTCGTTAGGTTTGTTCGGGACACCCGCGCGGGTCGCCCCAGAGGAGCGCTTGCAGCGTCTGCACCTCGACGGGCTTCACCAAGTGATAGTCGAACCCCGACTCGAGACTGCGGATTCGATCTTCACGGCGGCCCCAGCCCGTGACGGCGACGAGCAGCACCTGCCGTTCGGGCTGACGTTGCCGAATCAGGCGCGCGACCTCATCGCCCTTGAGTCCCGGCAGGCTGAGATCGAGCAGGACGACATTCGGCTTGAACGTTTCGAGCAACTCGAGTGCCGTTTCGCCGTCGTACGCCACCGACGTCGTCCCGCCGATCAGCTCGAGCATCATCGCGAGGCTGTCGGCGCCGTCTTCGTTGTCGTCGACCACCAGGATTCGACAGCCGCGGAGGCTCGGTTCGAACCCATCAGGTCCGTCAATCGCACGCTCGCCCGGCAACTTGGGCGACACGGGTTCGTCCGGTATTGCCTGGGCTGGCCAGCGCGGAACGCCGATCCTGCCCGCCTCGTGCCATACGCGCGGCATCACGACCGCACCGCGTGCATCGCGCCGTGCACCGGCGCACCGAGGTTCTTGCGAGACGTCTGCATTGCGTCCATGACGACCTCCTGCTTTCGTTTCGCAATCTCTCTTTCGTTTCGCAATCTCCCTTTGCAGGATTCCTGCCGCCGCGCGCGCGTGCGTCCACACGACGTGCCCCTCCGGTGTGTGGCCGCTGAGCACGTAGGAAGGTGTTGGACGAGCGAGCACGAACTACTGCCGAGGTCCGTCCGCTATCGCTGTCGTGCGTCGGCCATGGCACGGCTCATGAACCATCACGTGCCATGGCGATTCGACAGACTCAGATGCATTCCGGGTTGATTGCCGCCGGGCTGGCCGCGATTGCGGCCGGCGCCTTGATCTTTCTCTTGATGGTATGGGGCGTCGCGCAGCCGGCGTCGTCGGCGACGCTCTTCGGGGGGCGCGCGCCAGGAGAGGTCGCCGCCGATGCCGCGCCGTCACGAGCGTGGCCGGTCGTTGGCGGTCTCTCGCTGGCGGCGGGATGCGCGCTCGTCGGCGTGGGGATGAACCGCTGGACGGGCAGGCGCGGGGTCCGCGGTTGACGCGCCCCTCAGTGAGAGGCGCGCGCCCGCGTCCACCGCCGCGGGCTCGTCGTCCGGCGTCGGCTCGCGCGCCGCTTGGGGACTTTGGCGCCTGCCCGGCGTGCCTCCGACAGGCCGATCGCAATCGCCTGCTTGCGGCTCGTCACCTTCTTGCCCGATCGGCCGCTTCGTAGCGTGCCTCGCTTTCGCTCGTGCATCGCTCGTTCGACCTTCTGTTGCGCTTTCCGTCCGTACTTGGCCATGACGACTCCTCCCCTTTGGTCCTCGCTCGCTCATCGCTCGATCACGAGCGGCTCGCCTTCCGTGAACGGCGCCGCATCGTCGAGACAACGACGTTCGTAGAGTGTTCGTGGCCCGAAGTGCCGGCTGAGCATCGCGATTGCCTTGTTGAGCGCCTCGTTCGTCGTGCGGCCGCGGATCTCGGCTCGTGCGCCGGACGCCAGCATGAGCGGCCGCAGATGGCCGCGCTCTTCGTCGACGAAGAACATGTGGGCCGTCACCGTCGGCACGTCTGGCGAAGTCTGGTCGACGAGGGCGATGCGGCAACGCGCGCGTTCGAACGGCGCCTCGTAGCATTCCGGCGGCGCGACCGCATCGGGATGCGAGGCCGAGATCGGCGTGTACGAGGGCGGATCGCTCGCCGGAAACGACTCTTCGGATGCTTCCTGCACTTCGTCCACGTGGGGAGCTCGAGTTTCCATCGCTGTACCTCCGCTGAAGACAATGCAGAGTCCATGCCGGGAGCTGGAGCGATCACCGGCAAAGGGGCTACGATCGGCCGCGTGACGGTGTTCGACGCGATCGGCGAAGACGGCTTCGCGCGCCTCGTCCGCGCGTTCTACGCGCAGGTACCGGGCGACGATCTGCTGGGCCCGATGTATCCGGCCGACGACCTGCCCGGCGCCGAGGAGCGCCTTCGCGACTTCCTGGTCGGGCGATTCGGCGGTCCGCCGCGGTACATCGAACGTCGCGGACACCCGCGCCTCCGCTCGCGGCACGTGCCGTTCACGATCGATCGCGCGGCGCGCAATCGCTGGATCCGGTTGATGATCCGGGCGCTCGACGTCTCGGCGTTCCCGTCAGCCGTGGACCGGGAGCTCCGCACGTTCTTCGAAGAGACCGCGACGTTCATGATCAACAGGCAGGACGGATCGTCGGAGGTCATCTCATGAGATGGCCTCTTGGCGATGCGGTGATGGCGACGTTCGGGATAGGTTCGCCGGCCGACACCGCGTGGCCGCGCATCGGCTCTGACTGAGCGGCCGCCGCCCGACGCGGCGCCGGCTCAGAACCCCGGCCGGAAATTGAACACGAAGTCCCACCCACGGCCGGCGCGGTCGATGGGGCGGGCGGCGTTGAACTCTCCGATCGCGAAGCCCAGCAGGTTCACGCGCGCGCCGAACCCGACGCTGCGCACCCATGGCCGATCGCCGCCGGCAAACGTCGGCGTCGTCGCGCGCGTCCACGCGGTGCCCGCGTCGAAGAAGGTGAAGATCTCGGCCGGCACCGGGCCGTAGTCGAGGCGTCCGGTGAACAGCCCCACGATCGGCACCCGTGCCTCGAGGTTCGCGACGATGATGCGGCTGCCGATGAGGCGGTCGATCTCCGGGCAGGACCCGTCCGTGGTCACGGTGCACTCATTGATGCCGAACGAGTTGAAGTCGTAGCCGCGGACGAGCGTGTTGTAGCCGAGGTACAGCGGCAACAGGCGCTGGTCTTCGCCGTTCATGCCGTATCGGCCGATGTGCATCAGCCGTCCGGCGATCGTCAGCGGCCGGAATGGCATCACGTAGCGGCGGTAGTCGAGCGTCGTGCCCACCATCCGGAGGCCGCCGAAGGTCGGCGACACGTCGAAGCGGAACCGCTCGCCTTGAAGCGGGCTCACGGCGCCGAACGTGGCCGTGTCGCGGACGAGCGCGACGGTCGCGTCGGCGAACGTCAGGGCGGGGTCGCCCCCGAGGTCCGTCCGGTCCTCGCCGAGGAAGTCGCCGGTGGATGGGTCGTAGAACTGCGTCCGCAGTTCGTCGTCGAACCCCACGTGCCGCATCGAAGCGCCCAGCTCGACGCGCGTGGCCCGGCTGAACGGATACGCGACCATCGCGCCTGCCTGCGTGAAGATCTCACGATGGAGCGTGCCTTGTTCGGCGTAGAGCAGTTGGCCGCCGAGCGACATGTACCCGCTCGTGACCGAGCCGCTGATGAGCGGCACGCGCTCGCCGAAGAGGCCCCAGTTCCAGCGCGACGTGCGGTTCAGGTACGACGCTTGGAAGGCGGTGTCCTTGATGTCGCCGGCGACGTTGATGCCGGTCGACAAGAGATGGTTGCCGAGCACGTCGCTGAAGAAGAGCATGACGCCGCCGCTCACGTACGTTCCGAAGGCGCCCGTGCTCGTCGTCGCGCCGATCGACTGCGCGACGTCCATCAACTGGAGCCGGCCGGATGCCGGGTGGCTCGGGTAGTCGACGGTCGCGGGCGGCAGGTGCTCGGACGGCTGGCGCAGCAGCGCGGCGACTCGAGATGGGCGGTCGGCGCCGGGCAACCGAGCGAGATCACCCGCGCCGGCCGCCACCGGCGCCTCGCTCGGCGCGTGCGGCAGCACCTGGATGGCGTATCCGGAGCCGCCGAAGACCGAGTACGCCAGCGTGCCGCTCGCGCGCGAATACGACAGCGCCGGGCTCAGGGCCGTGATGCCCGAGATGCCGGTCGGTGCGGTGGCGACGAGGATCGTTCGCGCCGCGGACAGGTCGCGGCGATAGACGTCCGGCCGGCCCGTGGCGTCCGAGATGAAGAACAGCTCGCGATCGGACGCCCACTGCGGGTTGACGGCATTGCCGTCGACGCCGGTCTCGATCTGGCTGACCGCGCCGGTCTCGGTGTCGAGCCGGGCGAGCGTGTAGCGATCGAACGACAGCCGCGCGAGATCGCCGCCGAACCGATCCGTCACGAACGCGAGATCGCGCGAGTTCGGCGCCCAGGCGGGCTGCAGGTCGGCGAACAGATCGTGCGTGAGCTGGCGGACCTCGTTCGTCTGCAGGTCCACGAGATACAGATCGGTCACGCCGCCGGCCTGCGCCGTGAACGCGATCTTCCGGCCGTCGGGCGACCAGCTCGGCTGGAACACCGCCCCGAGGGCCGGGAACGGGATCTCGCGGTCGCGTGCGCCGTTGTCGGCCGAGAGGATCGCGATCACCGGCCGGCCGCCCTGGGCCGCGGCGACGGCGAGCTGCCGGCCGTCGGGCGACCACGCGCCCGACGACTCGACGAAATGCAGGCTGTCGAAGTGCGGATCGGCAGCCGTCTTGGTCAGCGGCCGTTCGACCTGTCCGGTCCTGGCGTTCGCGACGAAAAGCTCGATCGACAGCCGATCCCGCTCGGAGAGAAACGCGACGCGTGAGCCGTCCGGGCTGAGCGCCGGGCCGATCCGCAGCGACCCGCGATCCTCGCCGGCGAACGTCACCGCCCCTTCCGCTTGCCGCGACGAGGCGTCGGCGAGCGCGGGCCGGTAGAGCGCGCCGATCGCCTCGTGCCAGGCGGTCGAGAGCGCATCGCGCTCGAGGCCGGTCAATCGCTCGATGACGCGGATCGGATCGCCTCCGGCGGCCTGGACCCCCGTGGGCGGCCCGAACGGATCGCCGCTCACCACGCGGCCGCCGCTCACCGCCGCGAGGATCTCGCCGATCATTCGATCGCCCCATCGCCCGCCGATGTAGCTCCAGAACGCGTGCCCGAAGCGATACGGGAAGTAGCGCGGATCGTCGAGCTTCTCGAGCGTCGGCAGATCCTCGCGAATCAGCGCGTCGCGCAGCCACATCGCGGTCTGGGGATAGCGGTTGCCGAGCGACAGGTACTCCGCCATGCCTTCCATGAACCACAGCGGCATGGCCTGCGCCCGGTTGCCCAGGATCGAGTACTGGAACGCATGCACGAGCTCGTGGCCGAGCACGTGGTCGGACTCGCCGAGGCTGGCCGCCAGCGGCAGCACGATGCGCCGGGCCAGGCCCTCCGTGACGCCGCCAGTCTCTTCGGGAATCATGCCCTCGAGCACGTTCGTCTGCTCGAACTCCGCATGCGACGCGTAGAGCACGACGACCTGCCGGCCGATGAGCGGTGCGCCCAGCACGGTCGACAAGCGGCCGTACCAGCGCTCGGCCATGCGCGCGACCTCACGCGCGGCGTCGCGCTCGCGTGTGTAGAAGTAGATGTCGAAGTGCGGCGTCTCGAGGACCTGGAAATCGAAGTGCCCGTACTGCACCTTGTTCTGGCCGAAGGACTGAGCCCGAGCGGGCGACGCGGCGAGCAGCGCGAGCACGGTCAGCAGGCAGAGCCGGAGTGGGGCGGCGGCGCGGAGCGAATGCGAGAGGCTCATGCCCGCGGCACGGTGCAAGAGCAGGACCCAGAGCGAGCCAGAGCAGGATTCAGAGCCTCGATGGACAGTGCGTGTCGGGCAGGGTCGACGGCAAGCGGCACGCCAATCCGTGGGTCACGAGTGGCAACGCGCGACCATCCCGCGGTGCGATCCCAGCGACGAAGTTCTGGGCGCTTTGGCCAGCGCCCGTGGCATTTCTCTTGCTCCTCGCAGGGCCCGGACATCCGCTGCTCATTGCGCGCAAGGCGAGGGCGGCCTCGTCGGGAACGCGAAATAACAGGAGCGCCGCACACCGCGGCGCTCGGAGTGCGAGGCGACACATGGAAGCTACAGCGAGGGTCGTGGTCGCACTGGGCCGGTTGAAGGGCCTGTTCCTCGAAGTCCCCGATGCCCGGCTGTCGCTCGCGGAAGCCTCGCGCATCGCCGGGCTCGACAGCGACGTCTGCCAGAGCATCCTCGCCGCCCTCGAAGACGTGCGCTTCATCAAGCGCGAACCCGACGGCTCCTACTGCAAGCGGTACGTGGATGCAGAGCCGCACGCCGGCGAACGGTTCGCCGCGCCGTCGCGTCGAGCGAGCCGGCTGCGATCCGTGCAACCGCCCAGCCAGAGCAACCCGGCGTAGCCCGGCTTCCGCCATCCTCGCCGCCGAGCAGCGAGCGTCATCCAGGCTCGTGCTTCTTGTCGTTCTCTGTGTCGGTCTTCTCACCCTTGTCTGTTTTCGCAGTCCGCTGCCAGCGCTTCAGGAGGCCGGCGATCGTGCGAAGGTCGTCGATGAACTGCGAGCGTGCCGCGTGACGCGCGTCGGTTGACGGCGCCCTGAGGATCGACGAGGGATGGACCGTGAGCGACACCACCGGCGCGAGGGGTGACGCCTGCGGCGTCGCGCGGTCGCGCTGCACGCGCACCGCGGACCCCAGGAGTGCGGCGGCCGCGGTCGCTCCCAGGGCCACCAGCACGCGCGGGCGCACGGCGGCCAGTTCCGCCTCGAGCCACACACGGCAGGCCAGCACCTCCTCGCGGTTGGGTTTCTCGTGGATCCGCCGTTTGCCCTGCGCGCGCCACTTGAAGTGCTTCACGGCGTTCGTCAGGTAGACGTCCTCGAGCGCGATGCCAGCCTCCGCGAGCGCCTCGCGCAACACGCGGCCCGCGGGTCCGACGAACGGTTCGCCACGCAGATCCTCCTGATCGCCGGGCTGCTCGCCGACGAGCATCCACGTCGCGTCGGTTGGTCCGGCGCCGAACACGGTCTGCGTGCCTCGTTTCCAGAGATCGCATCGATGGCAGCGTGAGGCGTCTTCGCGAAGCTCTACGAGCGACGCGCGCGCTGCGGGCCTGGTGAGCGAGCCGGCGGTGCGCGGCTTCTTGCGACCAGCCATGGCTACAGGTCGGACGACGTCAACGTGACCATCTCATGAGCACCGCGGCGCCGGCGTTTCGAGCCTTGCGACGGCCCGACTGGCGCCCGTCGCTTCGGCTGCTGCCGTACATCGCCGCGGAAGGACCCATGATCGGAATGTCCATCTTGCCTTCTGGCGGCCGCAACACATGTGCCACGGCGTTCGCGCGGCGGCGATCGAATAGGCGTGAACTGCGGGCCAGTGGCACGATTCGAGCAGAAGCGTCTCGCGCCGGGCATCGTCGCCTGGGCATCGCGGCGAGGAGGGGTTCGCAATGCGGAGAAACGTCGGACGGACTGAGCGCATCGTGTCCATTGCGGCAGGGCTGGCCGCGGCAGCCATGTGCGCGCGCCGCACGTCCTCGTCGAAGCAGCCGTGGCGCTGGCTCGCCACTGGCCTGATCACGCGAGGCACGACGGGCCTGTGTCCCGTGAACTACCTGATCGGCCGCGGCGCGAGCGACGAGCCCAGAATCGCGCTGTCCGGGTCGGGCGGCGTCAAGATTCGGGAGCGGATCGTGATCAGGAAGCCGATCGAGCCGCTCTTCGAGTTCTGGCGCGACCTGAGAAACCTCCCGCACGTGCTCTCGCACGTCGAGCACGTCGACGTCCTCGACAACGATCGGTCGCACTGGGTCGTACGAGGACCGGCGGGCGTGCGGCTGGCGTGGGACGCGGAGACGATCAACGAAGTCCGTCCGACGTTGCTCGCCTGGAAGTCGCTGCCCGGTTCCGATGTCGTCAGCGCCGGGTCGGTGAGGTTCCGTGCCCTCTCGCCCGCAGCGACCGCCCTCACGATCACGCTCCAATACGAGCCGCCGGCAGGCAAGGTCGGCGCGTCGCTGGCGTGGCTGGCCGGCCAGGGGCCGGCCGCGATGCTGCGCAAGGATCTCCGTCGCATGAAGCAACTCCTGGAGAAGGGCACCGTGGACGAAGGTCGCAGCGGCCGCGCCGTCAGCACTCCGCGGCCGATGGCTCAGCCTGACATGCAACCGTCCTGAGCCTCGTCAGAGCCACTCGAGGCTTGCGGCCGCGAGCCGCCGTGGCCGGCGGTATCGTCCTGCCGTTTCTGTGTCATCATTTGCTCACACCCACGCCTGACGCTCGGCGCCGGCCGTAGCCGGCCTCCGCGCGTCTCATCCGGCGGGCGAGTCAGAAATGCAGTCGATCGCCAATCGAATCCAACGCATCCGTTGGGTTGGCCCTCGCGTCGTCTGCCGGCCGGCCGGAGGGTTGTGAGCGACGAGACGGCCGTTTCGAGACCGGGACCCGGTCAGCAGGGTCAGGCGGCGCCTGCCGTTGGCGTCGATGGGGAACAGGCGGGCCGCGGCATGCGCACATTGGGTGACGGCCAACCACCGGGTGTCACGGTCTTTGCAGGAAGCGGACCTCGCATGGTGCTCGATCTGCCAGCGACGCTCCGGCTGATGTCCCACGAGCTCCGGAGCCCACTGGGCGTCATCCAGGGGTACCTGCGGATGCTGGGCGACGGGCGTATCGAAGACAACATGCGCCCGCGGGTCGTCGCGCAGATGCAGCGCGCGGCCGCCCGCCTCGCGGCCATTGGCCAGCAGGCGTCGGAGCTGTCGCACTGGATGTCGGACGCGCCGCGGGGAAACCAGGACGTCTCGATTGGCGAGCTGCTCGAGGAGATCGGCGCGCGGTCGTCGCAGACGGTGCGGATTGCCGGGCTCGCGACTCCCGAGTACGCCGGCCTCTCCGTGCGGACGTCCGACCTGGCCGCACTGGCCGTGGCCGGCGCGGCGCTCGTCGAGGTCGTTGTCCGCAAGAGCGGTGCAATGGTGGCGCTCGCCGCGGCTCCCGCCGCCGACGCGAGTGACCTCGACCTGTGGGTGGCGCCCGCCGCGCTGCCGGTCGATCGTTCGGTGATGCGCCGGGCGCAGGATCGGCGCCCCGCGGACTTGGAGGAAGGCGGTCTGGGCCTGTCGTTGCTCATCGCCGCCGCAGTCGTTGATGCCCATGGAGGTCAGCTTTGGCAGTCGACCAGCCAACCCGTACACGGAATGACAATCCGGCGAGGAGCGCGGGCGTGACCGCGCCGCGCGTGGCGGTCGTCGATGACGACCCGCTGTTCAGCGACTACCTGACGGCGATGCTGCGTTCGCGCGGCTACGACGCGCACGCGTACGCCACCGGAAACGAGCTGCTGGAGGCGCTGTCCACGTCGCGCGCGCCGCAGGTGGTGCTGCTCGACGTCCTCATGCCGGCGATGAACGGGCTGGAGGTGCTCCGCGCCATCCGGGCGGCGCACCCGCAGGTCCAGGTCATCATGCTCTCCGGCCAGCAGGTGCCGGCGACGATCGTCAATGCCGTCCGCGGCGGCGCCTTCGACTACGTCGTCAAGCCCGACGATCCCGATCTCGGCGAGGCGGCGATCGAGAACGCGATCATCAGCGCGCTCGACCGCATCGCGCTCGAGACCGAGGTGGCGCGGCTGAGCGCCAGCGAGGTCGAGGCGTCCGACGGCTCGCAGCCGAGCTGGGGATCCGGCGCCGCGATGCAGGCGGTGCTCAAGATGGTCGAGCGCGTCGCCAACAGCGACGTCACGGTCCTGATCTCGGGCGAGAGCGGCGTCGGCAAGGAAGTGATCGCGCGCGAGCTGCACCGCCGATCCGACCGTTGTCACAAACCGTTCGTCAAGGTCAATTGCGCCGCGCTGCCGGCGGACCTGCTCGAAAGCGAGCTGGTCGGCCACGAGCGCGGCGCGTTCACCGGAGCCCAGGGCACCCGGATCGGGAAGTTCGAGTTCGCCGGCGGCGGTACGCTCATGCTCGACGAGATTGGCGAGCTGCCGGCCGGCCTGCAGGCCAAGCTGCTGCACGTGCTGCAGGACGGCGAGTTCACGAAGCTCGGGAGCAATCGCACCGTGCAGGTCGACGCGCGCGTGATCGGCGCGACGAACCGCGACCTCACGGCGATGATCAGGGCCGGCACGTTCCGCGAGGATCTGTACTACCGGCTGCAGGTCATCGAGATCCACGTGCCGCCGCTGCGGGAACGTCAGGACGAGATTCCGGCGCTGATCGAGTTCTTCCTCCGCCGGTACTCGACGCGCTACGGGCGCCCGGCCGTCCGGATGTCCGCGGGTCTGCGCTCGGCCCTCCTGTCGTACTCGTGGCCAGGCAACGTGCGGGAGCTCGAGAACGTCATCAAGCGGTTCGTGATCCTGCAGGACGAGACGCTGGTGCGGACCGAGATCGAGCGGTCGAGCCAGGCGCTCGCCGATCCGCTGCCGCCGGCCGCCGTCCAGGCGGGGCGCGACGTTGCCGCCGCGGCGGGTGGCGTTTCCGCGCCGAGCAGCACCCCCGTCGCCATGCCGGCGCCGCGCGACGGCGCGGTCCTGCCGTTCCCGTCGCCGGCCGCGGCCGCCGCGGGAGACAGCAGCTCGCTGCCCGACCTGGCTCGCGCGGCCGCGATCTCCGCGGAGCGCGACGCGATCACGCGCGCGCTCGACCAGTTCCACTGGAACCGCCGCAAGGCCGCCCGCTTGCTCGGCGTCAGCTACAAGACGCTGCTCAACAAGATGAAGACGTGCGGCATCACGCAGCCGGGTGGCAGTTCCTGACCGCGCGCCATCGCAGCGCGGCCGCCCCGGCGGCCGTTCGTGGCGCGGATCGACCGATCAGTCGCTCCTCAGCGCCGCGACCGGATTGATGTGGGCGGCGCGCCGCGCGGGGACCAAGCACGCGAGCGCGGCCACCGTGACGAGCACGGCGGACACGACGCCGGCCGTCGCGGCGTAGTCCGGTCCGAAGCCGTACAGCAGCGTGGTCATCCACCGCGCCGCGATCGCGGCGAGCCCGAGGCCGATCGAAAGCCCGGCCAGCGTCAACATCAGACCGCGCGAGCCGAAGAAGAGCAGGATCCGGCCCGACGTCGCGCCGAGCGCCATGCGCACGCCGATCTCGTTCGTGCGCTGCGCGACGGCATGCGAGAGCACGCCGTAGATGCCCAGCGAGGCGAGCAGCAGCGCCAGCACCGCGAACGCGCCGAGCAGCGCCGAGCTCTGCGACGGTGTCGACAGTTGCCGCTCGATGATGTCCTCCATCGTCTGGATGCGCGCGAGGGGCTGGTTGCTGTCGAGCGACCAGATCGCCTGACGCACCGCCGGCACGATCGAGGCAGGCTCCACGGCCGTGCGAACCACGAGAGCCGCCTTCGTATCGCCGATCTGGTCGCACTGCTCGAACACGCGATAGACGACCGGCTTCGCGTCGTCCAGCACGCCGGTCTCGGGTATCTGTCGCACGACGCCGACGATGGTGTAGAGGTAGCCTTCGTCGCCAAGCTCCCCGAACTTGAACCGGTGCCCCAGCGCAGATTGGTCGCCGAAATGGCGGCGCGCCATCGGCTCGTTGATGATGGCCACGGGCATCGACGCTCTGCGATCCGTGGTCTCGAAGAATCGGCCTTCGACCATGCGTGCGCCGACCGTCGTGAAGTAGTCGCGCGTGACGTTGCGGACGAGCGCCACCTGCGTCGGCACGCTGTGCTGCGGCTGGCCCTCGAGCTGATAGAACGTGGCGCTGGCGAAGTTCGTGAACGGGATCAGGTTGATCGCGGCAGCGCCGACCACGCCGGGAATCGTGCGCACCTTCTCCACCTCGGCCTCGACGAACGCCACGCGTCGATCGAAGTCCTTGTAGCGGAAGAGCGGCGTCTCGAACGTCAGCAGCCGCTCGCTCTGGAAGCCGATGTCGGTCTGCCGCAGGTGCTGGAAGGTCTGCAGCAGCAGGCCGCCACACGTCAGCAGGACGACGGCGAGCGCGGTCTCGACGACGATGAGCGAGTAGCGCAGCCAGTGGCTCCGCGGGCCGATGGCGCGGCGTCCATCCCGCAGGCCGAGCTGCGGCGGACGCCGCGATGCGCCGAGCGCGGGCGCGAGGCCGAACGCCAGCACCGCGGCGCCGCCGGCGCAGGCGGCGAAGGCCAGCACGCGCCAGTTGAGCGCCAACCGCGCCGGGCTCATCGCCTCGGGAATCAGCCGTTCGAGAAACCGCATCACCGGCAGGGCCAGCAGGAGGCCGGCCAGCGTGCCGCACGCGGCCAGCACCAGGCTCTCGGTGAGCAACTGCGCCACGAGCCGCGCGCGGCTCGCGCCGAGCGCGGTCCGCACGGCCACCTCCTGGCCGCGCGTCGCGCCGCGCGAGAGCAGCAGGTTCGCGAGGTTGACGCACGCGATGAGCAGCACCGCCGCCGACGCGCACAGCAGCAGGATGAGCGCCGTCCGCGTGCGGCCGGCAATCTCGTCACGCAGCGGGACGATCGTCACCGAGTGCGGCCCACGCTCGTCTTTGGCGGTCAACTCCAGGCTCAGCGCCGACATGGATTGTTGCGCCTGCTCGAGCGTGACGCCGGGCGCGAGCCGGGCGACGACCTGCGCGTTGTGCCAACTGAAGTTCGTCCGCATCCACGGCGGGAACGAGGCCGGCATCCAGAGGTCGATGTCGCGCGCGGGCAGGAAGTAGAAGCCCGGCGGCATCACGCCGATCACCTGATAGGGCTCGTCATTGATCGCGATCGTGCGGCCGACGATGTCGGGCGACCCGCCGAAGCGGCGCTGCCACAGCCCGTGGCTGATGACCGCGACGCGAACGTTCTCGAGGTCCTCCGCCTCGGTGAATGCGCGGCCGATCATCGGCGACGTGCCCAGCACGCTCCAGAACGTCCAGCTCACCTTGCGGGCCGGCACCTGTTCCGGGCCGCCATCACCTGAGAGCACCCCGTCGGTTGGCTGGCTCGTCGCCAGATCCGAGAACACCGTGTTCCGGCGCCGCCATTCGAGCCACTCGGCCGGCGTGGCGTTGTGCTTCGTCGTGACGTCGGTCTTGGCCATGTCGAGCCAGATCATCACGAGGCGATCGGCGTCGGCATACGGCAGCGGCCGGAGCAGCACCGTTTCGACCGCGCTGAACATCGCCGCGACGCCGCCGATGCCGAGCGCTAGCGTGGCGATGGCGATGGCCGAGAGGGCGCCGTGGCGGCGGATCTGCCGCAGCCCGTACTTGACGTCGCGGCCAAACTGCTCGAGGCCGCCCCAGCCCCACGCCGCGCGCGTGTCTTCCTCCACGCGCGCCAGGTTGCCCAGGCCCCGCCGCGCCGTCCGCCTCGCCTCGTCGCCGGGCGCGCCGTGCTCGCGGAGATCGTCTTCGTCCTGTTCGAGGTGGAACCGAAGCTCGTCGCGCAGTTCGGCGTTCTTCGCCGAGCGGCGCGTCAGCCATCCGAGGGTGCGCAGGAAGGACATCGTGCCTCCTAGACGGAATGCGCCTGCGTGGACGCGTAAGTCGGCGCGGCCCGCCGGCGGCGACGCGCGTCGTGGATCCGCGTGACGCGAGCGGCGCCCGGACTCGATCAGTCGGCCGGATTCAGCACCAGCGTGACCGCGCGCGCGAGCGCCTCCCACTTCGAGCGCTCGGCCGAGAGCCGCCGGCGGCCAAGGGGCGTCAGGCGGTAGAACCTCGCGCGCTTGCCCTTGTCCGACAGTTCCCACGCGGCCGCGATCCAGCCGCGGGCCTCGAGCCGGTGGAGCGCGGGATAGAGCGATCCCGTCTCGACCTGGAGCAGGTCCTCGGAGGTGCGCTGGATGTGCTTGGCGATTGCCAGCCCGTGCGCCGGCCCGCTCGAGAGCGTCCGGAGGATGAGCAGGTCGAGGGTGCCTTGCAGCAGATCGACGCGGGACGAGGGAGAGGAACGCGGCGGCATTGTGTAGAGAGTCTACTGTACATGACGTAGAACGTCTACTCAATGACGCGGCCACGGATTCTGCGGATCGCCCGGCATGCGCGGCGGTGGTGTTCGTGCCGGGACCCGTCGGCGTCAGGAAGGGGTTGCCGGCTCTGTCTCCGGCAAGGCAGGCGTCTCGCCCCGGAGCGCCCGCGAGAGGCCAGCCATCGGGTACCCGCCGTTCGCGGGCGCTGGCGAACGCGGCGCAGTCGATCGCGCTGCTCGTTGCCACCTGAGCAGCGGTGGGTTCAGTTGGTGTAACGGCGTTCTCAGCCGATGGGCACGCGTCGACCCGAGAGAGAGCACCCGGAAGCCGATCGGAACACCCGGCCGCGCCTCTCGTGGTACACGCTTTGAACAATGCGGGCGCGGAGTACACTCATGAAAAGCACGATCGCCGAACGCACCTCCCGCCGACTGCCGGCCTCGCTCGGGAAATCGAACGCCGAGGCCGCCGCGCTCGTTCCGAACGGCACCTATCCAGATCCGCCGCCCATCGCCGACGCGCTCTCGGACGAGGCGATGACCGCAGACGTCGCCACCGCCGTCCAGATGACGCCCGATTCACGCGCCGACGGCGAGGACGTCCACGCGCGCATCGCTGAGCGCGCGTATCTGCGCTATCTCTCTCGGAACGGCGAGGAGGGCGACGCGCTGAACGACTGGCTGCAGGCGGAAGCCGAACTCCGCGCCGACGCGCACTCCGCCTGAGAGCGGAAGACGTAGGAGAAGGGATGGGCCGAACGAGGTAGGGCAGCGCATCCCTTTTCCCCTTTTCCCTTCTTCCCTTTGCCCTTCCTTTTCCCCTTTACCTTTGCCCTCTGCCCTCTGCCCTCTGCCCTCTGCCCTCTGCCCTTTGCCCTTTGCCCTCCGCTAGGTCACACGTTTGCCGTTCGCGACGATGAGCGCGACGCCGGCGGCGAGGATGATGCCGCTCGCGATGGGTGAGAGCGGCAGGGCCTTGTGTTCGTCCTTCGTGATCTGCAGCGGCCCCGCATCGACGACCGTATCGCGCGTCGTCCAACGCACGCCGCCCCAGACGAGACCGACGATGCCGAGCACTACGAGCAGGATGCCGACGATCTTCATGGTTCCCCCTGCCTCGCATTGCTAGCAAGGCGCGGACCAGCCGATCCCGTCGTTCTCTCGTTATTCCGCCGTGGTGTAGCGCCGGTTGATCGCTTCGGCAATCATGAGCCGGCTGTCGCGTGGGGAGAGGTCGGCCGCGCGCCGTTCCACCATGTGCACCTCGTCGGCCAGCGACTCGTCTTTGATCGCTTGGCGGATCCAGGTCGAGTAGTCGCCGGCCGCCAGGTGGTGCGTCCACGTCTCGTCGTCCACGCCTTCGGCGAGCTGAAGGAACAGCTCGAAGTTCTGCGCGCGAAGGCTGAGCTTGCGGTCGGGGCCGCGGAAATAGAAGCTCCGATCCGGTTCCAACGTGCCCTCGGCGTACTTGCGCTGGTGGCGGCTGCGCGACGTGCGGGGCGCGCAGGGCCGGAACGACACCGGCGCCTGGCGGTCGCCTCGGAACCAGGCGACCGCAGCGTCGTGCGCCGGCGGCTGAGGCGCCGGCGGGACGTGCTCGCCCGCGCGATCGGCGAACGCCCGGATCGTGGCCAGCGGGTTGGCGCCGGCCGCGACAACGACCGTGGCCAGCGCGAGCGCCTCGCGGGCGACGTGGTCGGGATGGACGGTGATCATCATCGAGCTCTCGTACATCGACGGCACCCGTTCGGCCGGCGTGTGCGCCGATGCCGGCAGGAAATGGTGGACCTCGTCGATGACGAGCCAGTGCGGCCGCCCCGTCTCGGTGCGGACGGGCTCGAGGGCGGCGAGCAGTTTCGCCAGGAACTCGGGCCGCTCGTCCTTCGGCAGACCAATCAGCACGGCGATGACGTTCGAGGACGGCTTGCGGAGCACATCGGCGATCTCCTCGGGCCGCGGCGCCGTGCCCGCATTGCCGAGGACGATCGCGTCCGGGAACTCCGTGTAGTCGCCTTCGGGATCGACCAGGCAGAACTGGTAGCGCTGATGGACGAGCTGCTCGAGGAAGGCCGTGGCGATGGTGGACTTGCCGGCGCCCGACGGCCCGGCCACGAGCAAGCGCGTTCCCTGGGCGCCGACCGTCAGCCGTTCGTCGGCGAACGTGTGTCCGAGCGGCAGCCGGTGGCGGCCGATCTCCGGCACGCGCTCGCGCAGGTCCGAGTGCACGAGGCTGCGGACGAGCTCGATCACCCCCGCGCCGTTGCGCGCCGTCGTGACCCAGTCCGCACGGGCCTTCAACGTCGGCAGCGCGTTGCCGACCGCAACCGCGCACTCGCAGACCGTGAGGAACGCGTGGTCGTTCTCGGCGTCGCCGACTCCGACCGCGTTGTGCGGCGAGAGGTGCAGCTCGGCCAGCGCCTTCTTCAGGCCGGTCGCCTTGTTCACGCCGGCCGGCAGCACCATCACGGCGCCCTTGTTGAAGATCACCTGGTGCTCGAGGCCGAACTCGCGAATCGTCTGCAGGACCGTGGACTCGTGCGGCTCGAACGTCGCGGCAATCACATGGCCGACCGACAGCGGCGAGACGCCGCGCGCGCGCAGCGCCTCGAGGAACGCCTGCGGCGGCGGCTCGCTGAGGACTTCGGTCGTGCCGTCCGCCGGGCAGTAGAGCACCGCGCCGTTCTCCGCGACGACGCGGTCGAAGAGGTCGAGCGACTGGAAGATCTTCTGGAGATCCGCCAGCTCCCTTCCGGTGACCATCACGAGCTTTCGTCCCGACGCCCGCAAGTTCCGAAGCGCCTCGAGGGTTTCTTCCGCAACGACACTCTGGCTCGCGAGAGTGCCGTCGTAGTCAGCGGCGAGCACGGTGTAGCGCATGATCTCTGTGGGCCTGCACGGCGTCGCCCGACCGATCGGCGGCGACGCCGGTTCGTGGTACGAGCTTACGCTGCTCCCCGATGCCTGCGGCCGGGATCGCACGGCAGACGCGAAGGCGGCGCTCACCAGCCTAGAGCAAGCAGGTCCCGTGCCGGTCGAGTAGTATTGGCGGGTCGCGAACATGCCGGGATGCGCGTTCGTGCGTCCCTCTGGCTCGCCGGGAGGAGTCGTGCGGGAGGTTTCGAGGACTGCCGGGCCGACGGCGCGCGCCGGTCTTTCGGCCGGCGCCGGTCGTCACCGCGCGGCCAGCCTCGCCCGGCCGCTGGTGCGGCGACATGCCCAGCCCGCCGGCCTCGTGCGGCCTGACTCCGCCGAGAGCGCTCCGAACGTCGCGCGTCGTTCGCGCCACGTCGATGCGCTTCGGGACGCGCAGATCGGCGAGCTCGCGATCACGATCATCACCATCCGTTGAGACAGAGGAAGCGTCATGCCATTCGAACTCAGGTCGCGGCGATTCATCGCCGCCGCGCTCGTGTCAGGTGTCGCGGCCGTGTCGGCCGTGGGCGTGCTCGCCGCCGCCCGAAGCAGCAAGTACTGGTGGGACAATCTGGCCGGGCCCGACAGCTCGGCGTTCGCCGGTCTCGACCAGATCAACAAGTCGAACGTCAACCAGCTCGATGTCGCGTGGGTCTATCCCTACGCCTCGCCCGGCTTCAACCCCATCATCGTCGACGACGTGATTTACACGGTGGGCCGAAATGGGTCGCTCATCGCGCTCGACGCGACGAGCGGCAAGGAGATCTGGATCCACGACGGCCTCACCGGCATGACGGGACGAGGCATCAACTACTGGCAGAGCGAGGACGGCAAGGACCGGCGCCTGCTCTTCGGCATCAACAGCTTCCTCCAGGCGATTGACGCCCGCACCGGCAAGTCGATTCTGACGTTCGGCACGAACGGCGTGGTCGATTTGCGGGACGGGCTGCTGCGGGGCGAGCGCATGGGCTGGAACAACAACAGCGCCGGCAAGGTCTGGCGCAATCTGTTGATCCTCGGCTCCACGCCCGGCGAAGGGTTCATGTCGCCGCCCGGCGACATCCGCGCGTTCGACGTCGTCACCGGCCAGAAGGTCTGGCAGTTCCACACGATTCCGCAGCCCGGCGAGTTCGGGTACGAGACGTGGCCGAAGGATGCGTGGAAGTACGTCGGCGCCGCGAACAACTGGGGCAACATGTCGATCGACGAGGCGCGCGGCATCGTGTACGTGCCGACCGGGTCGGCGACCTACGACTTCTACGGCGGGGATCGGCACGGCGCGAACCTGTTCGCCAACTGCATCCTGGCGCTCGACACGCGCACGGGCAAGCGCCTCTGGCACTTCCAGACCATCCACCACGATCTCTGGGATCTCGACAACGTGTCGGCGCCGCAGCTCGTCACCGTGCGGCACAACGGCCGCCGCGTCGACGCGGTGGCGCACGCCGGCAAGACGGGGTTTCTCTACGTGTTCGATCGCGTCACCGGCCAGCCGCTGTGGCCGATCGAGGAGCGTCCCGTGCCGCAGACCGACGCGCCGGGCGAGTACTCGCATCCGACGCAGCCGTTCCCCTCGAAGCCCGCGCCGTTCGTGCGGCAGTCGTTCACCGTCGACGACGTCAATCCGTGGCTGCTGAAGCCGGACGAGTACGAGAAGATGCGCGCGCGCGTCGCAGCCGCGAAGAACGGCACCGGGCCGCAGGGCGGCCTGTTCATCCCGCCATCGGTCGGGCGTGAGTCCGTCTCGATGCCCGGCAACCAGGGGGGCTCGAACTTCGGCACGACGGCGGCGAATCCGGCGCGCGGCCTCGTGTTCGTCGTCGGCGTCAATCAGGTCGCGTTGCTGAAGCTCGAGGACGTGCGCACGCGCCGCAGCGGGCGCGAAGACGAGCCGGAGCGTCCGACGCCGCAGGCCGGCGCCGCGGTCTTCCAGCAGTCCTGCCAGGTGTGCCACGGCGCCGATCTCCAGGGCGCCGTCGCGGGCGCGCCGTCGCTCGTCGGCGTGACCGATCGGATGCCCGACGACGCGATTCGTGCGATCATCACGGGCGGCCGCGGGCTGATGCGGCCCGTCGACCTCACGGCCGAGCAGATCGCGGCGGTGATCGTGTACCTGCGCAGCACCAGCCCGTCGGGCGGTGGCGCGGCGCGCGGCGCCGGGCCGGCGCCGGTGCTGCCGCCAGGTCCGGTGGTCGCCAGCGGCGGCGCGCCGCGGCCGACGGTCCCGGCTCGTGGGACGGGCCCGGTCTATCCGGGCAACGGCGGCAACGCCGGCAACGCGCCGTACCCGGACGACGTGGAGGTGCCGCCCACGCGGTACATGAGCGAGTACGGCGTGCTCGCGTCCGCGACGAAGCCGCCGTACACGACGCTCACCGCGTACGACCTGAACACCGGCGAGATCATCTGGCAGGTGCCGAACGGCGACCATGCGCCGACGATCGCCGCCGGCGGGCCGACGAACAGCGGCGGGCTCGCGGCGCGCAACGGCATGGTCGTCACCAAGGGCGGCCTGGTCTTCCACGCGGGAGGCGACGGCAAGTTCCGCGCGTACGATCAGGACACCGGCAAGGTGCTGTGGACCGGGACCTTTGGCGGCAACGCGCCGGGCGTGCCCGCGTCGTACGAGTCGAAGGGCCGCCAGTACGTGCTGCTCGCCGCCGGACGGGGCAGCGGCAACGGCAACCCGAACGCCGCACCGGCGGCCGGTCCGATGGGCCTGATCGCCTACGCACTGAAGAAGTAGGACTAGGGACCCGGGACCGAAGGACCGAAGCAACGAACCCCGGACCCCGGACCCGGCACCCCGGACCGCATTACCAATGCCCTAGCGATCCATCCGGCCTCGTGAAGATGTTGCGGCGGCCCGGCTCGGTGACCTCGCCAATCTGCGTGAGCTTGCTCATGTCTGGCGTGACGCCGAGGCCGGGCCGCTGGTTCGTGTAGGCCTTGCCCTGCCGGAAGTCGAGGCACTCGGGCAGATAGTCGATCGGGCGCCCGCCGTAGTTGTACTCGAGCATCACCGCCCCGGAGAACGTCGACAGGCAGTTGACGAGCGCGGCCGTGGCGATCGGGCCCGTGAAGTGCGGGACGATGCCGACGCCGTGCGTCTCGCAGATGGCGGCGATCTTCATCATCTCGGTGATGCCGCCGACGTTCGGCAGCGTCGCGCGGATGTAGTCGATGTCGTGGGCCTCGACGAGCTTGATGAAGTCCCAGCGCACGCCCCACTCCTCGCCGTGCGTGAGCGGCACCGACGTCATCTGCCGCAGCTTCGGGATGTCCATGAGCGCGTGCTCGTCGCGCACCGGATCCTCGACGAAGAACGGCTCGTACTCCTCGATCGCCTTGCAGGCCCGGAGCGCATCGTTCAGCTCGAAGCGCTGGTGGAAGTCGATGCACCAGTTGCCGTCCGGGCCCACGCCTTCGCGCACATCGCGGCACTCCTGCGCGATGCGCCGGACGATGGAGCGGGTGTCGTACACCGAGCCGATCGGCACGTCACCGGCGCCCATGCGAAAGGCGCGGTAGCCGGCCTCCATCGTCAAGCGTGCGCGGTCCGTGAGCGTCAGCGGTTTGCCGCCCTGCGTGGTCTGGCCCGTGACGGTGGTGCTGACCGTGGCGTAGCAGTCGCAGTGGTTGCGCGTCCGGCCGCCGAGCAGCTCGTGCACGGGCAGCGACAGCGCCTTGCCTTTGATGTCCCACAGCGCGAGGTCCATGGCGCCCATCGCGTGCGCTTTCTCGCGGCCCGGCGGGTAGAACCAGGCGATGTACATCTCCTGCCAGATCGCTTCGATCTGGAACGGGTTCTTGCCGATGAGCGTGCCGGCGCACTGCTCGAGCGTGTCCTTCGATCCGCCCTCGCCGTAGCCCGTGATGCCGATGTCGGTCTCGACCGCCACGAACATGTCACTCTGGTTGAAGAGCGGGTTCAGGTTCGGCGGCCGGTAGAGGCGCACGCGCGTGATCTTCGCCTTCGGCAGGTCGGCGCGGAGCGGCACGGCGCGCGCCACCGCGCACGCGGGAGCCGACGCGAGCACTCGCAGAAACGTACGTCGTTCCATTGGCGACTCCTCCTGGACGGGCCCCTATCGTAGATGGGCGCGCCGCGTCTGTCATCGACCTTGTCGAGATCGGATCTAGACTCGCACCGATGCCTCGACCGCTCACGACCCTGACGTTTGCGCTGCTGTGCCTCCCCGGACTGGTTGCCGCCCAGGTGTCCGACCCGGCGCCGCGAGGTCCGGTCGCCGCCAGCGGGCGTGGCGCTGGCTCGCCCGTCGAGCCGGTGACGATTCGGCTGTGGGAGCAACGCGCGCCCGGCGCGCTGGGAACGGACGAGGCCGACGTGCCGACGCTGACGTACTACGCGCCGCAAGGCCGCGGCGCCGGCACCGCCGTCGTCGTTGCGCCCGGCGGCGGCTACGGTGCGCTCGCGATGAACCACGAGGGGCGGCAGATCGCGAACTGGCTCAACGCGCAGGGCGTGGCGGCGTTCGTGCTCAGGTACCGATTGGGTCCGACGTATCGTCATCCCGTCGAGATCGGCGACGCACAGCGGGCGATCCGCCTGGTGCGGTCGCGCGCTGCGGAGCTCAACGTGCTGCCGGATCGCGTCGGGATGATGGGCTTCTCGGCTGGCGGCCATCTCACGTCGACGGCCGGCACGCACTTCGACGCGGGCGATCCGGCGTCGGCCGATCCGATCGAGCGCGTCAGCAGCCGGCCGGACTTCCTCGTGCTCGCCTATCCGGTGATCACCTCGTCCGGTCCGTACGTGCACGCCGGCTCGATGCGCAATCTGCTCGGCGAATCGCCGCCGGCTGCGCTCCTCGATCTGCTGTCGAACGACAGACAGGTGACGAAGGACACGCCGCCGGCGTTCCTGTTCCACACGAACGCCGACGCCGCCGTACCGGCGGAGAACAGCGTGCTGTTCTATCTCGCGCTGCGCAGGGCGGGCGTTCCGGCCGAGCTGCACGTCTTCGAGCCCGGTCCGCACGGCGTGGGCCTGGCGATGAGCGACCCGACGCTCGCCGGCTGGCCGCCGCTCCTGTCGCAGTGGCTCAGGCAGCACGGGTGGCTGACGAGGCCCTGACGCCCGACGATCAGCGGTGATCGAGGATGGCGTGCGACGTCCGTTCGCGCGTCCATGCCCATGCTCGCGCCGTCGGCGTGCGCGCGGCGCCACCGTTCCGCCAGACCGGCGGATGAAGTACGCTGAGCGGCTTCACGATGACCCTGGAACCGACGTCCATCGCGCTCGTGCTGCTGACGTTCGGCGCCGCGATCGTCAACGGCGCCCTCGGCTACGGCTTCTCGTCCATCACCGTTCCGGTCGCGCTGCTGTTCCTCACCAACCGCGTCCTGAACCCGGCGCTCGTGCTCATCGAGATCGCGCTGAACTCGTACGTGCTCTTCGTGAACCGCGACGCGCTGCCTGGCGTGTGGCGCCGGGTCACGCCGATCGTGATCGGCCTCGTGCCGGGCGTGGCCCTCGGCACCGTGATCGTCTCGTCCGTCAATCCGGGCTGGCTGAAGTTCTGGACCTTCGTCGTGCTGCTGCCGCTGATCCTCACGCAGGCCGCCGGGATCCGCCGGCCCATCAGGCGCGAGGGGAGCCTCGGCCTCGTGTTCGGCGGCGGCCTCGGCGTGTTGTACGCCGTGACGACGATCTCCGGCCCGCCGCTCGCGATTCTGCTCAACAACCAGGGCGTGGCCAAGCGCGAGTTCCGCGCCGCGCTGGGCTTCGTGCGGCTCGCCGAGTCGACCATGACCGGCGTCGCCTATCTCATCGCGGGCCTCTACTCCGTCGAGAGCCTCTCGCTCATCCCGCTCATCCTCCCGAGCATCGTGCTCGGCGTGCCGGTGGGCGCCGCGATCATCACGCGGATGTCGTCCGAGACGTTTCGGCGCATCTGCATGAGCTTCGACGCGTGGATCGTCGGGTTCGGCGTGTCGACGCTGCTCCAGCAGCTCGATCTCGTTTCCGGCCACCGGGCGTTCGCGGTGCTCGGCGCCGTGATCGCGATCGACATCTGGCTGCTCGTGCGGTTCTTCTCGCGGCCGCATTGACGGAGCGAGCTCCCGTGCTAGCCTGACCGCACGCCGATGTCCCGACCTGCGCGATTGCTCCCGGCTCTCGTCGTCGCGCTGTCGATGGCGGCGACCGCCGTGCTCGCCGGGCAGGTGCCGAAGCTGCCCGTGCCCACCGGGCCCCGGCCCAACGCGGGGCCGCCCGATCGACCGAACGTGGATCCGGCGGCCGCGGACCGCGGGCGCGCGCTGTACGGCGCCGAGTGCATCACGTGCCATGGATCGACGGCGCGCGGCACCGTCGCGGCGCCGAGCCTGATCCGATCGGGCGTCGTCCTCGCGGACCGGTACGGCACCACGCTCGGGCCCTTCTTCCAGCAGGGTCATACGATGCAGAGCGGCCGCTCGAGCGCGACGCTGACCGGGTCGCAGGTCCTCGATCTGATGCACTTCCTCCGTCAGCGCATCGACGACACGTTGCGCGGCTCGGTCGTCTTCGTGCCGGCCAACGTCGTGACCGGCAGCGCCGGCGCGGGGCACGCGTACTTCAATGGCAACGGCGGCTGCGCGGGATGCCACTCGCCGACGGGCGACCTCGCCGGCCTCGCGTCGCGACTCGGGACGCCCGTGGACATCCAGCAGCGGATGCTGTTTCCTACGCCGCGCCCGGCGCGCGACGGGCAGCCCGCGCGCGGCCAGACGACCGTCACGGTCACGCGGCCAGGCAGCGCGCCGGCCACGGGCGTGCTCGTGCAGGAAGACGATTTCTACGTCACGTGGCGCGAGGCGAGCCAGCTCGTGCGCGTCGCGCGCAAGGGCCCGGGCGTCAGCGTCGTGACGAACGATCCGCTGCAGGCGCATCACGATCTGCTCGATCGCATCACCGACGCGAACGTCCACGATCTCGTGGCCTACCTGGTGACGCTGAAGTGAGGAGCCTCCGCCGCCTCGTCGTCGTCGTGGCGTGCGCCGGCGTGGCGGCAGGCGTCGCCAGACCCGCGGCGCAGGACGGCGGCCTCGCGCAGGCGGCGATTCTCCGTCCCGCCTCCGACAGTTGGCCCACGTTCAACGGCGACTACTCGGGCCGCCGCTTCAGCCCCCTCGCGAAGGTGACGACGAGCAACGTCAAGGCGTTGAGCCTGGCCTGGCTGTACGCGCTGCCGGCCGGCGGCGGCGCGCCGGTCAAGTCCACGCCGCTGCTCATCGACGGCGTCCTCTACTTCTCGACGCCCGACCATGCCTACGCCGTCGACGCGCGCACCGGCCGTTCGCTCTGGCACTACGCCTGGCCCTCGCAGGGCGGGAACCACCTCGGCAATCGCGGGCTCGGCGCGCTCGGCACGACGCTCTACATGGAGACGCCCGACTGTCATCTCGTCGCGATCGACATGCGGACGGGCGCGAAGAAGTGGGATCGGGTCATCTGCGAGATGAACCGCTTCTACTACGCGTCGGCGGCGCCGGTCATCGTCCGCAACCAGGTCATCGTCGGCGTGAGCGGCGACGACATGGACAACCCCGGCTATCTGCAGGCGCACGATCCCGACAGCGGCGAGCTGAAGTGGCGGTGGTACGCCGTGCCGCAGAACGCCGGCGATCCAGGCGCCGACACGTGGCCCAACATCGAGACGGCGAAGCACGGCGGCGGCATGACGTGGCAGCCGGTGACGTACGATCCCGATCTGAACCTCATCTTCGTGACGACGGGCAATCCGCAGCCGGTGATCGCGCACGCGAATCGCGCGGGGTCGAATCTCTTCACCGGATCGATCGTCGCGCTCCAGGCCGACAGCGGCAGGATGGCGTGGTACTTCCAGTCGTCGCCGCACGACACGCACGACTGGGATTCGACGCAGACGGCCGTCGTGTTCGATGCGCCGGTGGACGGGCGGCCCCGCAAGCTCATCGCCCAGGCGGCCCGCAACGGACACTTCTTCCTGCTCGACCGCACCACCGGCCAGGCCATCCTCTCGACCGAGTTCGTGAAGACGAATTGGTCCACCGGTTACGACGCCAAGGGACAGCCCGTTCCCGACCCGGCGAAGATGCCGCAGATCGACGGGACGCTCGTGACGCCGAACCAGGGCGGCGCCACCAACTGGCAGTCTCCCGCGTTCAATCCGATCACCGGCCTCTTCTACGTCGCGGCAGCGCGAGCCTTCAGCGTCTACTACCTCTACGATCCGAGCGACAACCCGGCCGGCTGGGGCGGCACCGATCGCGGCGGCTGGTCGCAGCAGATGCTGCTCGCGCTCGACTACAGGACCGGCAAGCCGCGCTGGACGCACGCATGGAAGAGCGGTGGCCAGTCCGGGATCCTCACGACCGCCGGCAATCTCGTCTTCACGTCGGGATCCGGCGGGCTCGAGGCGCTCGACGCGACGACCGGCGAGCCGCTCTGGCATTCGCGCATCGGCACCATCACGAACGCGCCCATCACGTACGAGCTCGACGGCCTGCAATACGTCGTGGCGGCATCGGGCGGCACCGTGTTCACCTTCGTGCTGAACTGAACGTCCGCTCCGGCGCGCATCTCTGGAGTGACCGCGTGACGTCGAGCCCTTTCGCCAAGGTCGTGCCCGGTCGCGGCGGCCTCCCCCGGGTCGTCGTGGATTCGCCGGTCGCCTCGGGCGAGATGTACCTGCATGGCGGTCAGGTGACGTCGTGGGCGCCCGCGGCCTCCGGCGAGGTGCTCTTCGTGAGCGAACAGGCCCGTTGGGAAGACGGGCGCGCAATTCGCGGGGGCATTCCGATCTGCTTCCCCTGGTTCGGCGCGCACGCGACCGATGCGGCGGCGCCATCGCACGGCTTCGTTCGCACGAGCGCCTGGCAGCTCGAAGACATCGCCAGCGACGCGGGCGGCGTCACGGTGACGATGGCCACCGGGAGCACGGCCGAGACGAAGCGCCGGTGGCCGGCTGATTTTCGGCTGGTGGCACGCGCGGTCTTCGGCTCGATCTTCACGCTGGACCTCACCGTGACCAACACGGGGGCGGCGCCGTGTCGCTTCGAGGAAGCGCTGCACACCTACTACCGCGTGGGCCGGATTGACGCGGTCAGGGTTCGTGGTCTCGATCGGTTGACGTATCTCGATGCGCTCGATGCCGGCCGGCGCAAGCCGCAGCCTGGCGACGTCGTCTTCGACTCGGAGGTGGATCGGATCTACCTGGACGCTCACGGCGACGTCGACATCGTCGACGACGCGCTCGGCCGTGACCTTCGTGTCCGCGCCTCGGATTCGCGGACGACGGTCGTCTGGAACCCGTGGATCGAGAAGGCGCGACGGCTGGCCGACCTTGGCGACGCGGAGTGGCGGCAGTTCGTCTGCGTCGAGACGTGCAACGTGGCGCCGTTTCCCGTCGAGCTCTCTCCGGGTCGTCAGCACACGATGCGCCTCGTGATCGAAGCTGATCCCCGTCGGGGCATGCCTCTCGGCTGAAACTTCCGCACGGCTGACGGGTTCTTCTGCGCGGAGCGCATGACGACGCTCCAGGAGCCCACATGAACCTGCCCGTCCTTGTCGCCGCCGGCCTCGCCACAGCTCTTGGTCTCAACGCGCTCGCCCAGCAACAGCCCGCCTCCTCCCGTCCGCAGACGCTCGTGGCCGTCTTCGCGCATCCAGACGACGAGACGATGGCCGGCCCGCTGCTCGCGCACTACGGCCGGCAGGCCGGAACGGCCGTGCACCTCGTGATCGTCACGAACGGCGAGAAGGGCGTCATGCCGCACGCGGGCATTCCGGCCGGCGACGAGCTCGCCAAGGTGCGCATCGAAGAGGCGGAGTGCGCCGCGTCGGCGCTGGGAGCGCATCGGCCGATGCTGCTCGGGTTTCCGGACGGCGGCCTCACGCAGGCGCAGGCGCTCGCAACGATCGCCGGCCAGCTCGAGACGGCGCTCCGCGACCTCGCACCCGATGCCATCGTGACGTGGGGGCCCGACGGCGGGTACGGTCACGCCGATCACCGGATCGTCAGCGCCCTCGTCACGCAGATCGTGCAGACGGGCGCCGCGACGCCGAATCTGTACTACGCCGAGCTGCCGAAGAGCGGCCTGAACCCGGAGTTCCTGGCGTCGCTGCGGTTTCCCGCGCCCTTCAGGCCGGTCGACGATGGCTTCCTGAACGTGCGCGTGCCGTACACGGCCGAAGATCTGGCCGTGGCGCGCAGGGCGCTCGGCTGTCACGCGTCGCAGTTCACGGCGCAGACGATGGACACGCTGATGTCGCTGACGCAGCGAGTGAACAACGGCGTGCAGTACTTGCGCGCCTGGAACGGTGGCCCGGCCCGAAGCGATCTCTTCGGCCGGTAGATGTTGCGTTCGAGACGAGGCCGCGGTCGCCGAACGATGCCGGGCGATCTGCGTGCGGGTCAGCTCCCAGAGCTGCTCGTTCGAGCCAGATGGCGGAGCATGCGCTCGCGATGAGCGATCGCGACCGGCGTGAGGCGCGGCGGCCGCGACCCTGGCGTATGAGGTGCGCCGGTCAGCTCTTCCGTCGCAACCCCCACGGGACGTCGCTCGGCCCGCCGCTCCATCCGCTGGGCCCGGTACTCGGCGAGCACGACGACTGCGGCCGCACGACGTCGATCTTGCGATTCGGGGCTCATCACCCCGTCATTCTCCCGGCCTGGTGTGACAGGAGAGGTCAGGCCGGCCATCTGGGCGATTCCGGGGCACCGGCCGGCGGCGGCAGGGCCCGGACACACGAGCGCGCAGCCCGCGCCGCTTCCACGTATACTGGCCGCCTCACGTCATCTGGAGGCGAGACTCATGCGATTCCGAATTCTCGGCGCGGCGCTGCTGTTGGTGTGCGCGAGCGTTCCGCTCACGCTGTCCGCGCAGGCTCCGGCCGGTGCCGCGCGCGGACAGGGGCCAGCGGCTCCCGCCGGTCCCAAGAAGATCGTCATCGTCACCGGCGAGAACTCGTTCAACGGCCACGTCTGGAAGGAGACGTCCGCCGAGCTGAAGAGGCTTCTCGATGCCGGCGGGAAGTTCGCGCCGGCCGTCGTCGAGGCCGATCCCAACTTCATCGCCAGCGACACGTTCCTCACGTACGACGTCGCCGTGTTCGACTTCCGGAACGCCAAGCCGCTGCCGCAGGAAGAGAAGGCCGAAGCGAACCTGCTGCAGTTCCTGCGGCAGGGCAAGGGGCTCGTCACGATCCACTGGGCGAACGGCGCGTTTCCCTACTGGCCCGAGTACCTGAACATCGTCGGGCTCGCGCAGCAGAGCGTGCACGATCGGCGCGGCCCGTTCAAAGTGAAGATCGCCAATCCGAACCATCCGATCACGAAGGACATGCAGGACTTCGATACCGATGATGAGCTGTACTGGGATCACGCGGCGGGCAACCGCACGCGCGTGACGCTCGTCGTCTCGACGTCGAACATCCACTTCCAGGACTTCACGATGGCGCACACGCAGCAGTACCTCCAAGGCCGCGTGTTCAACACGAGCCTCGGCCACGACGTGAAGGCGCTGCAGTTTCCCGGTACGGCCGAGCTGATCCGGCGCGGCGCGGCCTGGGTCGGGAAAGTCTTGCAGTAGGCTGAGGGGGTGGCCGGCGCCACTCCCGTCTTCGAGACCCGTCACCTCACCAAGATCTACACGATGGGCGAGGTCGACGTCCCGGCGCTCCGGGACGTCGACCTCCGCCTCGACGAGGGGCAGCTCGTCGTCCTGCTCGGCCCCTCCGGATCGGGCAAATCCACGCTGCTCAACATCCTCGGCGGGCTCGACACCGCCACGTCCGGCACGGTGTGCTATCGGGGCCAGGATCTGACGACGGCCGACGAAGCGCGTCTGACGGCGTATCGCCGCGATCACGTCGGCTTCGTGTTCCAGTTCTACAACCTCATCCCGAGCCTCACCGCGCGCGAGAACGTGGCGCTCGTCACCGAGATCGTCGCGCATCCGATGCGGCCGGAAGAGGCGCTCGCGCTCGTGCACCTGGAGAACCGGCTCGATCACTTTCCTGCGCAGCTCTCTGGCGGTGAGCAGCAGCGGGTGGCGATCGCCAGAGCCATCGCGAAGCGTCCGGCCGCGCTGCTCTGCGACGAGCCGACCGGCGCGCTCGACCTGTCGACCGGCATCGTCGTGCTGGAGGCCATTGCCCGCGTCAACGCCGAGCTCGGCACGACGACGGTGCTGATCACGCACAACGTGTCGATCGCCAACATGGCCGACGTGGTGATCCGCCTGGCGGACGGCCGCGTCGCGTCCGTCGAGCGGCCCGCGCGCAAGTGCGCGCCGAGCGATCTGTCATGGTGAGCGCGCGCTGGCGGCTCTCGTCGCTCAACCGCAAGCTGCTCCGCGATCTGTGGGCGATGTGGGGGCAGGCGCTCGCCATCGGCCTCGTCGTCGCGGCCGGCGTTGCGATGTACGTGGCGTACCTGTCGAACTTCGAGTCGCTCGAGCGCACGCGCGATTCCTACTACGCCGAGCAGCGGTTCGCCGACGTCTTCGGCGCGGTCCATCGCGCGCCGGATCGGCTGCGCGATCGGATGCAGGCGCTGCCGGGAGTCACGGAGATCGAGACGCGCGTCGTCGCGGACGTCGTCATCGACGTTCCGGGCCTCGACGAGCCCGCGACCGGCCGTCTGATCTCGATCCCCACCTCCGGGCAGCCCGCGCTCAACCGGCTGTACCTGCGCGGCGGACGCTGGATCTCGCCAGGGCACGCCGACGAGGTGATCGCGAGCGAAGCTTTCGTGCTCGCGCACGGGTTCCATCCCGGCGATCGGGTCGGCGCCGTGATCAACGGCCGCCGGCGCGAGCTGACGATCGTCGGCCTCGCGTTGTCGCCGGAGTACGTCTACAGCATCAGGCCGGGCGACATCGTCCCCGACGCGCGGCGCTTCGGCGTGTTCTGGATGTCGCGAGAGGCGCTCGCCGCCGCATTCCAGATGGAAGCGAGCTTCAACGACGTCCTGCTGAGGCTGTCGAAGGACAGCGTGCCGCAGGAGGTCGTCGCCGGGCTCGACCGGCTGCTCGAGCCCTACGGGGCGCGCGGCGCGGTGCTCCGCGCCACGCAGATGTCCAACTGGGCGCTCGAGAACGAGCTGAACCAACTGCGGAGCTTCGGGTTCTTCGTGCCGTTCGTGTTCCTGCTCGTCGCGGCGTTCGTCCTCGACATCGCGCTCACGCGCGCGCTGTCGCTGCAGCGGCCGGTGCTGGCGGCGCTCAAGGCGCTCGGCTTCACGAACCGCGAGCTGGCCTGGCACTACCTCAAGTGGGCGATGGCGATCGCCGGTGCCGGCGGGGCCGCCGGCGTCGCGCTCGGCGCGTGGATGGGCTCGGCGATGATCGGGCTCTACAACCTCTACTTCAAGTTCCCCGAGCTGGCCTTCGGGCTCTCGCCGAGCGTCGTGCTCACCGCCGTCGGCATCGCGCTCGCCTCGGCGCTCGTCGGCGCCATCACGGCCGTGCGGCGGGCCGTTCGCATCCCGCCAGCCGAGGCCATGCGGCCCGAGCAGCCGGCGCGGTTCCGTCACAGCGAGCTCGAACGCCTCTGGGGATTCGCCGGCGCCGGCACGGCCATGCGCATGATCGTGCGCAACCTGACGCGGCATCCCACTCGCGCGCTGACGACGATCGTCGGCATCGGATTCGCCGCCGCGATCCTGCAGGTCGGGTTCAGCTTGACGGACGCGATGGACGCGCTGATGACGACGCAGTTCAGCGTGGCCGAGCGGCAGCACACGGCCGTGACCTTCACCGAGCCGGTGTCGGCCGAGGCCGTGCATGCGCTGACGCGGCTGCCCGGCGTCCTCGACGTCGAGCCGGTGCGCATCGTGCCGGCGCGCCTGCGATCCGGCCCGCGGGTGCGAACGCTCGCCATCACCGGTCTGCCGGCCGCGCCGGACCTGCGGCGCCCGCTCGATCGGGACGAGCACGTGGTGGAGCCTGCGCCTGGCGGGCTGGTGCTGTCGGCGGTGCTCGCGCGCGTGCTCGACGTCACGCCCGGCGACCGCGTGACGGTGGAGGTGCTCGAGGGCCGGCAGCCGACCTACGAGCTGCCGGTCGCGCGTCTGGTGGACGACATCTTCGGCATCTCCGCCTACATGGAGATCGGCGAGCTGCACCGGCTGATCGGCGAAGACGCGCTGCTGTCGGGCGCGTCGATGCTCGTCGACACTGCGAGGGAGGCCGACCTCTCCGGCGCGTTCAAGGCGCTGCCCGCCGTGGCCGGCGTGGCCTGGAAGCACGTCGTGCTCGACAACTTCCGCAAGGCGATGGCCGAGAACATGGGCGTCATGCTCACGTTCAACATCGGGTTCGCGTGCGTGATCGCGTTCGGCGTCGTCTACAACGCCGCGCGCGTGTCGCTGTCCGAGCGCAGCCGCGAGCTGGCGAGCCTGCGCGTGCTCGGCTTCACCCGTGCCGAGATCTCGGCGATCCTGCTCGGCGAGCTGGCGATCCTCACCGTGGCCGCCCTGCCGGCTGGCGCGTTGATCGGCCACGGGCTGACCACCTGGCTCGTCTCGACGTTCGAGAGCGAGATTTACCGGTTTCCGGTGACGCTGAGCGCGAGGGTCGTCGCGTGGTCGTCGCTGACCGTCATCGCGGCGTCGCTCGTCTCGGCGTTGCTCGTGCGGCGGCGGCTGGACCGGCTCGATCTCATCGGCGTCCTCAAGCTGCGGGAGTGACGATGGCCGGCTGGCTGAAGAACGGACGGGTGTGGTTGGGCGTGTTGCTCGTCGGCGGGCTGCTCGCCGTGGCGATGTGGCCGCGCGCGATTCCCGTCGAGATGACGCAGGCCACCGAAGGGCCGCTCGTCGTCACGCTCGACGAGGACGGCCGCACGCGCGTCCGCGATCGCTTCGTGCTGACCGCGCCGGTGGCCGGCGAGCTGCTCCGCGTCTCGCTGCGTCCCGGCGATCGCGTGGAGCGAGGGAAGACCACGCTCGCCGTGCTGCGCGCGGCGGCGCCGGTGCCGCTCGACGTGCGCACGCGCGCCGAGGCGGAGGCAGCCGTGCGCGCCGCCGAGGCAGCCGTGTCCCGTCTGACCGCGGAGCGTGCGCGGGCCGAGGCAGCGGTCGTGCCGCTCGCCGATCGCGTGCGCCGCAGCCTGGCGCTCGCCACGGCCGGCGCGCTGGCGTCCGAGGTGCTCGAGGCGCAGGCAGCGGAGCTGCGCGTCGCCGAGGAGGCCGTGAAGGCCGCCGAGTTCGCCGTCGCGCAGGCGCAGCAGGAGCTGAACGCGGCGCGTGCGCGGCTGGCCGTGCCGCCGCCGGGTGGCAGCGCACGCGAGTGGGTACTGGTCGCGCCTGTCAGCGGCACGGTGCTCGTGCGCCATCACGAGAGCCAGAGCGTCGTTCCGGCCGGCGAGCCCATCCTGGAGATCGGCGACGTCGGCCGTCTCGAGATCGTGGCGGACCTGCTCTCCGCGGATGCCATCAAAGTGCGGCCCGGTGCGGCAGTCGTCATCGATCAGTGGGGCGGCCAGGGGACGCTCGGCGGCCGCGTCGACCGCGTCGAGCCGTCGGGGTTCACGAAGCTGTCGGCGCTCGGCGTCGAGGAGCAGCGCGTGAACGTGATCATCGACTTCGACCGGAGCAGCGAGCAGGCGAAGCTCATCGGCGACAACTACCGCGTCGAGGTCCGCATCGTCATCTGGCAATCCGAGTCGGTGCTGCGCGTGCCTCCGGCCGCGCTCTTCCGCCGCGGCGCCGAGTGGGCGGTGTTCGCCGTGCAGGACGGCGTGGCGCGGGAACGCACCGTCGAGATCGGCGAACGCAACGCCGATCACGCGCAGGTGCTGGATGGCCTCGTCGAGGGCGACACCGTCGTCATCTACCCGCCCGACACGCTTGCCGACGGGATGACGGTCGTGCGCCGATGATCGTCGCGCGGCTGCGCCCGAGCGGCGAAGGCTGGTGACTGGCGGCGCGCGGCAGCGGCGCCGCAGACGTCAGCCCTGCGGGGCGTCGTGGTCGGTGTCCGGCCCGACGATGCCGCGGCTGAGACCGGCGGCGGCGAGCACCTCTGCGCAGAGATCCGCCTGCTCGGCCGCGACGAAGAAGGAGGCGCCGGTTCGTGGCAGGCCGAACAGCGTGCGCCCGAACGGCTCGGCGACGACGACGAAGTCGATGCCGCGGGCCGCGAGCGCTGCCTCGGCGCGCCGCGCTTCGCCGAGCTTCGGCGTCATGAAGATGCGCGCCAAATCGCGATCGTCGAAGTCGTCCGGATCCAGGCGCGCCATGCCGATGCCGATCCCCTCGGTCAGGTTCAGTTCAGCGAGCTGAGGTCGCTGACGACGTCGGCGATCTCGGCCGGCGTCAGCTTGCCCTCGTCGGAGGGCATGAGCGTTCTCAGGCGTTCGTCCGATGTGGCGGGCCGCGCTCTCATGCGACTCGAGCGGTTCCGCGGGAACGTCGCGCGCCCGCGACGGCACCGCCCGTTACCTCGGCCGTGCCGCGCCTCGCACCAGCGTGTCGATCGCGTACAACGACGTCCGCGCCGTCATGAAGAGCGTGCGCCCGTCCGGGCCGCCGAAGGCGAGGTTGGCCGCGCTTTCTGGCAGCAGCACGCGCGCGATGAGGACGCCGTTCGGTGAGAAGACCTGCACGCCGTCGCCGGAGCTCGTCCAGACGTTGCCCAGCTCATCGCAGCGGATGCCGTCCGGACTGCCCGGCGTGATGGACGCCAGCACGCGGCCTTGATCGAGCGTGCCGTCAGGGCGCACGGCGAAGGCGCGGATGCTCCGAGGCTTGCCGGAGTCGGCGACGTAGAGGACGTCCTCCTTCGGCGAGAACGCCAGCCCGTTCGGCTGGTCGGCGTCCCTGACGACTGCCGTCGCGCGCGACGTCGCCGGGTCGAACCGGTAGACGAAGTTGCCCGCCGTCTCCTGCTTGCGCGGCGCGAGGCCGTACGTCGGATCCGTGAACCAGATCGTGCCGTCGGACTTGACGACGACGTCGTTGGGCGAGCTCAGCTTGCGGCCGTCCACGGCGTCGAGCACCGTCACGATCCGCCCGTCCCTCTCCGTGCGCGCGATGCGGCCGCTGTGCTCGGCATGGAGCAGGCGGCCTTCGCGATCGAGCGTGTTGCCGTTCGTGTTGCCGCTCGGCGCGCGGAACGTGCGGACGCCGCCGGCCGCGTCCCAGCGCTTCAGCTCGTTCGCCGGGATGTCGCTGAACACGAGGTACCCGCCGGCAGGTTCGGCGACCCACACCGGTCCTTCGATGAACTGCAGCCCGCCACCGAGCTTGCGGACCGCCGCATTCTTCGCGAGCAGCTTCGACGCCTGTGCCTCGTCGACCCACTGCACGCCGGCCGGCGTCTGGATCGTCGCCGCGGCGGCGCCGACAAGACCGCCGACGATGGAGATGATGGGAAGGATGGGAAGGACGAGCAGGAGCGAGCGATGGCGTCTCATGCGGGCAATCTAGCACGGCGCAGGCATTGAGCCGTGCGGCTCGAGCCTTGCGCCGTACGCCTCGAGCCGTCAGCCGACGGGATTCACCTGTCGAGCCACCTGTTGAGAGGAGGCAGCGGGCCGACCGCCGGTGCGACTCTTCGTCCCCGCCGCCCCGCGAGCGCCACGCCGGCGGCCTTTGCCGTCCGCATTCGCTGGCTGACAGCCCGATCCTGGGGACCGCGCGGCCCAACTCGCCGGCCGCGCAGTCGGATTCGGAACCCGAACGGACCTGTTCGGGCGCTGAACAGCGCCCTTCTTCTCGTCGCGGCGTGAATCTGGAACGTGATCTCGTGATCCCGGCACCGTGGTGCGCTTTTTCTTCGCGTGAACGTCGCCGAGGCCGGTCGAGGACAAGTCCCTGAGCGCCAGCGAGATGCGGGCCGCACCGCCGCCGATCGCCCGATCCATCTTGGGTGTGCGCGTGATCGATCTTGGGTGTGCGCGCGATCCGTGTTGGATGTGTTCGCGATCGCTCTTGGGTATGCGCGCCATCGATCTTAGGTATGCGCGCGATCCGTGTCGGTATCACGCGATCCATGTCGAGTGTGTCCGCGATCCGTCTTGGGTGTGCGTGCGATCCATCTCGGGTCTGCCCGCGATCGGTCTTGGGTGTGCGTGCGATCCATCTCGGGTCTGCCGGCGATCGGTCTTGGGTGCGCGCGCGACCCGTCTTGGGTGTGCCCGCGATCCCTCTTGGATCTGCGCGCGACCCGTGTCGCGTGCGCCCGTCGCCCGACATGGCTGTGCGGGCGTTCAAGATGGGTGTACGCACCGTCTAAGATCGGTCTCCGTGAGATCCGTCACGGGTGACACGCGATCTGATGAAGGCTGCGTCCCGCAGCCATCATGGGTGTCGGCCCGATTCGCGACGAGCGTGCCGTGAGCCCGCAAGCCGTAAGCCCCGAGCCGCAACGCGCCCCAAGCCGTGAGCCTCCTACTCCCCGCAGTAGGATTGTGAAGTGTCCGCGTACCCGCCCGCCGCGGTCCGCCCGCTGCCGGAGCCGCTCGCGCGTCTGGCCGTGCACGCGCTCGACCTGCACTGGTCCTGGAACCATGCCGGTGACGAGCTCTGGAAACAACTCGACAGCGTTTTGTGGGAGCGGACGCGCAACCCCTGGCTGCTCCTCCAGTACGTCTCGCAGGCGCGGCTCGAGCGCCTTGCCGACGACGACGAGTTCCTGGGGTTGCTCGAGGCGCTCGACGAATCGCACGCGCGCTATCACGCGGCGCCGCCCTGGCGTCCGCCCGGCGCCGCGTCGGTGCCGCGCGTCGCGTACTTCAGCATGGAGTTCGGGCTCGACGAGGCCCTGCCGTTGTACGCCGGCGGGCTCGGCGTGCTCGCCGGCGACTTCCTGAAGACGGCGAGCGATCTCGGCCTGCCGGTCGTCGGCGTCGGCATCCTCTGGCAGCAGGGCTACTTCAGGCAGCTCATCGATGCGGCCGGCAGCCAGACCGAGCTCTATCCGTTCAACGATCCGGCGAGCCTGCCGGTGCAGCCGGTGATCGGCGCCGACGGCGCGCGCCTCCGCGTGGAGCTGAGCCTGCCCGGCCGCGTGCTCCGGCTGCGCGCATGGCAGGTCGTCGTCGGCCGGACGATGCTGTACCTGTTGGACAGCAACGATCCGCTCAACGCCGCGCCGGATCGCGGGTTGACCGGGACGCTGTACGGCGGCGGGCCCGAGATCCGCCTGATGCAGGAGATCGTGCTGGGCATTGGCGGATGGCGGCTGCTCGAAGCGGTCGGGGCGCTGCCGGAGATTTGCCATCTCAACGAAGGCCACGCCGCGTTCGTCGTCGTCGAGCGCGCGCGTGGCTACATGGAGCGGCACGGCGTCCGTTTTCACGAGGCGCTGTGGGCGACGCGCGCCGGCAACGTCTTCACCACGCATACCGCGGTGCCGGCGGGATTCGACACGTTCTCGATCGCCGACTTCGATCGGCAGCGGCTGTACTTTGAGCAGTACGTGCGGCGGCTCGGCGTGCCGTGGGCCGACGTCCTGTCGCTCGGGCGGCAGCATCCGGCCGACGATCGCGAGCCGTTCAACATGGCGTGGCTGGCCGTGCGCGGCTGCGCGTGGGTCAACGCGGTGAGCCGCCTTCACGGGGCGGTGAGCCGCCGGCTGTTCGCGGGCCTGTTCCCGCGGCGACCCGAGCCGGAAGTGCCGATCGGCTACATCACCAACGGCGTGCACATGCCGTCGTGGGATTCGCCGTGGACCGATGCGCTGTGGACGTCGGCCTCGGGCAAGGCGCGCTGGCGGGGCGACGTGTCGGCGCTCACGTCCGACATGGCGCGTATGCCCAACGAGGATCTGTGGAAGGTGCGCAACGCCGAGCGTCAGGATCTCGTGCGCTATGCGCGCGAGCGTCTCGCGCGGAAGCTCGCGCGGCACGACGAGACGGCCGCCGCCGTCGAGGCCGCGGATCGCGTGCTGCGGCCCGACGTGCTGACGATCGGATTCGCCCGGCGGTTCGCCAGCTACAAGCGCCCCAACCTGCTCCTGCACGATCCCGATCGGCTGCTGCGGCTCCTCGTGCGGTCCGGCATGCCGGTGCAGTTGATCGTCGCGGGCAAGGCGCATCCGCGGGACGTGCAGGCGAAGGCGCTCGTGGAGCAGTGGGTGCGGTTCGCCGCGAGGCCGTCCGCGCGCGCCTCGGTCGTCTTCCTCGAGGACTACGACATGCGGCTCGCGATGGAGCTCGTCCAGGGCGTCGACGTCTGGGTGAACACGCCACGGCGGCCGTGGGAAGCGTGCGGCACGAGCGGCATGAAGGTGCTGGTCAACGGCGGCTTGAATCTCTCGTCGCTCGACGGCTGGTGGGCGGAAGCCTTCGCACCGGAGGTGGGATGGGCCGTGGGCGTTGGTCCCGCACCGAACGACGAGGAGGCGGATCGGCGCGATGCGGACGCGCTCTACCGGATGCTCGAGGCAGACATCGTGCCGTGTTTCTACGATCGCGACACGGCCGGGCTGCCGCGTCGCTGGCTCGCGCGGATGCGTGCCAGCATGGCCACGCTCACGCCCCGGTTCAGCAGCGTGCGCATGCTGCAGGAGTACGTGACGGGCGCCTACGTGCCGGGCGCACGCGAGCTCGCCGAACGCACGGCCGACGGCACGCGGCTCGGCATCGATCTGGCGCGCTGGGCGCGCCGCCTCGCCGAGCACTGGTCAGCCATCCGGTTCGGTCCGGTGACGAGCCACACGGACGCCGGCGCGCTCACCGTGTCGGTGCCGATCTTCCTCGGCGCGATCGCGCCCGACGACGTGCGGGTGGAGCTGTACGCGGATCCGGCAGGCGAGTCCCCCGGCGCCGTCTGCGAGATGATGCGCGTCGCGGGAGCCGTGCCGGACGACGAGGCGCAGCATTACAGCGTCACGGTTCGCACGTCGCGCCCCGAGCGGGACTTCACGCCGCGCGTCGTGCCGTTTCACCCGGCCGCCGAGTTGCCGCTCGAGCTCCCGTTGATCGCCTGGGCGAAATGAGCGCTGGGTCGCTGCGGCCGTCGCCGGCTCGCGTCGGGTTCCGGCGCCGTGCGGTGCCTCGCGCGACGTCGTTCTCCGCCGGCGCGCCTCGCGCTACACTGCTGAGGCGATGATCGTTCGCGATCTGTCCGACGTCGAGTGCCGCCGGATGCTGGCCCGCAAGAGCCTCGCGCGGCTCGCCTGCGCGCGCGACGGCCAACCCTACCTCGTGCCGATCCTCTGCTACTTCGATCCCGAAGGCGGCTGTCTCTACAGCATCGCCGCCGAAGGGCAGAAGATCGCGTGGATGCGCGAGAACCCGAAAGTCTGCGTCGAGCTCAGCGAGATCACCGATCGCTTCAACTGGACGACCGTCCTGGTGTTCGGCCGGTTCGAGGAGCTGTCCGATCGACCCCAGCACGAGGCCGCGCGCCATCGCGCGCGCGCGCTGTTCGAGCAGCGCGAGGACTGGTGGTTTCCCGCCATGCAGAAGCCGGAGCCCGACGTGCCGGCTTCCGCGGTGATCTACCGCATCCGCATCGACGAGATGACGGGGCGCAAGGGACAACGAAGCTGAGGTGATCTGATCGCCTCGACGCGCGCGGTATCCTGTCTCCGCCATGCCGGTCGTCTTCACCAACGCCACGCTCATCCTCTCCGATCGACTCCTGCCCGACGGCGTGGTGGTGACGAGCAACGGGCGGATCCGCCAGGTCGGACGGCGCAAGGCGGTCGACGTGCCGAAGCGCGCCGAGATCGTGGACGCGCGCGGCGGCTACGTCGCGCCGGGGTTCGTCGACGTCCACGTGCACGGCGGCGCGGGCGCCGACTACATGGACGGCACCCCTGAGGCCGTCGTCACGGCGAACCGCTGCCACGCGCGCCACGGCACGACGACGATCTTTCCGACGACCACGACCGGCACGCCGCAGGAGATCGACGCGATGTTGCGGGCGTGCCTGGCGGTGAAGCAGGCGTGGACGCCGGCCGACGGCGCGCGCGTCGGCGGCGTGCACTTCTACGGGCCGTATTTCGCCGCCGACAAGGTCGGCTGCCATCCGAAGGCGGGCCGCCGCGATCCGGATCCGCGCGAATACCAGAAGCACTTCGCGCTCGGCATCGTTCGCATCGCGACGTGCGCGGCCGAGCTCACGGGCGCCGAGCGGTTCTGCCGCGACGCGCGCCGCCGGCGGTACCTCGTCACGTGCGGCCACTCGAATGCGAGCTGGGCCGAGATGGCCCGCGCGTTCGCCGCGGGCGTGCGACACGTCGATCACTTCTGGTGCGCGATGAGCTCGGTGCCGGGCGTGCGCCAGCGGCTCGGCTACCCGATGCAGGGGAGCATGGCCGAGTTCGTGCTGGCCAACGCCGAGATGAGCACCGAGGTGCTCGCCGACGGCCAGCACCTGGCGCCCGAGCTGCTCGAGTTCGCGTACCGGATGAAAGGCGCCGCGCGGCTCTGCCTCGTCACCGACGCCAGCCGCGCGGTCGACATGCCGCGCGGCCAGTACCGATTCGGCCCGCTGAAGAGCGGCGTGACCTTCCGGAGCAACGGCAAGGTCGGCCTCGAGGCGGGCGGCGGGCTGGCCAGCACGGTCGTCGGCATGGACGCGATGGTGCGGCAGATGAAGAAGGTCACGACCGCGAGCCTGCCCGAGATCGTGCGGATGGCCAGCCTCACGCCCGCCGAGCGCGTGGGCATCGACGACGAGGTCGGGAGCCTGTCGCCGGGCCGCCGGGCCGACGTGATCGTCTTGACCAAAGCGCTGGCCGTGCGGCGCGTGTTCCTCGGCGGCGTCGAGCTCGAGTGAGCGCGACGCCGCCGGTCGCGACGGCTCGGCGCGAGCGTCGCCCTGGCGCTCCCGCTAGCGTGCCACGCGCGGGTACACGCGCGATCCCACGACGACGAGCCCGACGGCCGCCGACGTGAGCACGGCGACGTCGACGGCCGCGCCGAACGCGCTCGGCACGTCGGGCACCATCAGCGCGCGCAGCAGGTCCGCTTCGTCGCTCAGCGGATTCACCGTGGCGATCGCCTGCAGCCATCCCGGCATGATCGAGAGCGGGTAGATCGCGTTGCTCGCGAAGAACAGCGGCAGGGTGGCGCTGGCACGGCCGGGTCGAGCAGCAGTGCCCGTCCCGATGCGGAATCTGGCGCGATTCGGCGGCCGGCACCGGCCTGCGAGTAAACGCGTTGCTGCCGCGATCAGTAGTGTCCGGTGGCGACTTGGCGTAGTCTGTTCTGGTCCCGATCACTCCTTCGAGGTGCCTATGCGTTCGAGCGTCAGTCTGACCGCCGGAGTCTGTCTCCTGGCGATGAGCATCGCGGCGGCGCCCGCCGCCCAGGGGCCGCCGGCACCGCAAGGCGCGGGCGGCGCCGCGGCCGCCGGCCGACAGGCCGGACCCGCCGGCGCGCAGGGCCGGGGGCGGCAGCAGGGGCCCGCCACCTTTCCGGCGCAACAGCGGCAGCTTCCTCCGGCTGACGTGATCGCGCGCGGGCGCGGGCTGTACGACGTGAATTGCCGGCTGTGCCACGGCGCCGATCTGCGCGGCGGCGACATGGGCGGCGTCAACCTGCTGCGGTCGGCGCTCGTCTTCAACGATCAGAACGGCGAGCTCATCAAGCCGGTCGTGCAGAACGGCCGCTCGAACCCGGGCATGCCGGCCATGCCGCCCTTCGCCCAGCTCACCGACGCCGACATCCAGGCGCTCGCCGGCTTCCTTCACAGCGTGCAGGCCACGATGCGCGGGCAGGGGAATCCGCCGGCGTCCGAGAAGCCGGTGGAGCTGAACATCGTCGTCGGCGACCCGAAGGCCGGGCAGGCCTACTTCCAGGCCAAGTGCAGCTCGTGTCACTCGGCGACCGGCGATCTGCGCGGCCTCGCCTCGCGCATTCCGGAACCGATGCAGTTGCAGACCGCCTGGGTCGCGGGCGGGGCGGGCGGCGGCCGCGGCGGCTTCGGTCGCGGCGGCGGCGAGGTCAAGCCGCCCACGCCGACGACCGTAACGGTGACGCTCGCCTCGGGCCAGACGTTCCAGGGCACGCTCATCCGCTACGACGATTTCGTCGTGTCGATGCGGCTCGCCGACGGCATCGAGAGGTCGTTCCGCCGGAACGGCGACGTGCCGAAGGTCGAGATCAAGGAGCCGAAAGCGCCGCACATCAAGCTGCTCCCGACCTACACGGACAAGGACATCCACGACGTAACGGCGTATCTGGTGACCCTCAAATGACCTTGAAGAAACTCGTACTCACGCTCTCGTTCGCGGCCGCGCCGGTCCTGATCCTCGGACAGGGCGCGCCGGCGGGTCAGGCCAGCGGTGCGCAAGGCGGTCTCGATCCGAAGGAGATCTACAAGCGGCTGTCGGATCAGTGGCTCACCTACTCGGGTGACTACACCGGCCAGCGCTACAGCGCGCTCACGCAGGTCAACCAGCAGACCGTGAAGAACCTCACGCTCGCGTGGACCGCGCGGATCACCGGCGGCGCGCCGGGCGGCGCAGCCGGCGGCGGCTTCGGCGGATTCGGCGGCGGCGGTGGCGCGCAGGCGCCCGTCGTCGTCGGCGGCGAAGGCACGGGCGAGTTCGCGGCCGGCGGCGGCGTCACCGTGAAGGGCAGCATCATCGTCCACGACGACGTGATGTACGTGACGGCGCCCGACAACACCTGGGCCATGGACGTGCGCGACGGCCGAGTGCTGTGGCGCTACTACTGGAAGACGCGCGGCGGCACGCACATCGGCCAGCGCGGCGCCGGGCTCTGGCACGACTACCTGTACTTCACGACGCCGGACAACTACCTCGTCTCCGTCGACGCGCGGACCGGCAAGGAGCGCTGGCACGTCGAGGTGTCCGACTTCGAAGAGCAGTACTTCACGACGTTCGCGCCGCACGTCATCGACAACCACGTGATCGTCGGCACCGGCAACGACCTCGACATGCCGGGGTTCCTGCAGTCGTTCGATCCGGAGACCGGCAAGCTGCAGTGGAAGTTCTACACCGTGCCGATGAGCGCGGGCGATCCGGGTCTCGACACGTGGCCGAATCTCGACGCCGCGCGTCACGGCGGTGGCCAGGTCTGGATCCCGGGCTCGTTCGATCCCGAGACCCGCTACTACATCTTCGGGACGGGCAACCCGACGCCCGGCTATACCGGACAGGGCCGCCCCGGCGACAACCTGTTCACCGGCTGCCTGATGGCCGTCCACGTCGATACGGGCAAGATGATCTGGTACTTCCAGACGTCGGCGCACGACACGCACGACTGGGACTCGGCGCAGACGCCCGTGCTCTGGGACGGCGTCATCGACGGCAAGCCGCGGAAGCTCGCGTCGACCGTCGCGCGCAACGGCTACTTCTACACGGTCGATCGCGTGACCGGCCAGCATCTCGTCACGCAGAAGCTCGGCACCTACACGAACTGGGCGAAGGAGATGCGGCCCACGGGCGTGATGGAGCCGAACCCTGCGAAGGAAGCGACGATCCCCGGCTCGCTCGTCTCGCCCGTCGAAGGCGGCGTCGTCAACTGGCCGCCGCCCGCCTACTCGCCCGACACGGGCCTGCTCTACTCGCAGGAGAAGAACGGCTTCAACCTGCTGTACCTCACCGAGCCCGATCCCCGCGGTTCGATGGGCCTGGGCGGCAAGGCGGTGGGCCAGGTGGGATCGGCGGGTGACTTCCTCGTCGGCCTCGATCCGAAGACCGGCAAGGTCGCGTGGCGCCACGCGTTCCCCGGTGGCGGCGGCGGAGGACTGCTCGTCACGGCCGGCCGCGTGCTGTTCTCAGGCGATGGCAGCGGCAACTTCGTGGCGTTCGACGCGACCAACGGCAAGCCGATCTGGCACTCGCGCATCGGCAACCCGTCGAACGCGGCGCAGACGTACCTCGTGGACGGCAAGCAGCACGTGCTCGTCGCCGTGGGCGACACGCTCTACGCGTTCGCGATGTACTGATCCGCCGTGGCGGGCGCGTCGCGAACGACGAGCCGCATAGGACGAGTCGCGGAACGACGCGCAGGACGCGGAGACGTCGGATTCCAAAGCGGCACTGGCGCGCGCGATGGCTTCGACCACGAAGCCGTCGCGCGCCCGTGCGCGCCGTGCCTCTCGACAGGCTCTACTGCAGTTGCTGTGCGTACGTGTTCCAGACCGGCTTGAACTCCGCCATGAACCGCGTGAACGCCGCGGTCTGGCGGATTCGATCGAAGCAGCGATCTCGCACGAAGGCGGGATAGGTCCTCAGCCCGGTATCCACGGTTTCGTGGAGCCAGCGGACGGCGGTGTCGGCATCCTTGCCGAGCGCGGCGACGCACGCACGAAGATAGGTCGCGTGATGGTACGTCTGTCCCTGCCGCTCCGTCGGAGGGAGATCCGGGAGGCGTGACCGGGCTTCGGCGTAGCGCCCTTCCCAGGCGAGCAGCAGCGCCTCAGCCCCCTTCGCGCCCGCATCGTTCGGATCCCTCGCGAGCACCTCGTCGATGAGGCGCCGGGCGTCGGCATGCCTGCCCGCGCCCGCGTAGTAGAGATAGGACCAGGCCACGGGCCTCGTCAGCTCGCGGTTGGCCGCGATGGCCTCGTCGTACATCGCGTTGATCCAGTACACGTTCGGGATCTCGGCCCGCGCGGCCTCGTTCGTGGGGTCGATCTCGAGAGCACGGCGAAGGAATCGGATGGCGGCTTCCGGGAGGCCCGCTTCGCTCAGAAGCTGCCCCATGTCGTAGTGCCCGACGTTGGGGTTGAGCGCCTGAGCCGCGCGCAGCGCCTTGTACGCGGCGACGAGCTGGTAGCCGCCTGACGGGCTGTTGAGCAGGCGGGCTCGCGCGACGTGAGACTCGGCGAGGTTCGGATCGAGCGCGTCGGCCCGGGCCAACGCTTCGCGGGCGCGGGTCTCGGCTGCGCGGTCTCCTTCGATCGCCGCGCGCCAGGCGTAGCCCAGCGCGATCTGCGCGTAGGCCAGGGCATAGCTCGGATCGATCGCCACGGCGCGCTCGAGCAGCTCGAGGCCCGGTTGAACGTTCCCGACCACGTTGGCCGATGCGGAGCCGATGGTGCTGAACGTCGCCACGCCCTTCAGGTAGTACTCGTAGGCTTCCGGGCTGGCCGTGAAGTGCCTGGCCAGCCGCTGGCGATCGGCCTCGTTCAGCCGCGGTCGCAGTTGAGCCACGACGTCGCGGGCGATCTCGTCCTCGACCGCGAAGATGTCGGCGAACGCGGTGTCGAACGTCTGCGTCCACAGGGTGCGTCCGTCGCTCACGCGCACGAGCGCCATGCTCACGCGGAGCCGATCGGCCGACCGCTGAATCGAGCCGTCGAGCACGGCGTCGACCGTGAGGGCGCGGGCGGCATCGAGCGCGTTCGTGTCGGGCGCCGCGTATCGCCGCACCGCGCTCGTCGGCCGCACCGTGATGCCTTCGATCTGTCCGAGCCGCATGATGATCGTGTCGGCGAGCCCGAGGCCGAGCTGCCGGTCGTCGCTCTGCTGCTCGTGGAGCGGCTTGAGCGGCAGCACCGCGAGCGACTGCACGATGGCCTCACCGCGGCGGCCGGGCAGCCATCGCGTCGCGACGCCCCAGACGACAAGGGGGAGGAGCACCACGGCGACGGCCGCGATGCCGGCGTGGCGCCGCCACCGTCGTGGCGCCGGCGCCGCGGCGCCCGTGTCCGCGCGCGGGTGCATCGCACGGCGCAGATCTGCCGCAAGGTCGCGCATCGTCTGATACCGCCGGCCCGGATCCTTCTCGAGCGCCCTGTCGACGATGGCGCGGAGATCGGCGGGGACGTCGGCCGGCAATGCCGGCGCCGGCTCGCTCGCGATCGCGTGCATCACCGCGACCGTGCTGGGCGCTCGGAAGGGACGATGACCGGCGAGCGCCTCGTACAGCACGATGCCGAAGGAGAAGATGTCGCTGCGGGCGTCGAGCCGCTGTCCGCCGACTTGTTCCGGAGACATGTAGCCGATCGTGCCGACGATCAGCCCTGGCTCGGTCCGCAGGTGCGTGGTCGTCACCGACTCCTCGGAGGCGTGCGGATCGGCCGTCAGCACCGCGAGGCCGAAGTCGGCGAGCTTGGCGTATCCGCTCCGGGTCACGAGGATGTTCTGCGGTTTGACGTCGCGGTGGAGGATGCCCGCGTCGTGCGCCGCCGCGAGGCCGTCGGCGACGCCCGAGAGCAGCTCGAGGATCTCGCGTTTCGAGCGGGAGGCGGCGCGAATCCACGTGGCGAGCGTGCCGCCGTCGGCGAACTCCGTGGCGAGATACGGATGCCCGTCCATGTCGCCGACCTCGTACACGGTCAGGATGTGGGGGTGATTCAGGGCCGAGGCCGCGACGGCTTCGCGCTCGAACCGCTGGCGCGACATGGGGTCGACGTCGCCGCGAAGGACTTTGATCGCCGCCGGCCGCCGCAGCCGCGTATCGCGGGCGCGAAACACCTGCCCGGCGCCGCCTTCACCCGCCAGGGCTTCGATCTCGTAGGCGCCGACGCGAGTGCCTGGCGTGAACGTCGTGGTGGGCTCCGGCGGAATTATATGCGTCGGGCCCGCCGCGCTCCGGCGGCCTGGCCGGCGGCGGTCGCGCGAAGGCCGCCGGCGCACGATTCTGCTACCATCGGGCCCTCCCGAGAGGTGAACCATGATCGGAAAGGCGCTGGCGATCGGCGCGGTGGGTCTGTTGATGTCGATGGGCCCGGCGATAGCGCGTCAGGCGGCACAGGGACAGCCTCGGCCGGCGCAGCCGCCGCGGTTCGCCAGCGAGATCCGCATCTTCGATCTCGCGACGAAGATCAGTCGGGTGGTGTACAAGGCCGAAGGCATCTGGGAAGCGCCCAACTGGTCGCGCGACGGCGCGTTCCTGCTCTCGAACTCCGGCGGCCGCCTGTACCGGATTCTGGCGGACGGCACGCGCGCGCCCGAGCCGCTGCCGCTCGATCCGAGCCTGCGCGCGAACAACGACCACGACTTCACGCGCGACGGCAAGTGGCTCGCGATCTCGGCGACGGCGCCCGGCGTCAACGGCTCCCAGATCTTCGTCGCGCACCCTGACGCGACCAACCATCGCGCCGTCGTCACCACTCCGCCCAGCTACTTCCACGGCTGGTCGCCCGACGGGAAGTGGCTGTCGTTCGTCGCCAATCGCGACAAGAAGCAGTACGACGTGTACCGCGTGCCGTTCGAGGGAGGGCCCGAAGAGCGCCTCACGATGGATCCGGCGAATGACGATGGGACGGACTACTCGCCGGATGGGAAGTGGATCTACTTCAACTCGCAGCGGGGCGGCGGCTGGAACATCTGGCGGATGCCGTCGACCGGCGCGGGCCCGAACGACGAACGCGCCGAGCGCGTCACCGACGACGAGTTCGAGGACTGGTTTCCGCACCCGTCGCCCGACGGCACGTCGCTGATCTTCCTCTCGTTTCCCGCGGGCACGAAGACGCACGACGATCGCAACCTGGCCGTGTGGATCCGGATGATCCCGATGCCGGGCGACGTCGTGGGAACCGTGTCGCCCGTGACGGTCGTCACGCTCACGGGCGGGCAGGGCACGATCAACGTCAACTCCTGGGCGCCGGACTCGCGGCGGTTCGCCTACGTCTCGTACATCGACAGGCAGCCGCAGTGACCGGCGGACGAGGCTCGCCGAGAGACCGGTCCCGCTATCGAACGTCTGGAAAATCGGTGAAGTACCCGTCCACGCCCAGCTCGACGAACTGGCGCACTTCGCGGCGCGGATCGCCGCCGTAGCTCGGCGACAGGAAGTCGCCGTCGCTCCGCATGGTCCACACGTGCACCAGCAGGCCGGCGGCGTGCGCGTCGCGCACGACCGTCGTCGCCGCGCGCGTCGTCCCGTCGGGTGCGACCGGCACGACGAGGCGCTTGTGCAGTCCGACGACGTCGGCCCAGGCGGCGATCGCCTCGAGCCGCGCCGGCGACGCGTCGGCGTGCTCGTCGAGCAGTTGGACGAGCCGCACCGGCGTCCGCGGACGCAGGTACTGCAGGCTCGACGGCTCGAACGACTGGACGAACACCGGCGACGTCTTGGCCGTCAGGCCGCGGCGCGCGAGCGCGTCGAGCAGCCGATCCTCGAGGGGCAGGCCGATGCCGCGGAAGTACGCCGGATGCTTGGTTTCCGGGTAGACGGCGATCTCGCGCCCGAGCTCGCGGCTCTTCTGCGCGGCGAGGTCGAGCACCTCGTCGAACGTCGGGACGAGGAACCGGCCGTCGTAGGCGTGCGACCGGAACGGCAGCCGCTCGTTCGCCCGCAGCGTGCGGACTTCGGCCAGCGTGAAGTCCTCGACGAACCAGCCGGTCACCTGCGTGCCGTCGATCGTCTTCGTCGTTCGGCGATCGGGAAACTTCGCGGCGGCGTCCGTCGTCGATCCGATCTCGTTCTCGTGCCGCGCGACGAGGATGCCGTCCTTCGTGCTCACGAGGTCCGGCTCGATCGCCTCGGCGCCCATGTCGATCGCGAGCGTGTAGCTCTCGATCGTGTGCTCGGGCCGGTATCCGGACGCGCCGCGATGCGCGATGACGAGCACTCGCGGGATGCCGGCCTGCGCGAGCGCCAAGGCCACGACTACGCCGTACAGCACGTTGCTCGAGAGCACGGGACGAATGATAGAGCACCATCAGCCGTCCGCGTCAGGCGGCCAGCGCCTCCGCGGCGACGTGGACGCCATCCCTCCGCACGCCGGCGGCAACGGATCGCGCGTGCGAGGCGACTGCAGGCTGGAGCGCGCGGTCGAGGGCGCTCGTCAGCGCCTCGACGGTGAGCTCTCCGGACGTGTGCGCGGCGCCGATGCCGAGCTCCTCCACGCGCCGTGCCCAGTAGTGCTGGTCGTACACCTGCGGGACGACGACGTGCGGCGCGCCGGCCAGCGCCGTGAGGCACGTGGTGCCGGCGCCGCCGTGATGGACCACGGCGGCGACACGCGGGAAAAGCGCCTGCAGGTTCGTGTCGCCGACGGCGAGGCAGTCCGGCTGGTTGTCGAGGAAGGGGAGATCGGCCCAGCCACGCGAGACGATCGCTCGCCGCCCGACGGCGCGAGCGGCCTCGAGACGCATCGTCACCGGGTCGAGATCTCGCGGCGGACGGGCGCTGCCGAAGCCGAAGTAGATCGGTGGCTCGCCCGCGTCGAGGAACGCGTCGACGTCGCGGGGAAGCGGGCGTTCGTCCGGCAGGATCCAGGCGCCAGTCTGGAACACGGGTTGAGCTTCGCGATCGGACCACGGGCCGAGCACGGGATCGGCCGCAAGCCACGGCCGGTCCGTGAACATGTAGCTGCGGACGTCGTGCACCGGCGACAGACCCATCGAGGTCCGATGCGCGTTGAGCGCGGGGCCGAACAGATCGTTGAAGCGTTCGGTGTCGCGCGCCCACAGTTCGCGGGTGTCAGCCGTTGCCGGCGGCGGTGCCTCCCCGGGAACGGGCGGCAGCACCGGAGGCGCGTGGTGCGGCGACGGCAGCACGTTCGGCGTATAGGCGGCGAACACGTAGCGGATGCCCATCCGCTCGGCGATCGATCGCGCGGCAATCTGCAGCGCCGTGGCCGCGACGATGGCGTCGCAGCCCTCGGCGGCAGCGGCGATGGTGTCGAACTGCGTGGCGACGCTGGCTTCCGCCATCTCGCGGCGCCGGTCGCGCGAGGGCGGCCCCGCGGGCGCCTCGGCCGCGGCCATCGCCGTCGGCAGGCGCGGGCCGATCGGCCTCACGTCGAGGCCGAAGCCTTCGATCCACTCGCGGAAGTCCGGCGGCACGCACACGCGCACCTGATGACCCCGCACCCTCAGCGTCAGGGCCAACGCGACCAAGGGCTGAACGTCTCCTCGCGACCCGATCGTCGACAGCAGCACGCGCATCGCACTTCCTTTCGGTTGAGCCACGGTGGCGGGTAATGTCCGGGCGGGCCGAATGCCGCCCGTCCAGTTCACGGCCGTGCATTCTGCGGCCGTGAACGGGGCTTGCCACAAGCGGATGCTGTCGGGCTATTGTTGTGTTGGGGGCGGACGCGAGAAGCTCGCTGGCGGCGGTTCACCCGCCGGCGCTTTCTCGATGAGCCTGCGCGACAGCCGTCACATGACGGTCGTGACCGGAGGACTTCAGGCGTCCGGACCGCCACGCGGCGCGATCGGCCGCGTCAATCCTTGAAGATCTCGCTGGAGAAGATGACGAGATAGTCTCTCCAGTTCTCCCACGTGTGACCGCCCGCGCTCTCCTTGAACACCGGCGTGAAGCCGTGCTTCTCGAGCAGCGCGACCGCGTTCTTCGTGTTCGCCATCGCCGAATCGTCGCGGCCCGTGCTGAACCAGAGCAGCTTCACGCCTTTTCGAAGCGAGGCGTTGTCGAGCACGGCGCGATTGGCGGCGTCGAACGTCTCGGCTGCCGAAGGCTGCCCCGCGCCGCCGCCCGACAGGCCGGCGCTGAACACGCCGATGTACGCGAACTTCTCCAGGTTGGGGATCGCGATGTTGAGCGTGTGGCCGCCGCCCATCGGACAGGCCGGCGATCGCGCGCGCATTCCGCTCGGCGCGGACGCGGTAGTGGGACTCGACGAAGGGGAGGATGTCGGCCATGAACTCGCGCACGAACTCCGTGCGCGCCTGCGGCGTGCCGCGTTCCGCGCCCGTGCGCGTGTGCCCGTCGGGCATCACGACGATCATCGGCCGCGCGCGCCCCGCCGCGATGAGGTTGTCGACGATGACGCCGGCGCGCCCGAGCGCGTTCCAGGACTGATCGCTGTCGCCGGATCCGTGGAGCAGGTAGAAGACGGGGTACCGCTGCGTGCCGGCGGTGTAGCCCGGCGGCGTGTAGACGTGCAGCCGGCGCGTGCGTCCCAGCACGGCCGACGGGTAGAACACCTCGGCGACCGCGCCGTGCGGGACGTCCTTCATGTCGGTCCACTCGCCGCCCGGGACCACCACCGTATTGCGGAGCCCGGCCGTCGTCTCGTTGATCGCCATGTTGGCCGGATCGACGACCGAAACGCCGTGCACGCCGAAGCTGTACTGGTAGACACCCGGCGCGAGCGGGCCGATCGTCGTCTCCCACACGCCGTTCGCCTGCTTCGTCATCTGCGGCGGTGCGCCGGACGGACCACGCAGCACGACGTCGGTCGCCTGCGGCGCGTACAGCCGGAACACGACGCGCCGATCGGGCAGGACTTCGGGCGAGACCACGACCGGAGCAGGCGCCGAGGCACCGCGGCCGGCTGACGGCGGCGCGGCCGGAGCAGGCGCGGCTCCCTGCGCGGCGATCAGCGCCGCTGGCATTCCGGCGATCAAGGCAGCAAAGCAGAGACCTGCAGCGGCGCGACCTCGCGTCATCGGCGTTCCCCCTGGAAGATCGTTCATTTTGCGCCAATCGACACGGCGGTTCAATCTCGGCATCTCGGCGTCTTCGGCTACCTCCGCGTTCGCGCAGGAGCCGCCGCGGCGGCGGGTTGCGAAGCGGTGGCCGCAGGCCCCGGCCGGAACCGGTGCGCGATGCCGCATACACTGTCGCGGTGTCGCGTCGAGCGAACCGCGCGTGTACCTGCCTGGCCGCCGCCTGGGCGGTCGTCGCGCCCGTGCGCATGACGTCCGTGGCGGCACAGGGCCACACGCCGCGCATCGCCGTCAGCGCCACGCGTGCGTCGAGGCCGCCGCTGCTCGATGGCCGGCTCACAGACGACTGCTGGGCGGCCGCCACACCGGTCTCGTCGTTCACCCAGCGCGATCCCAGCGAGGGGCAGCCGGCCAGCGAGCGGACGGAGGTGCGGATCGTCTACGACGACACCGCCGTGTACGTCGGCGCGCGCATGTACGACCGCGATCCCTCGGGGATCGGACGACGGCTCTCGGCGCGCGACGACGAGGCGGACGCCGATCAGTTCGGCATCCTGCTCGATCCGCGGCACGACCACGTCACCGGCGCCGGGTTCGTCGTGAGCGCCGCCGGCGTGCAGCGCGACTTCGCGCTGTCCAACGACAGCGAAGAGGATCGATCCTGGGACGCCGTGTGGCATTCGTCGGTGGCGATCGACGACGAGGGGTGGACGGCGGAGCTGAGGATCCCGTTCTCGCAGTTGCGCTTCGCGGCCGGCGATCATCAGACGTGGGGCGTCAACGCCGCGCGGTTCATCCGCCGCAAGAACGAGACCGCCTGGCTCGAGCTCGTGCCGAAGAACGAGCACGGCCAGGCGTCGCGCATGGCGCACCTCACCGGCATCGACCGCGTCCGCCCGGCGCGGCACGTCGAGGTCGTGCCCTACACGGCGGCGAGCGCCGAGTACGTGCAACCCGAACGCGCCGGCGATCCCTTCAACGACGGCTCGCGCCAATTCGGCCGCGTCGGCTTCGATCTCAAGGCCAGCGTGATGCGCGGCCTCACGCTCGACGTCTCGGTCAACCCGGACTTCGGCCAGGCCGAGGTGGATCCTGCGGTGGTCAACCTCACGGCGTTCGAGACGTTCTTCGAGGAGAAGCGCCGCTTCTTCATCGAGGGATCGGAGATCTTCGGCAACTTCGGCCGCCGGGGCGCGGATCTGTCGTTCGGGTTCAACACCGCCGACCCGGGGCTCTTCTACACGCGGCGCATCGGCCGCGCGCCGACCGGCGATGCCGACGGGGACTTCGTGGACCGTCCGCGCGCCACGACCATCCTGGGCGCCGGCCGCCTCACGGGCAAGACGCCGGGCGGCTGGAGCATCGGCCTCGTCGAAGCCGTCACCGGCCGGTCGCGCGCGCGCGTCATGGAGGCGGGCGTCACGGCGCGCACCGACGTCGAGCCAGCGGCCAACTACGCGGTCGCTCGCGTGCAGCGCGACTTCGCGCGCGGCGGCGCCGGCGTGCTCGCCACGTCGGTCGTCCGCCGTTTCTCCGATTCCCGCCTCGCCGATGCGCTGCCCGCGCACGCGTTCGTCGTCGGCGGTGACGGATTCTGGTACGTGGACGCCAGCCGCGACTGGGTCGTCAACGGCAAGCTGTCGGGCAGCCACGTCTCCGGCAGCGAGGCGGCGATCGCGCGCCTGCAGCGGGCGCCGCAGCGCTACTACCAGCGTCCGGACGCCCCGCACGTGACGTTCGACCCGACGCGGACGTCGCTCGATGGGTTCGCCGGCCGCGTGAACCTCACGCGGAACAACGGCGCGTGGCGCGTTCACGCGTCGCTCTGGGGCGTGAGCCCAGGGTTCGAGTCGAACGATCTCGGCTTCCAGGACGTGGCCGATCGCTTCGGCGGCCACGGCGTGGTGTTGTGGCGCGACACGACGCCGGGCCGGTTCGCGCGCGAGCGCTCGTTCTGGGTGGCGCGCGCCGGCGGCTGGAACTTCAACCGCGACGTCGTCAGCAACCTGTGGTTCAGTTGCGGCGACGTCCAGTGGGTCACCTACTGGAGCACCGGTGGGTGCGGCGCGCGGTTCGCGCGCGTGCTGGACGACCGGCTGACCCGCGGCGGCGCGCTCGCCGTCGGACCGGAGGCCTGGTTCGTCAACGGGCGCGTCTTCAGCGACGAGCGGAAGGCCGTCTCCATGGGGCTCATGGTCGAGACGTCGCACGACGAGTTCGGTGGCGGCGGCCAGAGCGTGGACCTGTTCGCGAACGTCAAGCCCAGCCCGTCGCTCACGGTCTCGATCGGCCCGTCGTTCGTGCGGTCGCGATCCGCTGCGCAGTACGTCGAGACCGCGGAGGATGCCGCGGCGGCGGCGACGTTCGGCCGCCGCGACGTGTTCGCGCGCCTGCGTCAGACGCAAGTCCGCGTCGGCACCCGGGTGAGCTACATCATCGGCCCGCGCGCCTCGCTCCAGTTCTACATGGAGCCGCTGCTCGCCGCCGGCGCGTACGGCCCGTTCAAGGAGCTCGCGCGGCCGCGCACGTTCGACTTCCTCGAGTACGGCACGGGTGCCTCGACGCTGGCGTTCGATCCGATCGCGCGCGAGTACGAGGCCGATCCCGACGGCGCGGGGACGGCCCTGCCGTTCTCTTTCGGCGATCCCGACTTCAACTACAAGTCGTTCAAAGTGAACGCCGTCTTGCGCTGGGAGTTCCGTCCGGGGTCGACCATCTACCTGGTCTGGACCCAGCAGCGCGAGGACACCAGCCGTCCGGGCCGCTTCGCCTTCCGGCGCGACGCGGGCACGCTCTTCGCCGCGCCGGCAGACGATGTCGTGCTCGTGAAGATGACGTATTGGCTCGGCCGGTGACGGCTGCCGTCACCGTCGCGTGCGGCCGAGCACCCACCGGATGCCGCGGGCGATCGACTCGATGTACTTCGCGGTGTCGTAGTGGCGCAGGCCCGTGAGCGCCTCGAAGCGGATCTCCCGCTTCAGACGCTGAAGGTCGCGGACGGCGCGCTCGGTGGGCGCGAACGGCACCACCTCGTCGTCGCGGCTGTGGACGACGTAGGTCGGCACCGGCGCGAGCGTGTCGATCGGCTGGTCACCCGGCGAGCCCGCGGCGATCACCGCGCCCGTGACGACCGCCGCGTGGCGCGCCGACAGGAACCACGCGCCTCGCGCGCCCATGCTGAACCCCACCACGATCACACGTCGTCGATCGATCGCGACCTCGCCCATCACGTGGTCGACGAGTGCGAGCACTGCACGTTCTGCCGCCGGGTCGGTCCAGGCGTTGGCCGGGCAATCGGGCGCGACGATGACCGCATCGAGCGGAGCGACGGCGGGACCGACGACCTGTTCGACGAACGCGGCGCCGTAGTACGGAAACCGAGGTCCGCCGGGATGGAGCGCTAGCACGAGCGGGCGCCCCGAGCGCGGGCCGCCTTTCGGCGGCAGCGAGAGCGCGTACCGCAGCGGCTCGGCGCCGTCGACGCGAAGCGTCAGGCGCTCGACGCCGGACGTCGAGGGCTGAGACAGCAGCAGGAGCGAGACGAGGACGAGCGACCCCGTCGCCATCGAAGCTGAGATGGTATCTCCGTCGCGATGAAAGAAGAAGGGCCTGGAGGCGGTGCCTCCAGGCCCTCGGGTCGCGACCTCGCGATGCGAGGTGCTCGGATCGGCGACGGCTACTTGAGCGTGAGCTTCTGCACGCGCCAGTTCATCAGCTCGGCGACGTACAAGGTGTTCGGATCGCGGCAGTCGATGGCGTTGACCATGCCGAACTCCTTGAACTGCTTGCCGGCCTTGCCGAAGCGGCCGACGATCGTGCCGTCGAGCTCCATCTTGTAGATCTCGCCGTTGAGGAACGGGTCCTCGGTCGGGTTGGAGTTGGAGCTGAAGAGGTACTGGTGCGCGCCGGGCGAGATGCAGATGGCGCGCGGCGCGCCCACGTTCGTGAACTGCGTCTTGAACGTGCCGTCGTTGTCGAACACCTGGATGCGCTTGTTGCCCATGTCGGCGACGTAGACGTTGCCCTGCGCGTCGACGGCGATGGAGTGGGGGATGTTGAACTGGCCGGGTTCGGAACCGGTCGAGCCCCAGGACTTGGCGAACCGCCCCGTCTTGTCGAACTTCGCGATGCGGGCGTTGGTGTAGCCGTCGGCGATGAAGATGTTGCCGGCCGCGTCCCACGCCACGTCCGTGGGCTGGTTGAAGTTGTCTCCGGGTGTGCCAGCGCCGGGCGTTCCGCCGCCGCGACCGCCACCGCCGCCGCCGCGGGCGGCACCCGGAGCCCCGCCACCTGGAGCCCCAGCACCGGGAGCTCCGGCACCGGGAGCGGCGCCACCGCCGCCACCACGGCCGCCACCGCCACCAGCGCTGCTACCGACCTCGCCGACCGCTTCTGGCCTGCGGCCCAGCGTCATGAGGACGCGGCCAGACGGATCGAACTTGGCGACCACCCTCGACGCGCGGTCCACCACCCAGAAATTGTTCTGGGGGTCGACCCTGACGCCCTGGGCGAACAGGAAGGAGTAGGGGCGCCCGGTGGGGCCGGTGCCGATCTCGCGCAGGAACTTCCCGGAGCGGTCGAACTCCAGCAGGCGCGCGCCGCCGTTGATGTACGTGCGCGAGGCCCCGATGGTGGCGTTCGGGCCGCCCCCTCGGTAGTAGACCCAGATGTTGCCCGTGGAAGTGGTGGCCACGCCGGCCACCTCGCCGAAGTGGATGTCGTCCGGCAGCTTCAGGAAATCACCCGCGGACTCGAACGAGATTTCCTTCTGCTGGGCGGAGAGCGGGCTGCCGAACAACGAGCCGGCCAGCGCCAGCGTGACTGCGATACGTGAGGACTTCATTACCTGCCCCCTTGAGCGGCGGTGGGGTACAGGATGAACTTCTGCAGGCGCCACTGCGTGATTTCGGTGGTCAGGATCTCGTTCTCGGCGCTGCAGTCGAGCCCGTGTACCGTGCCGAACTGCCCCTGCTCCTTGCCCGGGATGCCGAACTTGCCGAGCACGGTGCCGTCGGTCCGCATCTTGAAGATCTGACCGGTGACCTCGTGGATCGGCGTGTTCTGGTTGTCGGGGTTGGAGTTGGAGGTGTAGAGATACCCGGCGGGGCTGATGCACAACGACCAGGGCGCGCCGACGTGATCGAACGTCGTCTTGTAGTTCAGATCGTTGTCGAACACCACGATGCGCCGGTCGCTGCGGCTGCCGCCGTACACGTTGCCCTGCGCGTCGACGGCAATGGCATGGAGCAGGGTGAACTGGCCGGGGCCCGAGCCGCGCGTGCCGACCTGCTTGATGAACTTGCCGTACTTGTCGTACTTGGCGATGCGCGAGTTGACGTAGCCGTCGGCGACGAAGATGTTGCCGGCCGCGTCGAACGCGACGTCGGTCGGGCGATTGTAGATGTAGGGCGGGGCCGGATCGAGCGCGCCCAGCGACGACACCAGCCCGCCCATCGGCCACTCGTCCCGGCGGCCCAGCACCATCGTCACGCGCCCCTGCGGGTTGAACTTGATGATCGAGTTGGCGCCCTCGTCGATCACCCAGATGTTGTCCTGGGCATCGACGCGCACGCCGTGACAGAACACGTGGCCGTAGAGCTCCTTCCCGATCTCGCGCACGTAGTTGCCCTTCGGGTCGAACTCGAAGGTCTTCGTCTGCTGGGCGCAGGTGTTGACGAAGATGTGCCCCTTGGAATTGCGGGCGACGCCGATGCCTTCGCCCAGGTACACGTTCGGCGCCATCTTCATGAAGTCGCGCACGACCTCGTACTTGATGTCGGGCGCATCGATGGCCTTGGGCCGGAGCTGCAACTGCTGCGGCGTCAGTTGGTCGGGCGGCGTCCGAACCAACGGTATCTGGGCGAACAGGGTGGTGGCGGCGGTGGCAGAGAGCGCCAACGCCGCAGCCACCAGGCTAGAGCGACGTGTGTTCATGGGGCACCTCGGAATAGTGCGAAATGTAGCACCGTGCGCCGTCAACGACAACACGATGCCAAGGCGAGGCTGTGAGGCGGCGTCAAAGGGCGAGGGCCTGGAGCGCACTCCAGGCCCTCGGCGTCTCGCGCGGCAACGTGCGGCGATCCTCTACTTGAGGGTGAGCTTCTGCACGCGCCAGTTCATCATCTCGGCGACGTACAAGGTGTTCGGTTCGCGGCAGTCGATGGCGTTGACCATGCCGAACTCCTTGAACTGCTTGCCGGCCTTGCCGAAGCGGCCGACGATCGTGCCGTCGAGCTGCATCTTGTAGATCTCGCCGTCGAGGAACGGGTCCTCGGTCGGGTTGGAGTTGGAGCTGAAGAGGAACGGCTGCGCGCCCGGCGAGATGCAGATGGCGCGCGGCGCGCCCACGTTCTTGAACTCGGTCTTGTACGTGCCGTCGTTGTCGAACACCTGGATGCGGTTGTTGCCCATGTCCGCCACGTAGACCATGCCCCGGGCATCGACCGCGATGGAGGCGGGAACGTTGAACTGGCCGGGGCCGGAACCGGTCGCGCCCCACGACTTGATGAACTTCCCGTTCTTGTCGAACTTCGCGACGCGGGCGTTCCCGTAGCCGTCGGGAATGAAGATGTTGCCCGCCGCGTCCCAGGCCACGTCCAGCGGCTGGTTGAAGTTGTCGCCCGGCACGCCGGATCCCGGAGGGCCGGACGCGCGGCCGAACACGCCGCTGCTGCCGAGCTCACCGATCGCCTCGAGCCTGCGGCCGAGCGTCAGCAGGACCTTGCCGGATTGATCGAACTTCACGACCATCCTCGAGGCGCGGTCCACGATCCAGATGTTGTTCTGCGGATCCACCCGGACGCCCTGCGCGAACAGGAACGCGTAGGGGCGCTCGTTCTCGACGGTGCCGACCTCGCGCAGGAACTTCCCGGTGCGATCGAACTCGAGCAGGCGCGGGCCGCCGGCGATGTAGACGCGCGACGCGCCCACGATCGCGTTCGGGCCTCCACTCTGGTAGTAGACCCAGATGTTGCCCGCGGCCGTGGTGGCCACGCCGGCCACTTCGCCGAAGTGGACGTCGGGCGGCAGCTTCAGGAAGTCACCGGCGGACTCGAACGCGATTTCGCGCGGCTGGGCCTGGGCGGACACCGCCCTCGAGACCAGCGAGTCCGAGAAGAGCGCGCCGGCGAACGCTAGCGTCGCCGCGAGGCCTGTGGCTGCGAGTCGTGCGGATGTCATTACTTGCCCCCTTGAGCCGCGGTGGGGTGCAGGATGAACTTCTGCATCCGCCATTCGACGATTTCCGTGGTCAGAATCTCGTTCGGCACGCTGCAGTCGATCCCGTGGACCGTGCTGAACTGCCCCTGCTCCTTGCCGGGCACGCCGAACTTGCCGAGCACCGTCCCGTCGAGCTCCATCTTGAAGATCTGGCCGCTGGCCTTGTGGAGCTCGGTGTCCTGCGAGTCGGGGTTGGAGTTGGACGTGTAGAGGTACTGGTGGCCCGGACCGGGCGTGATGCAGAGCGACCACGGCGCGCCCACGTGATCGAACGTCGTCTTGTAGTTCAGGTCGTTGTCGAACACGACGATCCGCTGGTCGCTGCGGCTGCCGCCGTAGACGTTGCCCTGCGCGTCCACGGCGATGGCGTGCAGCAGGTTGAACTGACCCGGCCCGGATCCGCGCGTGCCGACCTGCTTGATGAACTTGCCGTACTTGTCGTACTTGGCGATGCGCGAGTTGACGTAGCCGTCGGCGACGAAGATGTTGCCGGCCGCATCGAACGCGACGTCCGTCGGGCGATTGAAGACATAGGGCGGCGCCGGGCTGAGCTCCTTCACCGCGGGCTCCATCCCGTTGTAGGGGAACCCGATCCGGCGCCCCATCGTCATCACCACCCGCCCCTCGGGGTTGTACTTGATGAGCATGTTGGCGCCCTCGTCGATCACCCAGATGTTGTCCTGGGCATCGACGCGGATGCCGTGGCAGAAGACGTGGCCGTAGGAGTCTTTCCCGATCTCCCGCACGTAGTTGCCGTTCTGGTCGAACTCGAAATTGCGCGTCTGCTGCGCGCAGGTGTTGACGAAGATGCGCCCCTTCGAGTTGCGTGCGACGCCGATGCCTTCGCCCATGAACACGTTGGGCGGCAGCTTCATGAAGTCGCGGACGACTTCGTACTTGATATCGGGCGCGTTGATCGCCTTGGGAAGCAGCCTCTGCGCGGCTGGCGTGAGGACGATCCCGCCAGGGGCCGTCGCTGGGGCCTGGGCACCGCCGCCGGCAGGGGCCTGGCCCTGGGCGGCCACTGTGACGACGCCGGACATGGCCAGCGCCGCGGCCACCAGACTAAAGCCACGTGTTCTCATGTGTCACCTCGGAATCACTGCGAAATGTAGCACCGCAGGTCGCAAACGACAACACGACGCGGCGCGCGAGCGACGCGTCGTGAGCAGAGATCGGCTACGCGCGCCAGGTGTTCGCCGCCGTCTTGAACAGCAGCGCCGTCGCCGTCGCGCCAGCGTCCTGATGCCCGATGCTGCGCTCTCCCAGATAGCTGCCGCGGCCTTTGCGCGCCTGCATGTCGACCGTTGCGCGCATGCCTGCGTCGGCCGCCGCCGCGCCCCGTTCCAGCACGTCGGCCAGGCCGCCTCCAGCGTCCAGGGCGCTGCGCATCGCATCCACGGCCGGCAGCCAGGCGTCCATCATCGTCTTGTCGCCGAGCGCGGCTTTGCCCCGCTGCTGGAGGCCTTCGACGCCAGCCTGAAAGAGCGCGACGACGTCGGCAGGCCCCAACTCGGCCTTGCCGGCGCACGTCGCGCCGGCACGCAAGAAGAACGTGCCCAGCAACGGGCCCGAGCTGCCGCCCATCGTCTTGATGAGGACGGTCGCCACGTTCTGAAAGGCCGTGCGGATGTCGGCGGGAGGGTTCGCGGTCAGCTCGGCCTGGACGGCCGTGAAGCCGCGGTCCAGGCTGATGCCGAAGTCGCCGTCGCCGACGGCTGAGTCCAGATCGGTGAGGTACTGGCGGTTGTCTGCGAACACCTGGTGCAGCGCAGCGAGCCAGCGCAGCACGTCCTGAGTGCTGACGGCCATGTTCAATTCCCCCAGCGCAGGGCCGGCGTCAGCACAGGATCGTCCCAGAGCGACAGCAGCGCGTCGTCGGCCTGCACGAGCGTGAGCGCGCAGCCGGCCATGTCGAGGCTCGTGATGTAGTTGCCGACCAGCCGGCGTGAGACCTCGATGTCCCGGGCGCGCAGAATCTGCGCCAGCTCCCCGTAGACGAGGTAGAGCTCGATGAGCGGCGTGCCGCCCATGCCGCTGACCATGGCGATGACGCGGTCGCCGCCTCGAATCTCCAGGTCGCCGAGGATCGCGTCGGCCATGTGCGCGACGAGCTCCTTCGCCGGGCGGTGCGGGACGCGCCTGCGGCCAGGTTCGCCGTGGATGCCGACGCCCATCTCGATGTCGCCTTCGCCGAGCTCGAACGTCGGCTTGCCCGCGGCCGGCACGGTGCAGGACGTCAAGGCCATGCCCATGGATCGGCCGCTGGCGTTCACCTGACGGCCGAGCGCCGCGACCCGCGCGAGATCGTAGCCGCGGGCGGCCGCCGCACCGCAGATCTTCTCCGCGACGACCGTCGCGCCCACGCCGCGCCGGCCCGCCGTGTACAGGCTGTCTTGCACCGCCACGTCGTCATCGATGATGACCGACTCCACCTGGATGCCACGCGCCTGGCACAGCTCCGCCGCCATCTCGAAGTTCATGACGTCGCCGGTGTAGTTCTTGACGATGTAGAGGACGCCGGCGCCGCCGTCGACCGCGACGGTCGCCGCCTCCATCTGATCGGGGCTCGGCGACGTGAAGACCTGGCCAGGACAGGCGGCATCGAGCATCCCGCGGCCGACGAATCCGCCGTGCAGCGGTTCGTGACCGCTGCCGCCGCCCGAAATGACGCCGACCTTGCCCGCGACGGGCGCGTCCACGCGGACGACGTACGTCGGATCGAAAGAAGCCTTGAGGATGTCGGAGTGGGCTGCGGCGAACCCCTCCAGCGATTCCCGCAGCACGTTCTGCGGGTCGTTGATCAGTTTCTTCATATGCGCTCCATCAATGACGGCGGCAGATAATATCACCGCACCGCTGCGGGGGCCGGCAGGGTCGCGTCACGACGCGGGCGCGAATCCGCGCAGCCTGGCCGGGGTGTGCTGGCAGCAGACGGACGGTTCGCCTCCGGCGAGCTGACGCTGACGACGAATCGGAAAGGAGCCGCCGTGCGATTGCAGAACACGACCATCGCCACCCTCGTCGCCGAGGGAGTCGAGGATCTGGAGTACTACGTCCCGCTGATGCGGCTGCAGGAGGAGGGCGCCACGGTGCTGAGCGCGGGGCTGACGCTCGAGCCCGTGCGCGGCAAGAACGGGCTGGTCATCGTGCCCGACGCGAAGATCGCCGATCTGAGATCGAGCGAGCTCTTCGCGCTGATCCTTCCCGGCGGCTGGGCGCCCGACAAACTGCGCCGCTACGACGTCGTCAAGACGCTCGTCAAGGACATGCACGGCGCCGGGAAGGTGATCGGCATCATCTGCCACGGCGGCTCGATCGCCGTCTCCGCCGGCATCGTCGCCGAGGGACAGCGCGTGACCGGATCGACCGGCATCAAGGACGACCTCGAGAACGTCGGCGGAGTGTGGACGGACGAACCCGCCTTCCGCGAGGGGAACCAGGTGTGGGGGCGGGTCGTGGCGGACATCCCGGCCTTCAACCGTGAGCTGGTGAAGGCGCTGGTCAAGGGCTAGCCGGCCGTCACCGAATGCCGTCGCGCCGGCGGCCGGCGAGCGAACTTCGGGCGTTCGGGATTAGAATCCGTCGCCATGACCCCATTCCTCGCGGAGCTCGTCGGTACCATGCTGCTCGTCGTCTTCGGCGACGGCGTGGTGGCCAACGTCGTGTTGCAGAAGAGCAAGGGACAGAACAGCGGCTGGATCGTGATCGCGGCCGGTTGGGCCGCCGGCGTCACGATCGCGGTGTATGCCGTGAACGCGCTGAGCGGCGCGCACCTGAATCCCGCGGTGACGATCGCGCTCGCGGCAATCGGCAAGTTCCAGTGGGCGAACGTGCCCACGTACGTCCTCGCGCAGACCATCGGCGCGTTCATCGGCGGCGTGCTGGTGTGGGTGACGTATCTGCCGCACTGGGCGCTGACCGAGGATGCCGGCGCGAAGCTCGCCGTGTTCTCCACCGGTCCCGCCATCCGGCGGCCGGCCGCCAACCTGCTCAGCGAGGCCATCGCGACCGCGGCGCTCGTCATCGGGCTGCTCAGCGTGCTCACGCCGAAGAACCTGATCCCGAACTTGGGGTTCGACACCGCGCTGGCGCCGCTGCTCGTCGGCGTGATCGTGTTCGGCATCGGCCTGTCGCTCGGCGGATCGACGGGCTACGCGATCAACCCGGCCCGCGATCTCGGCCCGCGCCTCGCGCACTCGCTGCTGCCCATCCCCGGCAAAGGATCGTCGGACTGGGGCTACGCGTGGGTGCCGGTCCTTGGCCCGATCCTCGGCGGCGTCGCCGGTGCGGTCGTGTACCGGATGCTCTGGGGGGGCTGAGCCGCACGGCGCGCCCTGGTGTGTCGCGGCCCGACCGCGCGCACGAGGCGTGATGTCCGACGCCGAACGTCCGAAACGGAGCGACGTACGTCCACGGTCGTCGCTCGAGACGGCGCGCCCGGCGTCAGTTTCGTCTCGTTCGCTCTTCAGCTCTCGGTTCGCACTGCACTTCTAGCGCTGGCCGAACGGAATCGCCACGCCGGCGCTAATACGCGTGCTGGTGTCGCTGCCGCCCTCGAAGAAGGTCACGAGCAACTCGAGCTGGGCGGACACGATCCACTTGCCCGTGTCGACGATGACGCCGCCGCCAGGCTGCAGGCCGAAGTCGCTCGACCCGTAGCTGCTGACCAGGCCGGCCGTGGCCTGTCCGAAGACGCTCGCCTTGGGGCTCACGGGCCGGGTCACGCGGGGCCCGCCCATGATGGTCGTGATGTTGGCGCCGTTCACGCGCGAGTAGCCGAACTGCCCGACCACGCTCACCAAGGTCGCGTTGTCCTCAGCGGTCTGTCGCAGCGTGCGGAAGTCCACCATCGGCGAGCGCGAGGCGCCGCGCGCCAGTTTCGCGAGCGGGTGGTTGTACACCGTCTCGAAGCCCACGCCCGAATACGGTTGGACGTCCGCCAGGAACAGCAGGAACAACATGCCCTGCCGGGCCTCCGATCCGATGCCGTACTTGCGGTTCGGATCCGGCTGTTGCGCCCACGCGGGCGCCGCGGTTCCGGCGACGATCAACAAGACCACCCACCACCCGAGACGTCCCGGCCTGCTCCTGGACATACAGCCTCCTTGGGACCGGAAGTCTAGCATCGGGTCGTCACGACAGCGGATCGGAATCTGCCGCGTGTCTCTTGCTCACGGCAGTCGCCTCCGCCCCCCGTTGTTTCCTATCATTGAGTGGTTCCCCACAAGGCAGGTTGCAGGCAGGCCGAGGCGGCCTGGCCGCGGCGTTAGAACGCCGTGGCCACGGCATGCTCCGGCCTGGGTTCGATCGGCCGGCGGTTGGCGGCATCCGCAGACGAGTCCGGCCTCTGGCGATCGACTGGCTGCGCGGTCACGTGGTTGATTCGGCGCAGCGCATTCGACGTCACGATGACGGTTCAGGACGGGAGGCACACGATGCGCGTGATGGTGATCGTCAAGGCGAGCAGGGAATCGGAAGCGGGCGTGATGCCCAGCGAACGGCTGCTCCGCGACATGGGGGCGTACAACGAGGAGCTCGTCAAGGCCGGCATCATGAAGGCCGGCGAAGGGTTGCACCCGACCTCGAAGGGCAAGCGCGTTCGTTTCTCAGGGTCGAAGCGCGACGTCATCGACGGCCCGTTCGCCGCGACGAACGAGCTCGTCGCCGGCTTCTGGTTGTGGGACGTCGCGTCGATGGCCGAGGCCGTGACGTGGTTGAAGCGCGCGCCCTTCGACGACGGGGCCGAGGTCGAGATCCGGCCGATCTTCGAAGCCGACGACTTCGGCAAGGAGCTCACGCCCGAACTGCGCGCGCGGGAGGAGCGCCTGCGCGCCGAGATTCAGACGAAGCGGTGAGCCGCGAACGGCGCAGCAGGCTGCAGTCGACCCGTTTGCTAGGATTGCGCTCGGGTTTCATCCCCGGAGGCAGAGCATGCACCTGTTGCGCGACCTTCGCCTGATCCTGCGTCAGTTGCGACGCGCGCCAGGTTACGTCGCGATGGTCGTGTTGACGCTCGCGCTGGCGATCGGCGCGAACAGCGCCGTCTTCAGCGCGGTCAAGTCCGTGCTGCTGCGGCCGCTCTCGGTCGCGCGTCCGGATCAGACGATGGTGGTGTGGCAGACCGACAACGCGTCGGGTAAGGCGGTTATCGAGCTCACCCTTCGGCACCTCCGCGAGTGGACCGCCGACCGATCGGTGTTCCTGCAGGCGGCCGTCATGGGCTCGCACAACTGGAACGCCGTGTACGACAGCGGCTCGGGCGATTCCGTACGGATCTTCTTCAGTGGCGTGTCGGCCGGGTTCTTCGAAACGCTCGGCGCGGTTCCGTTGCTGGGCCGCACCCTTCGCGCGGAGGACGACCTGCCCAACGCGGCGGCCGTGCTCGTGCTGAGCCATGCCACCTGGATCCGGCGCTTCGGCGGCGATCGCGACATCGTCGGCCGGACGATGTCACTCGACGGGCAGCCGGTCGAGATCGTGGGTGTCATGCCGGAAGGCTTCGACGTGCCGCGCGGCGCCGAGTTCTGGACGCCCGTGACGCCGATCCTCGGCGGTGGCGCCGCATCGAGTGCGACGACGCTCCAGAACGTGATCAACAACGTCGGCGTCTTCTATCTCGTCGGCCGCGTGCGGTCCGGCGTGACGGCCGCTGAGGCCGCGCGCCTGGTCGACGCGCTCGACATGCGCTTGCAGCGCGACGTGCCCGGCCGGCCGACATGGGGCGATCGCGCGGTCGTGACGCCGCTCGTCGAGCACGTCTTCGGTCCCGTTCGGCCGACGCTGTGGGCGTTGTGGACCGCCGTCACCGTGCTGCTCCTGATCGCCTGCGCGAACGTCTCCGGCCTGACGCTGTCGCGCGCCGCGATGCGGCGGCGCGAAGAGGCCGTTCGCCTCGCCATCGGCGCGACGCGCGTCGCCATCGGGCGCCTGTGGGTGCTCGAAGTCTTCGTGCTCTCAGCGGCGGGCGGGGCGATCGGCCTGGCCGCCGCCGGCTATCTCGCCAGAGCCATTGCCGCCTTGGCGCCCGATGACGTGCCCGGCGTCGAACGCATTTCGATAGATGCGGGCGTCGCGCTCTTCACGCTGGCGGTCGTTGCGGTCGTCGCCGTGGCCACGACCGCCCTGCCGATGCGCACGTCGTATCGCGTCAGCCTGGCCGAAATCATCAGCGGCGGCGATCGATCGACGACTGGCCGGCAGAGCGTCCGAGCCCGATCGGTGCTACTCGTGCTGCAAGTCGCGTTGTCCGTGGCGCTCCTCGTCGCCGCGGGCCTCGTCGTGAGGAGCTTCGTGAACCTCAGGCGCATCGATCTCGGCTTTCAGCCGGCGAACGTGCTGGCGATGACCGTGCAGCCGCGTTCGATACAGGGATCACCGACGGAGTGGTACCACGAGCTGATCGGGCGCATCGCTCAGGTGCCGGGAGTCGAGGCGGCCGGCGTTGTGTACCTGCGACCGCTGCAACTCGGACCCATCGGCGACGGGATTCGCGTATGGCTGGAAGGCCAGCCAGAGACCGACGCCGCCGCAGCGGCCAATCCGACGCTGAACTACCAGATCGCGACGCCAGGTTACTTCGAGGCGATGCGGATTCCGATGATCCGTGGCCGCGGCTTCACGGATGCGGATCGCGCCGGCACGGATCGCGTGGTGCTGGTGAGCGAGGCGACCGCTCAGGCGCTCTGGCCGGGCCGCGATCCGATCGGCCGGCGCGTGCTGATGTCCAGCTTCGTGCCGGGGCAACCGCCTCGCGCGTGGCGCACCGTCGTCGGTGTGGTGAAGAACGTCCGCTACCGCGGTCTGGATGAAGTGCAGCTCGACATCTACGACCCCGCGCTGCAGGTCGGCCGGCAGCCGCAGACCATCGTGGTTCGCACCGCAACGTCGCCGATCGGCGCGCTGCCCTCGATTCAGGCTCAGGCGCGCGCGCTCGACCCGACGGCCGTCATCGACGACGTCGTGACGATGGACGCGGTGGTGGCGCGGGCGGTGGCGCCATGGCGCTTGTCGATGTGGATGTTCGTCCTGTTCGCCGTGGTGGCGTTCGGCCTCGCGTTGACGGGTCTCGTCAGCGTCGTCGCGCTCGACGTCGCGCACCGCCGTCACGAATTCGCGATTCGCCTCGCGCTCGGCGCGACGGCCGCGGCGATCTTGCACGCGGCGCTCAGGCGAACGGCGTGGCGCGTAAGTCTCGGTGTGGCGATGGGGATGTTCGGCGCGGCGCTCGGCGCGCGCGCGTTGCGCTCGCTGCTGTACGGCGTGGCGGCGACGGATCCGGCGACGTTCGGTGGCGTCACGGCGTTCACGATTGGCGCCGCCGCGCTGGCCGCCTACATTCCCGGTCGCCGCGCGTCACGTGCGGAGGTGAACGCGTTGCTCCGGCACACCTGAGAAGCACGTTTGGTGTGGCGCCGGGGCGGTCATCTGACGGCGAGCCTCAGGTCGGCTGTCACCGATCGGCGCCCTCAGGCCAGCGGATCACGAGCGGGAATCGCTCGAGCTCAAGCCGCACCCCACAACACGGGCTTCACCACCATGAGCAAGACGATGGTGATGACGATGACGCCGAGGAGTGCCCCCAGCAGGCGGCCGCGCGCGGCGAGCGCCCGATATTCAGACGAGCCGATGCCGTGGCGTTCGAGCGCCGCGATCTGCCGCTTCAGCGTCGGCGTGTAGCCGAAGACGGCGAGCAGGAACATCGCGGCGTACAGTGCGAGCGACCCCTCCAGCCAAGGCGTGTGGAACGGAAGATCCGCGACCCACATCATCGCCAAGCCGGTGACGAGCAGCACGCCGTAGGCCGGGTTCGCTACCCGATCGTCGAGCACCTTGATGGTGCGAAGCGTGAACGGCAGCACGCCGGGATCGCGCGAGGCTCGCACGATCCAGAGTCCGTAGGTGATGTTCGTGCCGAGCGCCGTGATGGCCGCCAGCACGTGGAGCCACTTGATCAGCAGGTAGAGCACGTGCACCTCCCTTCGAGCGTGGTCTCTCGTGCCGCCGCCTCGTCCGCCGCGGCACGCCGGCCCCTGCGGCCGCCAGCTCGTCAGGCCATGTTCGCGAGCACGATGTTGTAGACCATCCGCACCGCGGGATCGAGGTCCACTTCGATGGTGTACAGCCCCGTGAACCCGAGCGACTCGGTGTACCGGATGGCCGTGCCGAGATCCCACAACGGGCTCGTCTTGACGTGCACGCTGCCGGCGTTGGACGTGAACATCCCGGCGATCGCCTCGTGCAGCTCGCGCTGGCTGAGGAATCGGCCGGTGCGGCCGAAATCGACGTTGGTGTAGCCGCCGGCGGCTCGCGCGCACTCCTCGAGCAGGCCCCACGTGAAGCGCGAGCGATTCGGCAGATCCGCGGGCGGGCCGTACTCCTTGCTGTTGTACGGGCGATTCTCCGCGGAGATCTTGATGCCCTTCGGCCGCGCGTAGTCCTGGATTTCCTTCCACACGGCGGTCGCGACCGCCATGTTCTGATCGTTCAAGCCGCTCTGATTCAGCAGCAGGCGCGTCGCCCCGAGCACGGGCGCCGCGTCCACCCACTTCTTCGCGTGCGCCATCCATGCCGCGCGCGCGTCGGGCGCGCCGAGCTCCGTGATGGCGCCGATCTCCAGGTTGATCTGGTTGGCGCGCGAGCCCGCCGCGTCGATCCTCGATTTCAGCTCGCGGAAGAATGCGACGTCGGGCTCGCTCGTCCCCTGCGCGAGATGCGTGTGCTGGAACTCGATGTTCCGCACGCCGTACTGGTCCACGTAGTACTGGGGTAGATCGAACAGCGCAAGCGTCTGAGCCGGACTGGGCGTAGCGTTCCACGGCAGCCGGAGCATCGGACCGTGGTTCAGCGTCATGATGCCCACGCGCGCGAGCTTCTCGAGAGGAACGGGCGCGGGGCCTTCGCCGCGCCCGGTGGGGTTCGCCGTGGCGCTGCGCGGGCCCATCGGCGCCTGCGCGCCATCGGCTCGGACGGTGGCGGCCGCCGCGACACCGGCCATCGCGTTCGTGAGGAATCGGCGTCGGTTCATGCTGTCCTGTTGCGATCGACCTCGGTGGCTCGCACGAGAGACATCATACCGGCACGCTGAAGTCGAGGCCTATCACCGCACCGCGACCGGGAGCGTGGTATCCCTCATGATGCCGGGGAACTTCAGCCCATGCGCGGGCTGTGATACCGTCGCGCCCTACTCAACAGCGAGGAGGCATCCATGGCTACCGCGAGCCTGGCGCGCGCCAGCCGATCCAGCGAGCGCCGTTTCTTCGTCGGCATGACCGTCGCGATGTTGGTCGCCATCCTCGTCGGCTTCGCGCGGAGCTTCTTCCTGCGCCCGCTGTTTCCAGCGTGGCCGTCGCCGTCCGAGCCGGTCTTCTACGTGCACGGGGCGCTGTTCTCGATCTGGTGCGTGCTGCTCGTCGTGCAGCCGTCGCTCGTGGCGACCGGCCGCACGGCATTGCACCGCCGCGTGGGGGTCTGGGGCGTCGCGCTCGCCGCGGCGATGGTGCTGGTCGGAGTCTATGTCGCGCTCGTCGCCGCCGCACGGCCTACCGGGTTCACCGGCGTGCCGGTACCGCCGCTGCAGTTTCTCGCGATCCCCATGATGGACATGGTGCTCTTCGCGGCGTACGTCGCGTTGGCGGTCGTGAAACGTCGCGATCTCCAGGCTCACAAGCGATGGATGCTCCTCGCGTCGATGAACCTGCTCACCGCGGGCTTTGCCCGCTGGCCCGTCCTGGCCACGATGCCGGTGCTCGTGCCGTTCGCCGTCACCATGTCGTTCTGGGTGAGCTTGATCGCCTGGGACGTCCGATCGCGCGGCCGTATCCACCCGGCCACGCTCTGGGGCGGTCTCGTCCTGTTGTTGTCGGTGCCGGCGAGGCTGCTCATCTCCGGCACGGCGCCATGGATCGCGTTCGCGGGTTGGATGGTGGCGCAACTGCGCTAGTCGATCACCGCCGTCGTCTTCGCGGGCGAAAGAGGCTCGGTCGCCGTATCTCGAGCGCAAGTCGACGGCGCACCAGCGAGGCGCCTGCGCCGTCAGCGCGCCAACACATCCGCCGATCTCGCGCTCCCGCTCCGATCGTCTCGACCCTCCGAAAAAACAGCGGACGCCCGCGCAAAAACCCGTGCGTCTCCGTCCCGGGTTTCGCGGCTCGTGAGGCCCTCGTCATGACCGTGCGGCACTTCCTTTGCAGCCGACAGCGGCGGCTCAATGTAACTGCAGCTCGAGGGAGGGCCTCATGAGGGCGCGTGCCGTTCTTCTGTTCTCGGTCTTGGCAGCCACTGCGGCCGGCGCGGTGCTCTCCGGCCAGAAGTCTCCGGAGGCGACCGCGGCCGGCTTGAAGCCGGCGCCGGGGCTCGAGGCGACGCTCTTCGCCGCCGAGCCGATGGTCATGAACCCGACCAACCTCGCCGTGGACGAACGCGGCCGCGTCTGGGTGCTCGAAGGCGTCAACTACCGGCGCGCGGCGCGCAAGCTCCCGGACCTTCGCCCCGAAGGCGACCGCATCATCATCCTGGAAGACACCGATCTCGACGGCAAGGCGGACAAGGTCAAGGTCTTCGACCAGAGCCCGTCGCTGCGCGTGCCGCTCGGCATCGCCGTGTTCGGCGACAAGGTCGTCGTCTCGCAGTCGCCGGACATCATCGTGTACACCAAGGACGCCGAGGATCGGATCGTCAAGAAGGACGTGCTGCTCACCGGCTGGGGCGGAGCGGACCACGACCACGGCGTGCACGCGATCGTCTTCGGCCCGGACGGCCGCTACTACTTCAACCAGGGCAACACGGGCTTCGATCTGACGGATCGATCCGGCAAACGTCTCGTCTCCCAGATTACCGGCGCGGAGACCAGGGCCGGTTACTACCAGGGCGTCGTTGTCCGCATGAACGAGGACGGCACCGGCCTCGACGTCATCGCGCAGAACTTCCGCAACCCCTACGAGCTCGCCATCGACTCGTTCGGCAACATGTTCCAGACCGACAACGACGATGACGGGAACGCGTGGACGCGGCTCGACTACGTCATGGCCGGCGGCAACTACGGCTACCGAGGGCCGCGGCACCGCACGTTCCTCGAGGACGGCGGCACGCACTGGCACCTGGAGGCGCCTGGCGTCGTGCCGCAGGTCGAGCGTCTCGGCGCCGGCTCGCCGTGCGGCGTGTTCTTCTACGAAGGCACCCTCCTGCCGGAGCGGTTCCGTGGCCAGTTCTTCCACGCGGAGGCCGGCCGGCGCGTCGTCGAGATGTACCCGCTGACCGACGATGGTGCGGGGTTCAAGGGCACGAAGGCCGATCTCGTGAACATGGGAGACGACACGTGGGCGCGGCCGTGCGATGCGACGGTGGCGCCCGATGGATCCGTCTACGTCGCGGACTGGTACGACCCGGGTGTCGGCGGCCATCAGATGGGGGATCCCGAAGGCAAGAGCGGCCGCGTCTATCGCGTGGCGCCGATCGGACACCGGCCGCAGGTGCCGAAGCTCGACCTGAACTCGACGGCAGGACTCACCGCGGCGCTGCGATCGCCGAACGACACGATCAAGTACCTGTCCTACACCGCCATCGAAGCGCGCGGACAGGGCGCGCTGCCGCTGCTCCAGGCCGCGTGGTCGGGAACGGATCCGATCCTGAAGGCACGGGCGCTGTGGCTGCTCGGGCCGCTCGGCGCGCCCGGCAACGCGGCGATCCAGCAGGCGCTTCGCGATCCGGATCCGCGGTTCCGGATCCTCGGTCTGCGCGTGGCGCGCGAGACCGGCGCGAGCGTCCTGGACGTCGCGAAGCCGTTGCTCGCCGATCGTTCGCCGCAGGTGCGGCGCGAGATCCTGGTGATGCTGCAGGACTCGTCGCGCATGCTTCCGGCGTACGGCTATCCGCCACAGGTGCAGCCCACCCCGGCGTGGCTCGACGCGGTTGCGCAGCTCTCCAGTCAGCACGACGGAAAGGACCGCTGGTATCTCGAGGCCATCGGCATCGCGGCGCGAGGCCGTGAGGAGGCGCTCTACGCGCGGCTCGAGAGCCGGCGCGCGGCGATGTCGGATGCGGCGTTCAACCAGATCGTCTGGCGGCTCCGGCCGAAGACCGCGCTCCCGGATCTCTTGGCGGTGATGAACGACGCGACGTCGCCGGTCGCGGCCCGGCAGGCCGCGCTCGATACGGTCGGCTGGATGGAGTGGCCCGAGGCGGCCAGCGTGATGGAGACGTTCATGACGGCGCCGGCCACGCCGCCGGCGCTGGTCGAGCACGCGTTCGGCCTCTACAGCCATCAGCTCATGAGCCAGTGGATGGAGTCGCGGACGAGCGCCGCGCTTCCAGCCGTGATGCGGAAAGCCCTCACGCTGCCTGGTGCGCAGGCGGCTGCCGTCGGGGTGGCCGATGCGCTTGCCGATCCGCAGTACCGGCCCGACCTGCTCGCGCTCGCGAAGTCGGGCGGCGCCACGCCTGCGGCGCGCGCGGCCGCGCTCGACTCCATCGCGACCACCAAGGACGTTCAGTACCTCCGCGAGTTCCAGGCGCTCGCCGACAACGCGCCCACGCCCGTGCGCGTGGCCGCGATCCGCGCTATCGGCGGCCTCGCGCAGCCGGGCGTCGAGGCGTGGGCGCAGGAGCTGCTGTCGAGCGATGCCCCGAACGAAGTCCGCGTGCAGGCGCTGCGGCTCTTGGGCACATCGGTGCCCGGCCTGAACGCGATTCTCGACCTCGCGGAAGCCGGCCGAATTCCGGCGGAGCTGCTGGCGGTCGCGCGTCGCATCACGAACAGCGCCGCGCCGCCGCCGGCCGCGGGCCGCCGTGGTGCGGGGCAGTCGCCCGTGGCGATGCGAGCCGCGCCGACGGCGCCCACCGATCCGGCCTACGTCGCGATCCGTGCGCGGGCGGCGAAGGTGCTGGCCATGCCCGGCACCGTCATTCCGACCGCGTTCCAGCTCGACCTCAACTACGGCGGCCGCGCGGCCGAAGGGCGCAAGGTGTACGACACGGACGCCGCCTGCGCGGCCTGTCACAGCCTCGGCGACGGGCGCCGAACGCTCGGCCCCGACCTGTCGAAGATCGGCGAGAAGTACGGCAAGCAGGCCATGCTCGACGACATCCTGAACCCGAACGGCGCCATCGGACCGGAGTACATCACGACGGTCTTCACGATGAAGAATGGCAGCTCGGTGTCGGGGCTCATCACCGGCGAGACGGCGACCGAGGTCACGATCGCCGTCGGCACCGAGTCGCAGCGTCTCGCGAAGAGCGAGATCGCATCGCGGAGGCCCGTGCAGGTATCGTCCATGCCGGAGGGGCTGCTGAGCAACTTGTCGCTGCAGCAGATCGCGGACCTGCTCGAGTTCCTGTCGACGCTGAAGTAGTCGCGGCGATCGCGGTCGCGTCAGCCGGCCCGAGCGGCGCGGGCCGGCACGCGACTGGCCAGCGGCACCGTCGCGTCGGACCGACCACCCAGCATGACCCGAGCAGGGCCGGCTGCGCGGGTCATGGATAGAACGGCGCCCATCGGCGCTCGACCTACCGACCCCGCGCCCCGGCCCGTTTCGTCGGTTCCGATCCGCAGCAGCAGGATCTAGCGTGTGTCAATAGCTAAATCTTGACATGCGCTACTTGTTGCCGTAGGCTCACGGCATGGTGAACCCCGACGAACCGCGCGCCGAGGCCATTCGTCTCGTCCGCGCCTATCCACGAATGCAGGGCCTGGCCTTTCTGCCGTTCTGGGTCGTCTTCTTCGCATCCGGCGTCGCGCAGGCCGCCGGCTGGATCGACCCGCGGGATCTGCCGGCCGTCACCCTGCTCTCGCTGCCCGTCGCCCTGGTGGGCATCATCCTGGGCCGCGCCTACTATCGCCGCACCTTCGGCATCGTCAGGCAGGACCCGGCCGTGCGCATGGCGAAAGGCGCCGCGGCGTTTCTCGGCCTCGTCGTGCTGCTGATTGTCCAGGTCAGGATCCTTCGCGCGTGGCCCGACATGCGGCTCAGCGTCATGACCGTGCTGCTGCTGATCGCCTGTGTCTACCGTGCGTGGTCCGGCGGCAACGATGGATCCCACTGGTTCGTCGCTTCGCTGCTCATGATTGGAGCCGTGCTCGTCGAACAGTCGTGGACGCCTGCCATGCCATGGCTGCGCGGCGTGCACCAGGCGCTCATTGGGCTCGCGATGGCGGTCGGCGCGTTCGGCGATCATCGGACCCTCGTCCGGCAGTTCGCACGGCTGTCGGCCATGGTCACCGAAGGAGGGGCCGCGCGTGCCTGAAGCGCCGGACGCCGCGTTCCAGGACTTCCTCGCCGTGGACAAGCTCGTCCACGAACCCGCACGGATGGCCGTGCTCACCGCGCTCTCGGCCTGCGACTCGGCCGACTACGTCTTCCTGCAACGGTTGACCGGCCTGCAGTCCGGCAACCTGTCCCAGCATCTCGCCCGGCTCGAGGAGGCGAAGTTCGTCTCGATCGCCAAGGGATTCTCCGGCAAGTATCCGCAGACGACCGTGTCGCTCACGACGGCCGGCCGCAAAGCCATCCAGGACTACTGGGCGAGGCTCGAGTCGCTGAAGAAAGCTCAGCGCACCTGGAGCCGAAAGGGAGCGACCGCGACGTTGAAGACGCGGACGTCGGAAGGGTAGCCGAACGGCAGGCGGACGCGCGCGGCGATGTCCCGCTCATCGCTCCTATCGTTCGAGCGGCTTGCCTGACGCGGGCGCCGGATATCGTCAGATCGAAGTAGGATGCGGATCCGATCGACGCAGGAGCTCACATGAGCCGTACCGTTGTCGCGCTGAGCGTTCTCGCCCTGGCCTGCCTGTCCTACTCCGGCGCCGCCGGCGCCTCGGCGCAGGCGCCGCTCGAGGTGTTGCTCATCACCGGCCAGAGCAATCAATTCCACAACTGGCGCGTGAGCAGCGCCATCATCAAACGGCAGCTGGAGGAGAGCCGGCGGTTCGCCGTGACGGTCGCGACGACCCCGCCGAAGGGCACCGAGCCCGGACAGGACATGTCGAGCTTCGCACCGGACTTCCGCAAGTACCGCGCGGTGGTGCTGGACTACGAAGGCTTCGAGTTCGCGCCGGCGACGAAACGTGCGCTCGTCGACTTCGTCTCGAGCGGCGGCGGCCTCGTCGTGACCCACGCGGCAGACAACGCCTTCCCCGCGTGGCCCGAGTTCAACGAGATGATCGGCGTCGGCGGCTGGGGCGGGTTCACGCCAGGCTACGCGAACCGCACGGCCGCGGCCGGACCCAAGGTCCGATGGCGTGACGGCCGGATGGTGCTCGATCGCGAGACGCCCGGTGAGGCGCAGCATCCGAGCCCGCACGACTTCGTGATGACGGTGCGGACGCCCGACCATCCCATCGTCAACGGGCTGCCTCGCGAGTGGCTGCACGCCAGGGACGAGCTGTACAGCAACCTCCGCGGCCCTGCCAGGAACCTCACGGTGCTCGTGACCGCGACCGCGCCGGCGACGATGCCAAACGGCACCGGCGAGAACGAGCCGCTGATCATGGCGCTGACGTACGGCAAGGGACGCGTGTTCCATGACACGCTGGGCCACGTCGGTCCGACGCAGACGGAGCCGATCGCCTCGATGAGCTCCGTCGACTCCATCACGCTGCTCCAGCGCGGGACCGAATGGGCGGCGTCCGGCAGCGTGACGATTCCAGTGCCGGCTGACTTCCCGACGAAAGACAAGACGTCGGTCCGCTAGGCCGAAGCTGGCCTGGTTGTGCACGCCGGCGCTCCCTGTGCCGATTTTGCTCTTCGTGCTCACGAGCGGGCTCGCGACCGTCTGTGCTGGCGCGGCGCGAGCGTTCTGTGCGGTGCTCGTCAGGTTTTGGTCGTCTCGCGAGGCGACCGTCTCGTCGCTGTCGCGGACATGCCGTGATTCCACACGCCGGCTCACCGCCCGGAGCGGCGTGCGACAGGACGCTCGTTGCTGTCGCGGTTACGGACCGACCGTGAAGCGCACGGTCTTCGTGACGCCCCAATGCTCGAGTGACATCTCGATCGACTCCGGCGTCGACACGTAGAACGTGTCGATCTGGAAGGTGCCGGTGACCTCGCCCTTGGCGATGTAGACCGCCGCCGGAACGCGCACGGCCGACAGACCGGCGGGCGTCGACTTCCAAACGATCGGCAGTCGAATCCCGTTGGACGGGGCCGGCAGCGTCACCGTCGCCGTGCCGCGAATCGGCGCACCGCCCGTGACGGACGAGGCGGCCAACGTCAGATCGACGAGCTGGTTCGGAATCCAGGTGTACTTCGTGGCGTCGCTCGTCGCGGACGAACCGCCCTCGGTGACCACCACGACGTCCGTCGCGCCCGGTGCCGCCCCGCCGGGCGCCGTCGCCGTGATGGAGGTCTCGAAGCTCACCACGTAGGTCGTGGCTGGCGTCGTGCCGAACAGCACGGACTGGACGTTGGTGAAGCCCGTGCCGCTGATGGTGACGTCGATGCCGCCGTCGACGCTGCCCGACGCGGGGGCGATCGCCGTGACGGTCGGCGGAAGCCGGGTCGTCGTGGTCGGCGAGGAGGGGGTCGCCGCGTCCCCGCACGCGCTGGCGATCAGCACCGCCAGCACGAGCGCACCACGGGAGATGTTCGAGAGATGTGACATGGCTGTGACGCGTGTCCTCGTTCGCGTACTCCGTGTCGCACGCAGGCGACGCCGGAAGGGGACAGTGAAACCGTGACATGGACGACATCGCGCGAAAGGTCGTCGTCGCGGCGCTCTCGTTGCAAGGATCGTTCTGGCAATCGCATTGCTGTGCGGTTGCCGCATGGCGCGGCGGCACCTGCTGATCCTGGGCTGTCTCGTCGGTCTCGTCGCGTGCAGCGATGCCGCGACGCCGACCGACCCCACCGACACGACGACGGCCACTTCCGACACCGTGGCTTCGGTTCTCGTCCCGCCGTCGCTGACCATCGCCGTCGGCGACACCTTCCAGGTCCGCGCCGTCGTCGTATTGAAGGCCGGAGGCGCCGAGCTCGTGACGACCAATGGGACGTGGCAGTCGGCCGATGGCGCGATCGTCTCAGTGGACAGCGCGGGCGTCATCACCGGCGTGTCGTCCGGCAGCACGGGCGTGGCGGTCTCCGTCGACGGCATCGCGGGCGTCACGGTCGTCGACGTCGTGGAGAGCGTCGGCAGCCGGACGTTCACCGGCGTCGCGGCGCTGACCGCCGGCAAGGTGGCGACGCTGACGCTCGTGTTCAAGACGTTGCCGCGCGTCACCGGCACGCTGTACACGAGCGCCGGCTCGTTCCTGCTCGCCGGCCGCCTCGACGAGCAGAGCCGCGTCGTCAACGTCTCGGGCGGCGGGTTCACGCTGCTCGGCACCGCGACGGGCGGTACGCTCGCCGGCACGCTCACGGATCCGGCCGGTGCGGCAGGAGCCTTCTCGGCGTTGGAGTCCACGCACGTCGCCGTGACCCCATTCTGTGGTGAGTACTCGACGGAGGGCATCTCCGCCGGCGGCGCCGACGAGCAGACGGGCGCGCTCGGGCTGGTCGCCGCGTTGGACGGGACCGTGGCTGCCGCGACCGTGTCGGCGGATGCGAGCGCCGCTCCTGCGACGTTCATCGGCCGACGCGCGGGCGATGCGTTCAGCCTCACGTCGGCTGAGCGGCTGCCGCTCGAAGGGACGTTCGCCGGAAGCGCCGTGAGCGGCCCGTTCACGACGCCGGCCGGGCTCGCGGCCGCCTTCACCGCCCGCACGCGGACGTGCCCATGAGCGGCTCGAGGCTCGTCTGCGATTCGTTCGAGGAACGCCGTAGCGACCCCAGCCGCACACGGAGGCCACGAACACGGTCCTGGCGGCGCGAACGGGACCAGGCGCCGATTGGCGCAACGTGCCCGTCGTGCGGCTCGTCCAGCATTCAATGGCTCGAAGACGCGAGCCCAGACGCGTCAGCCGACTACTATCGCTGCCGGCCTTGTGGCCAGCACTGGGTGATTCGCCGCAACGGCAGCCAGATCGCCGCGTGCCTGCCGCTCAGATGTGCTCCACCAGCACGTCGTAGATGATCTGCTGGTTCTTGTACGGATCCTGCGTCATCGGATTGCCGGGCTGCGGCGGCGAATTCGGATTCGGCGTGTTGGCCTCGATGGAAAAGAGCCCCGTGTAGCCGAGCTCGCGCGCGAGCGCGAGGCCCGCCGGCAAGTCGTAGCGCAGCGGGTTGATCTTCACGTGCGTGTTGCCGTCGGTGAGCGGCAACATCGCGCGCATGCCGGCGTGCTGCATCTGCTGATCGGGGAAGTTCCCCATGTCGCAGTTGGCGTACGTGCCGGCCGCCTTGATGATCTCCACGAGCAGCAGGTAGGCTGGCGGCCCCTGCGGCACCGGCGTCGCCGACGGGGACGGGGCTGCGCCACCCTGGCCGGCGGCGGCCGGCGCCGCACCGGGCACCGGCTGGTAGGCGCCGCGGTTCTCCATGCCGACCTTCACGCCCTTGCTCCGGCCGTAGTCGCCCATCGCCTTGAGCGCGGCGATGGCGATCGCCTTGTTCTCCTGCGTCGGCGCGCCTTGATTGACCATCACGCGCGGGCTGCCCAGCGTGACGGCGTGGTCGATCCAGCGCTTGGTGAGGTCGACGGCCTGCAGCCGCGACGTCAGGTCCGCGGCCGACATGTTCTGCGCGCCGAACTCGAGGTTGATGTTCGTGACCTTCGAGCCGCTCTTCGCGAGCTTCGCCCTGAACTCACGTAGCCACGAGTCCTCGGTCGAGAGCAGGTGGCCGTGCTGCAGCTCGACGTTGTGCACGCCCCAACGATCGGCATAGAGCTCGCCGATGTCCATGAGGTCGAGCGTCCGCTCCGGCGAGCTCGCCGCATCCGGCCGCTTCAGGATCCTGTCGAAGCCCAGGCTCATGATCGCGATGCGATCCACCCTGGCCCGGTTGGTGCTCTTCTGCGCGCGCACGCGCCGCGGCATCATCACGCTGCCGACCGCCAGCCCCGCCACACCCTTGAGTAACTCCCGCCGTTGCATGCCGCGCTCCTCTCATGCCGGGACCGATCACCGCCTCGCCACGACCCGGCTCCATCGCCTGCGTGCGTTTGAACACAGTCTTCTAGCACCAGGGCGTCGGTCGTGCAACCTGCGGGGCGATCGTCCTCTCGCGCTTCGACACGGCGGGCGCGGCGGCCGACGCCCCGGACGCCGGGGAATCGGCCGCCTTTCGCGCGGGCAGGACTACTTCGTCCCCGGCTTCCGCAGGTTCAGGAACACGTACGTGCCGAGATTGGCCGACGTGATGATGTCGTTCATGCCGTCGCCGTTCAAGTCGGCGACCACCAGGTGCGAGCCGACGCCTGAGCGGTTGTGGACGAGCTCAGGCTCGAAGCGGGCGCCGCCCGGCGCCGCCTTGTCCCGCACCGTCCGGTAGACGTACAGGACCGGCTCGCTCCACGGATCCGGATCGGAGTAGCCGAAGTGCGACATGTACCGCTTGCCGGTGACGAGGTCGGGGATCCGGTCGCCGTCCATGTCCGCGCACGCCGCGGCGTGCGGCTCGGTGAACGTGACGTTGCCGGCGTTCTTCGTCAGGAAGTTGTCCATGACGATGTGCTCGACGAAGGTGATGGTCTTGGCGGCATCGCGCTTCTGCTCCCACCACGCGATGCCGAACCCGTGCCCTTCCATCGGCCCGACGGCGTCCATCAGCCCGTCGCCGTTGACGTCGTAGCCGCAGATCTCCGCGCCGCCGGCGCCGCCCTGCGAGGCGCCCCAGCGGCCGAAGGGCGTCGGATGCAGCGTCCAGGTGCCCGACGTGCCCGTCGGCGGCTGCTCCCACCATCCGTACGCGTTCAGGAAGTCCATGCGGCCGTCGCCGTTGATGTCCGCGACGCCCAGGCCGTGACCGATGTTGACGCCCCACGGTCCCGGCTCCGACACGTCGCGCGTCACCCACAGCGACGTCGGGTTGTTCGGATCCCACCGGGCTGGATCGAACGTCGAGTAGCGCAGGCGGTTCATGCCCGCGTGGATGAGGTCGGGCCGCTTGTCGCCGTCGATGTCCTTGAAGAGCGTCTCTTCGTTGCCGACCGGCTGAATCGTCGCGTACTTCCGCCAGTGCCGTGACTGGCCCTTGGGATTCTCGAACAGCCAGCCCGTGCCGTTGCCCGCGTTGCCGCTCATCTGCAGCACGTCGGCCCAGCCGTCGCCGGTGAAGTCGTAGGCGACGTTCACCATCGCCGGGATCGGCCATTCGGACGTCGGATTGAACGAGACGGGCGCGTAGATCTGCTTGCCGACCTTGTAATCGGGCCCGAGGTAGTAGAAGGCGCCTGCGGCGATGTCCGGCACCGAGTCGTGGTTGAAGTCGGCGACGGCGGCGCTCCAGGAGTAGTAGTGCGGATCGACGCGGATCTCCCTGAAGGTCTTGCCGGTCTCGACCGGCGCCCAGGTGTGGTTCAGGATGTCCTTGTACATGAAGTCCTTGATCCGAACCTCGCCGCTGCCGCCGACGTAGAAGCCGATCTGCCCGAAGCCGTCCTTGTCGGCATCGGGAATCGTGCGGCCGGCGCCGCCGCCGAGCGAGCCGCCGTTGAACTTCGGCTGCACGCTGTTCTCCGACAAGAGCACTTCGACGTCGTTGTAGCCGCCGGCGGCGTAGGCACCGGCGGGCCGATCGGCCAGCCGCGACTCCTTCGGATACTTGGCGGCCAGCTCGGGCGACATCGGGGGCGCTGGCCCTGCGCTGACCGCACGGCCACCGCCGAGCTGGGCGGTCAGGGCCGTCATGCGCGCCGTCGCGCTCTCGGCCGCTCCTGCACCGGCTGGCGCGCCGCCGCCGGCGCCCGCCGCGCGGCCGCCGCCCGCCGCTGCGGCCGCGCCGCCAGGCGCCGCACCTGCGCCGGCACCCTGACGGCCGCCGCCACCGCCGCGGCCGGCCGGCGCCGGCAGCGCCTCGCGGCCGATCTCCTTGCCGCTCGCATCGATCTTCACGAGGTACGGCACGAGGTCGTTCTCGGTGACCGACATGAGCACGCCCTTCATGCCGCCGTCCGGGGTCTTCTCGGCACGCATGAGGATGCCGGCTCTGCAGCCGCCGGCGCACTTCATGCTCGCGTAGATCTGCGTGTCCTGGAAGTCCTTGCCGTCGACCAGCAGCCAGCCGCCGCTCGCTTCTTTCGGCGTGCCGACGATCTCGCCGTTCTGCATTGTCCAGTCCGCGGCGCCGATCGGCTTGAACCCGCTCAGCGCCGTGCCCGTAAACCGATAGTCCGCCCTGAAGGTCGGACCCGCCGTGAAGACCGACATCGCCAGCAGCAGAGACGCTGCTGCGGTCGCGACCGTCATCGTGCGCCAGTTCCTCATACGTTGTCTCCCAGTCCCGTCGATCGACATCGAGGTCCAAATGAATGGCGTGCGCGGTCGTCGTTTCCGCCGACGCCCATGGCACCGCCCGATGCGTGGTGTAGCATGGGCGTCATCGCCCTGGCGCACTCAGGCCGAGGATGTTCGAAGTTTTTCGAACTATTTCTCGGCCGCGGCGCGGGCCGTCATGACGCCGAGGCCTCCAGCCCGCTTCTACCGCGTCGGATCCTGCCAGATCGACGCCCGCCGCCGGCAGCTCTGGCGCGACGGCGAGCCGGTGCCGCTCACGGCGAAGACGTTCGATCTGCTCCTTTTCCTGGTCCGGCGCCCCAACCGCGTCATCGAGAAGGCGGAGTTCTTCGCCGTGCTCTGGCGCGATACCACGGTCGTCGAAGCGAACCTGGTGCGGCAGGTGTCCCTCCTGCGCAAAGCGCTGGGCCAGCGCTCCGACAGCCACGATTACATCGTCACGATTCCCGGGCGGGGGTACGAGTTCGTTGCGGACGTCGAGGAGCTCGAGGCGGAGCCTCCAGCGGCCGTCCAAGACGAGGCGGCGCCCCCTGCGATGGCCCAGCGGCCGCGCCCGGAAGGGCAGGACGGGCCGGAAAGGCAGGAAGGACACGGGGAGCCGGCCGCGCCGAGAGGCGAAGGCGCCGTTGCCGCGGCATCCAGGTCCGTGTGGGTGGGCGCGATGCTGACCGCCGTCGTGGTGATCGCCGGGATCAGCGCGAGCGCCTTGTGGTGGACCTCTGGACTCGATCGGCAGGCGTCGTCAGCCGAGCGCGTGCTTCGGCAGGTGACCTACGAAGAAGGGTCGCCACGCGAGCCGTCCTGGTCGCCCGATGGCCGGCAGATCGCGTTCACGTCCGACAAGTCCGGCAACGCGGATCTCTGGGTGCAGACGCTCGACGCGCCGGGCCCGCGGCAGCTCACCACGGACTCGGCGCAGGATACGACGCCCGACTGGTCGCCGGATGGTCGCTGGATCGTCTTTCGATCGGAACGGGACGGCGGCGGCATCTTCCGGATCTCGGCGGACGGGACCCGCGAGGAGCGCGTCGCGACGTTCGGCTTTCACCCGCAGTGGTCTCGCGCCGGCGATCTGATCCTGTTCTCGGGTCCGACCGTTCGCACCGGGCCTCGCAAGTTCTTCGTCGTCGAGCCGGATGGCGGCATTCCGCGGGAGGTCGCGGTCGACATCGTGGCCCGCTTCACGAACGCGGGCACGGTGAAGGTCGGCTGGCTCAACTCGGTGACCGCCGCGTGGCATCCGGATGGCCGCCGTGTCTCGTTCTGGGGCCGGGCCGCCGACGGCCGATGGGAGCTCGTCACGACCGACGTGGCCGGCCGCAGGCCCACCGTGTCGGACATTCCCGCGCCGGCGCAGGAGAAGCTCCAGCGCGAAGTGGCATTCAGCCGGTTCGTCTGGGGTCCCGACGGCCGTCACCTCTACTTCGAAGGCGAAGCGGCGGCCGCCACCAACATCTGGCGCGTCGCGGTGAACGCCGCCACGCTGGCGTGGCTCGACCTTCCCGAACGTCTGACGATGAGCGCCGGCGAAGAGCGCGACCTGGCGATCGCGCCAGACGGCACATCGCTCGCGATCAGCATCGGGTCGGCGCGCACGCGGCTGTGGGCGATCGACTTCGACGGCCGGACCGGCCAGATCGTGGGTCAGGGCGACGTGCTGACGTCCGGCAACGCCGGCGAGATCGACGCGGAGGCGACGCGGGACGGGACGAAGATCGCCTACCGCGCGACGCGCGCCGGACGGAACGAGGTCTGGGAGCTCGATACGGCGAGCCGGCAGGAGCGGCTGCTGCTCGCCTCGACGGGCTGGCGCCCGTCGCTGCCGCGCTGGTCGCCGGACGGGCGCCTCATGGCCTTCAACCGCGGGACGCTGCAGGAGCGCGATGCGCGGGTGGCGGACGCGATTTCGGTGCTCTCGCCGGCGGAGGGACGCGAGCGCCTGGTCTCGCTGCCGCCCGGCGCGAACATGAGGCCCACCGACTGGTCCGCCGACGGCCACACCATTCTCGGCGAGTGTCACGTCGCGGCGGATCAGCCGATGTCCGTCTGTGGACTCCGCGTCGACGCCGCCGGCGAGTCCGGCTCGGCGATGCGGATGATCGCCACCGACCCGCGGCTGAACCTCTGGGTGCCGCGGCTCTCTCCCGATCAGCGGTGGGTCGCGTTTCTCGCCGCGGGCGTGGTGGACGCGCCAACGTCACAGGTCTTCGTCACCGGCGTGACCGGCGGTGCGTGGATTCCCGTGACCGATGGGCAGTCGTTCGACGACAAGCCGCGCTGGTCGCCGGACGGCAGGACGATCTACTTCATCTCGAGCCGCGAGGGCGTGCTGAACGTCTGGGCGCGTCGCTTCGATCCGGCGGCCGGCCGCCCCGCCGGCCAACCGTTCAGGGTCACGGACTTCTCGGGACCGGAGCGGATTCTGCCCTCGCAGATCTCGCGCATCGAGTTCGCTGTGACGCGCGACCGGCTGATTCTGCCGATCACCGAACCGGCCAGCAATCTCTGGGTCCTCGAGCACGCCGACCGGTAGCGCGCCGAGCCTGGGCGGCGCGGCCGCTACGGCAGGTTCGTGAGGACCGTGTTGTAGACGATCCGCACGGCCGGATCCTCGTTGACCTCGATGGTGTACCGGCCCTTGTAGCCGATCGACTCGGCGTACTTGATCGCCGTGCCCAGGTCCCACGTCGGGCTGACGCGCGTGTGCATGCCGCCGCTGTTGCGCGGGAGCAGGCCCTTGATCGCGTCGTGCAACTCCTGCTGATCGTGGAAGCGGGTGTCGCCGCCGAAATCGAGGTTGGTGTAGCCGCCGCTCGCGACGGTGCACTCCCAGAGGATGCCCCACACGTATCGGAGGCGTTCCTTCTCGGACATCGCCGGCGGGGCCGGAGCCGGCGCACCCTGGCCGCGATTGCCGGCCGTCGGCATGCCGCTGCCACGCGTCTCGCCCGAGATCATGATGCCCTTGGGCGTGGCGTAGTCCTGCAGCTCCTTCCAGAGCGCGGTCACGCCGGCCTTGCTGTCGTCGGTGAGCGCGCCCTGGTTGTGCATGAGGATCGTCACGCCGAGCGCGGGCGACAGGTCCACCCACTTCTTCGCGCGCGCCAGCCACGCGGCGCGCGCCTCGCCCGCGAGCGCCGCCGCCTTGCCGTCCGGCCCGATCTGGGCCATCGTCCCGATCTCGATGTTGATCTGGTGCGCCTTGCAGCCGGCCGCGTCGAGCTTCGCCTTCAGCTCGCGGATGTACGACATGTCGGGGGCGTCGTAGTTCTGCGCCACGTGGTTGCTCTGGAACTGGACGTTCCGGACGCCGTACACGTCGACGTAGTACTGCGGCAGATCGAAGATGTCGAGCGTGCGCTGTGGCGTGGCGTCCTGCCATGGCAGCTTGATGATGCTGCTGTGGTTCAGCGTCATGATCTCGACGCGGGCCAGCTTCTCCGCCGGCACGTTGGCCGGACCGCCGCGTCCGCCGCCGCCGCGCCCACCCTGGCGTCCGGCCGCTGGAGGCGGTGCCGGCGCCTGGCCGAATCCCGTCACGCCCATGCCGGCCGCCGCCGCGGTCCCTGTCAGGAATTCACGTCGATTCATGGTGTCTCCTCATCGAGCGGCCTGCCGTCCGGCCGGCGCATCGCGGCGGCTCAGGCGAGCGGGTTCTTCACGTTGGCCAGGATGATGGCGTAGACCTGCCGCACCGCAGGATGCCCGTTGACTTCGATCGAGTACAGCCCGCGATAGCCGAGCGACTCGGTGAACCGCACGGCCGCGCCGATGTCCCAGTTGGGGCTCGACTTGATGTGCATGTTGCCTGAAGACGTCGGGTAGAGCGCCTTGATGCCCTCGTGCAGCGTCTGCTGATCGGGCGCGCCGACGTTCCCGATGTCCACGTTGGAGTAGGCGCCCGCTGCCTTGATCACGTCGGCCAGCAGGGTGAACGCCGTTCGCGCGGTCACGCGGGGATCGGGGGGCGGCGTCGGCGCCTGCGGCTGTTCGCCGGGCTGGCCGGTGGCGCGTCCGCGTCCACCGCCTGCGCCGCGCGTCTCGGCCGAGATCTTGATCCCCTTCGGCCTCGCGTAGTCCTGGATCTCCTTCCAGACCGAGATGCAGTTCGCCTTGTTCTCTTCGTTGAGCCCGGTCTGGTTGAGCATCAGGCGGGTGCAGCCGATGATCGGCGCCGCGTCGACCCATCGCTTGCCGAGCGTCATCCACGTCTGGCGCGCCTCGCCCGCTAGGTTCGGTATCGTGCCGATCTCGATGTTGACCTGCGAGGCCGTGACCTTGGCGGCGTCGAGCCGAGCGCGCATGTCGCGGAAGAACGCCGCGTCGGGCGGCGTCTGGCCGCCGTTCACCAGGTGGCCGTGCTGGAACTCGATGTGGCTGATGCCGTAGACGTCGCGGTACATCTGGGGCAGGTCGAGCACGTCGAGCGTCTGGTTCTCGTTCGGGGTCGTCGTCCACGGGAACGTCAGCATGTTGCTGAAGTCGAGCGTCATGATCGCCACGCGCGCGAGCTTGGCCGCGGGCACGTTGGCCGGCGCGCCGCCGCGCCCTCCGCCGGCGCCGCCTCGACCCTGCGGCGGCGCAGTGATCGGCGCGCCCCCTTGGCCAAATGCGCTGCCGCCGAGCGCCGCCATGCCCGCCGCGCCTGCGAGAAACTTCCGTCGATTCATGGCTTCCCCCGGGAGTGTGGTCGAACCCGCTGCTTTGCTTGGATGCGGATTATCGTCCCCCCCGGCGTTGAATGCAAACCCACTCGCGCGCCACTCTGCAGGCCCGTTGGGCCTTGCGCGAACGTGCGCGTCGGCGAATGGTCGCGGAGGCCGCCGGTGACCGGCACGCATCGAATGCCGGTGTGGGGCCATCACGTTCGGCTCGCGGGTTGTCCATCGGGGGGGGGCGGCGCGTGAGCCGAGCATCGGTTGTCTCGCGACTCCGAGAACGGATCGAGATGGCATGGCGGGGAACGTCGCCTTCGGATCCGGTGTCTATCGAGAAACCCATGCTGATGGTGCGCAGCAGCCGGCGACCGCTCGCTGCCCTGGCGAGCATGGTGATCCATGTCGTCCTCGCAGTCGTGGTGGTCGCGATCTCCTCCCGCGCGGCCGCGCGAGGTGCCGCCAGCGATCAACAGCCGCTCGGGTGGCAGCAGCTCGTGGGCGACGCGCCGCGGCGGTCGGTCGGCCCGGACGCGCTCGAAGCGATCCTCGGCGCGCCCGACGGCGTCGCGATTCGGCTTCTCAGCACGAACGGCACCGACGCGGTGGGTCTCGCCTGGTGGAGCCCGTCGCAGGGGATGTGGCTCGCTGTCGATCGCGTGGATCAGGCCGCGCGCCGGCGACGCTTCGATCTCTGGGTGCGTACGGGCAGCGCACGCAGCCCGTTGGGGACCATCGAGATTGACGAGCACGGCTCCGGACGGATGATCGCGCGGTTGACCAGCCCAGCGCCTCCATCGGGCTTCGCGGTCACGCTCGACGTGACGCCCCAGCGACGCGCGTGGGTGTGGCGAGCCTCGTCGCCGGTGTTGACCGGGACGGCGCAGGTGAGTCACTAGACACTATCTCAGCAGTCGTCGAGCGCGATGGTCGCCATCGTTCGCTGGATCACGACACACCCCCTTCGACGCGTCACATTTCAGCGGTCACTGCGATGCTCGACATCGTGACCGCCTCTCTCAGCGCGCGGGCAGATGTCTGGCGCCGCAGGGCACGGGGCAACGGGAGACGTCGAGCGGCTCCCAGCGGCTCGTCACGCGGCGGGAATATCATGTCGAGGAGATCCTCGGTCCGGCTGAACTCCTTCTGGAGGCTCCTCTGATGAAACGCGTGTCGAAGACATGGAACGGCGTGATGATCGCGGCCACTGCGGCCGTCCTGCTCGCGTGTGCAACGGTATCGGCGCAGGAGATGAAGCCGTTCCTGACGCTGAAGACCGCGAAGGCGATGGCCGAGGCGGCCGAGAAGAAAGCCATCGCCATGGGCATCAAGGTCCACATCGCCATCGTGGACGACGGCGGCAACTTGAAGTACTACCTGCGCCAAGACGGCGCGCCGCTGGTCGCGGAGAAGATCTCGCAGATGAAGGCGTTCACGGCGGTGGCGATGGAGAAGTCGACCGCGGAAGTCGGTGAGGTCTCCAAGGGCGAAACGCCCGGCATCGAGCTCGTGCCCAATCTCATCAAGTTCGGCGGCGGGATTCCGATCAAGAACGCCAAGGGACAGATTCTCGGCGGCATCGGCGTCAGCGGCGCGTCGAAGGAAGACGATGCGACGTGCGCGCAGGCGGGGATCGACGCGGTCAAGGCGTTGCTCAACTGAGTCGGCCGTTCGGCCGAGGGCATCGAATTCGTGCGTCGTTCGCTCTGCGTCGTCGCGTTTCCGCGGCGCAACCGAACGAACAGTCGAATGCGACGCACCTGTTCGCTGAGGCGGGGCCGCATTGCTGGCTGCACCGCCATCTGATGCCAGACGGCAGCGGTCGCACGATGAGAACGGCTGCGCGTTCGTGAGCTGCACTTAGGTTGTGGTGAACGGGTAGGCGGGCTTGATCTCTCGATTGAAGTAGCTGCCCTTCGAGGGCGCGGCCAGGAACGCGGCCGCCACGCTGGGCGGCACGCCGTGGTAGCGATACGTGTTGCCGGAGAGGAATCGCACGAACAGCTCCTGCGAGTCGGCGTCGTAGCCAATCGCCTCGATGCTCGTCGACACAACCTGCACCATGTCAGGCATCGGCTCCTCCATGCGAAGGGCACGACCTGGATCGCGGCCCGAAGGCCCAGTCTCGCCTGTTGTCGGGTGGCACGGTAGCGACGCACGAAACGCTCGCGGCGTTTGCTCGACCAAGTTCACGGTGCTGCTGAGCACTCCGCATGGTTGAACAGAGAGGACGAGCGCGTCCCCGTGATCGAGTCGCACGGACCAGTGAGCAGCGGCGGCCTCGGTCTTCGCAAGGCCGCCGCTGCCCGCTGTGCCTACTTGCTCCAGGGCGGAACCACCGCGTTGGACCGCGCATAGGCAATCGACTGGCCGAGGTGCTCGTGCTGATCGAAGAGCAGCATGAGGCTGGCACCCAGCTTCGTCGTGTCGCGGCCGAACAGCCGGACGGGTGCGTTCAAGTCCGCGTCCGACAGCCCGGCGATCGTCTGTCGCAGCGTGTCGTAGGTGCTCTTCAGATCGGCCTGCAGTTGTGCCGGGTCGGTGACGGGCGTATTGCCGCTCATGCCGCCGCCACGACCCTGACCTGCCGCGCCGGTGAGGACGTTGTTGAGCATCCGGTTCTCGCTGACGATCAGATTGAAGACGTCAGTGACGGACCTGACGCCCTGGCCGGGCTTCCAGTCGTACTTGCCGGCCATCACGCGAGCCAGCCCTGTGAACTTGTCCGACAGGGTGGTCATGTCCGCAGCCAGCGTCGCCTGTATCTTCGCGGGCTGTGCCGGCGCGGTGTTCTGTTGAGCGTGAAGCGCAGTGACGGTGAGCCCGGCGATGATCGCCATCGCGCGGGCGGCGTGTCGAACGTGACCCTTCGTCATGAATCCCTCTCCTGTTGTGACCTTGTTGGCTACGGCGTCGATGTCGTGAACAGGCCGGCGCCGATCGTCGCCGCCGGCGAGCCGGCCGCCGGATGCAGGTAGTTGCGCTTCGTCGAGTCGCGTTCGAGTTCGACCGGCTGGTCGACGATTCTCGTGCCCGACATCTGTAGAAACGACGGATCGATGTCGGCGAACTCGACGCGCGCGCCCGTGCCGGTACCGGCCAGCTTCTTGTTGCCGCCGAAGTAGCTGTCGATGACCCCGTAGGGCGTCCGCTCCTGCGTACCGCCACCGAGCTGGGCGCGCCCACCGGCGGCATCGGCTTGGGCCGACGCGCCGCTCTGGTAGATCCAGACGTAGTTGGCGCCGGTGACGACGTTCTTGCGATAGTCGAAATCCCCGGCAATGCCCGCGGTCCAGACCGTACTACTGTACATGCCATCGAACACACAGTGGCGCATCGCGTGGCCGGTGCTGCCTGGCGTCCAGTACACGACCGCATCCTTCGTGTAGCCTCGGAACACGCAGTTGCGGACGACGACGCTGTCGCCGTGCGCGATCACGCCGACGTGAAGTGAAGCGATCAGCTCATCGCTCGCGAACAGACACTGCGCGATCTCCAGATCTTCGAGCGAGCGATTGAACCGCGCGATCGCATAGAGACGCTTCTTCATGCCCGGTTGCGGCGTCTCCATGACAGGCTGGCCGAGGATCTTGAGACCCTGCACCGTGACGTGGCTGGTCTCGACCAGGAGGCCGTTGGCGGCGCCACCCAGCGGATCCGGCCGGCCGTTCCAGGTGGACGGGACGGGCATCGTGTGGATCAACGTCGGCATCCGGCCCATGTGCCAGGACGGATCGTCGGGCAGGACCTCTGCCCGAATCGTCAGACGGTCCCTTCTGCTGAACGTTCGGCGCGACGGTTCGAGGAGCGTCGGTTCCGCGACGGAGTACACGCCTTCGGCGAGCACGATCGTCATGGGACCGGCACCCGTGCTCTCGTTCACGCGGCGCGCGGCTTCGGCCAGCGAGCGCAGCGGCCTCTCCACAGCTCCGGTGTTGGTATCGGAGCCCGTCGACGGGTTGAGGTGCAGCGTCTGCCCCGAGACGCCTCCTTGAACGCGCGCTTCCGCTCGAGCGGGCGGACGCGCGCCGAGCACACCGGCCGCCACGGCGCCGACCGTCGTGATCGCTTGTCGTCTGTTCATCTGCCAGTCTCCTTGTCGAACCTTTGGACGACCGGGCTCCGCGAAGTGTGAAAAGACGCAGCGGTCCTGTCACCGTCGGGCCGTTTCACAGATGCCCTGCGAATGTCGTCAAATCCGGTGGGGACACCATGACGGACCGTTCCGCTCTCGAAGACCTCGCCCGGCTCGCCATTGACGGAGACAGGGGGGCCCTGGATCTCGTGCTTCGTGAGCTGCAGCCCGATGTCTACGGCCTTGCTCTGCGGATGCTCTGGAACAAGGAGGATGCGGAGGATGCGACGCAGGAGATTCTCGTCCGGCTCGTGACGCGCCTGTCGCAGTTCGACTTCCGCAGCCGACTCCGCACCTGGGCCTACCGCGTGGCCGTCAACTACGTCCTCGATGTGAAGAAGAGCGCGGTGGAACGGCTGCACCTGAGCTTCGAGCGATTTGCCGACAACTTGACCAGCAATCTCGACGTCCAGGTGACCAGCTCAGATGTCGAACAGTCCGTGCTGATCGAAGAGGTGAAGGTCGGCTGCACGCTCGCCATGCTGCAGTGCCTCGACCGGCCGCATCGGTTGGCATACGTCCTCGGCGAGATCATGGAGCTGTCCGGTCCGGAAGCCGCAGAGGCCTTGGGGATCTCGCCCGAGCTCTTCCGCAAGCGGCTCCAGCACGCACGGGCCGCGGTCGTGTCGTTCACGCGGTCGTACTGCGGCCTGGCCTCTGACGCGGCGCCGTGCCGATGCCACCGGCAGGTTCCCGCCGCCGTTCGGGACGGCCGGGCGGACGTCCAGCACCTGACGTTCGCGACGTCACGGGCGTCATTCGAGAAAACGAGAGCCAAGGTTCGTCAGGTCGACGAAGCCCGGTGGGCGTTGGAAGTGCATCGAACGAGTCAGCCCAAGGCCTCCACGGTGGACTTCGCCCGTCGTCTTCTGGAAACGGTCGACGGCCTGGACGGGTAGCCGTACTCCTCGACGGGGTCCTGCCAGATCCGTTGCAGGCTCGAGCCCGCTGCGTTGACCCTGCGGCACGCGTACGACGCGGATTGCGCTGCCGATCCAGCGGGGAGTTGCCCCGAACCTCGTGACACTTGTCACCCGCCGTCCGTGACAATCCCCACTGTTGGCGACGTGTGCCGCGCGACAACATGGCGTCCTCGACGCCGGAGCCGACAAGGTTCGGCTTGCACGGCAGGAGGACGACAGCATGAGAACGCGAATGCGGCTATCGGCGTGGCTCGTCGGCGCGGCAGCAGTCGGTCTGACGTCTGTCGCCGCAGCCGGCGGCCGGCTGCAGGATTCCGCGGACGCCGCACGCCGGCGGCTCGGATATTTCACCGGTGAATGGCGAACGGACGGTGAGATCCGACCTGATCTGCGTGCACCGTTTGCCGCGTTCACGTCGGTCGACCATGGGCGGTGGTTCGACGGCGAGCACTTCGTCGTCGTCGAAGCGCGTTCATCGTCGCTCAACGGCGTGCAGGTTCAACTGTCGGTCCTCGGCTACGATCCGGTCCGACACGTGTACACCTTCCGGTCGTTCAATAGCCGTGGCATCGAGACCGCGGCGACCGGAGTCTTCGATGGTGCACGCTGGATCTGCGAGAGCGCGGCCGGCCAGCCGGCACTCAGGGTCCGGCACGAGATCACGGTTGTATCGGACGTCGAGTACCGATTTCAGTTCGCGGTGGCGAACGGCGATGGGCCCTGGCTGACGTTCGCGCGCGGCACGGCCGTCAAGACGTCGTTGCGGTGATCGGAGCACGGGATGCACCTTCGGCCGCTTCCGTCCGAGTCTCATCCGAAGCTGAAGTACTTGTGGCTCGTCTACATCGCGTCTCCACTGTCGTTTCTGATCTCGGCTGATCCGGGCGGTGCCTCGCCGGTTGTTCCGACGCTCTTGTCGATCGCGGCATTCCTGCCGCTCTATTTCTGGGGATATCGGACGACGGGCCTTATGGCCGGGGTGCCGATCGGTGGGATGACCGCGCTCGGCGCCTGGTTGATGCCGCTCAATCCTGGCGGAAGCGTCTTCTTCTTGTATGCCGGCACGCTCACATGTCGCGTTGACCGCCCGCGTGCCGGCGTGGTGATTCTTGCGGGCATCGTGGTCGTCATCACACTTGAACGGGTGGCCGGGTTGATCGCCACGACGTCGTGGGCGTGGACGACGGGCGCCACGCTGATGTTCGGCGGACTGGCGATGTACTTCACCGAGGTAGGCCGCAAGCTCAAGACCGCGCAGGACGAGGCACGCCATATGGCGGTCGTTGCCGAGCGTGAACGGATCGGCCGCGATCTTCATGATTTGCTCGGCCATACCCTCTCTGTGATCGCGTTGAAATCCGACCTCGCGGCCAGGCTGGCACGCGCCGATCCCGACCGCTGTCTTGCGGAACTGACCGACGTGCAGCGCATCTCGCGCGAGGCGCTCGCTCAGGTCCGGGAGGCCGTCTATCCGACGCAAGCACTGAGCCTCGCTCGTCAGGTTTCCGGAGCGGAGGCGGCGCTGACCGCGGCCGGAATCGCGCTGGACGTAGACCTTCCGAGCATCACTCTTGGCGTGAGCGACGAGCGTGTGCTGGCCTGGATCGTCCGAGAGGCGACCACCAACATCATCCGTCATGCCAGCGCGCGACGCTGCACCATCAGTGTGCGGCAGGATGCGGACGCGGTCCGGCTCGAGATTGCAGACGACGGGCGAGGGGGCGAGATTCGGGAGGGGACTGGCTTCCGGAGTATGCGGGCCCGGGTGGCGGACTGCGACGGGACGTTCGAGTACGACTCTTCGACGGGCGTACGGCTCCAGGTGACGCTGCCGGCGATCCACACGGTCGCGCGCGTGCCGGAGGCGCTGACGTGATCCGCATCCTGGTGGCCGAGGATCAGGGCATGGTGCTGGGCGCGCTGGCCGCGCTTCTGTCCATCGAGCCCGATTTCGAAGTCGTGGCACAGGTTCGCGATGGCCAGGCCGCGCTGGAGGCCGCGCTCGCCCTGCGGCCGGACATCGTGCTGACCGACATCGAGATGCCGGGGATGAGCGGACTGGATCTGGCGAAGGAGTTGGCGCGACAGGGCGCCGCGACGCGTGTCGTCGTGTTGACCACGTTCGCACGCCCCGGATTCCTGCGGCGCGCCCTGGACGCGCGCGTGGCCGGCTACCTGCTGAAGGATGCCCCGTCCACCGAACTCGCCGGCGCGATCCGCCGCGTGTTCGACGGCGGGCGCGTCATTGCGCCTGAGCTGGCCAGCTCGGCATGGGAGGAAGCGGATCCGCTCACAGATCGTGAGCGCGAGGTTCTTCGCCTGGCAGCGGACGGGTTGACGGGAGCCGAGATCGCTTCGGCGCTCGGACTCTCGGATGGCACCGTTCGCAACTACTTGTCCGAGGTGCTGAGCAAGCTCGGTGCTCGAAACCGGATCGAGGCCGTTCGCTTGGCCCGCAACAAGGGATGGCTGTAGCCATGACGATCCATCTGTCCGTGCGTAGGACGCTGGCCTATCTCACGGACATCATGCTGCTCTTCGCGGCGCTGGCCACGACAGGGGCAGTCGTACAGCGAGTTTTTGGCCTGCGGCAGGCGGCGGCCGAGCACGTGTGGCTGGCCGCCGTGCTGACGTTCTCCGTCCCGACCTGGATGTACTTCATGACGAGCGACCGATCGGCAGGGGGAGCCACGGCGGGCAAGTGGTTGCTGGGGCTGTGCGTGACCATGCCGCACGGCGCGCGGCTCGGCATCGGAACGTCGATCCTTCGCACCGGCGTGAAACTGCTTCCGTGGGAACTGGTTCACGCGTCTGCGTTCGCGTTCGGCCATCCAGGCGGAGCTCTCAACTCAATTCAGATCGCGGGCCTGGCGATTGGGGGTGCCGCCGCGCTGGTCTACTTTGCGGTTGCGGTCGCGACGGGCGGGCGGCGCAGCGTTCATGACCTCGCGGCTGGAACGTGCGTGCAGCGCAGGAGGCTCGAGCGACTCGTCAGATTGCGAGATGAGGCGTGACCTACCGGCAGTTCGTGTGGGGACTCTCGACCGGTATCGGTGTGCTGGCCACGGCCGGCGCGTTCTGGCTGATACTCGGCGTTCTGCGCGGTCTGCCCCAGGCCATTCGGGATCCGCCGGTCTCGATTGGATTCGCCGTGATTGTCGCTGGAACGCTGGCGATCCTGCTGAAGGGGATCGTCAAGCTTCGGATCAAGGCGACTGGCTTCAACCTCGCGGAGCTTCGCCGGACGCAGACCCCTTCAGCACGGCGTGCCATGCGCAGGGCCTTTCTTCTGGTCAACGCCGGCCAGTTCGTTGCAACCGGCTCGCTCGTCGCGGCCAGCGTCAGCCTCGGCCGCCCGGACTTCATCTGGCCGCTCATCGGTATTGTGCTCGGTCTGCACTTCCTGCCGCTCGCGAGTCTCTTTCGGCTGCGCGCGTACTATGTGCTGGGCATCGCGGTCGCCTGTGTGTCTGCGATTGCCCTGCTGTTCGACGAGCCTGCGCGGATGCTCCTCTTGGGTACGGGCGTTGGCGGGAGTCTGTGGATGTGCGCGGTCTATCTGCTTCTCAACGCGGATGCCGTTGCGGTCAAGGCGGTCGCGGGGGCTGGAGTAGCGCCGAGGGGGCGCTGCACATCGACCCGAGCGCACGCCGGCGGGAGCGAACGCTAGGCTCGGAGGACCCTGAGCGCTCAGCGGCGGGGTCCGTTCTGAAGCAGCCTTGGATCGTCCGCCGCAGATGCGAACGGGCGCCGGCGTTGGGGAGACGAACGTCCACGAACGCGACACTGACATCTCGAACGCAGGAGCAGCATGCCGACCGCGTACAGGCCGCCGACTCTCAAGCCGAGCACTGAGGCGGGATCGGCGTCGTGAACGGCTTCTTCCGACAGTCAGCCAGGCGATCTATCGTTCGCTGAAGCGCGAACAACCGCAAATGGCGTCGGCACCTGTTCGACGGGCGTGGTCGGCCGGTTCAGTCCGGTCATCAGGCGCACGCCAGCACTGGCGACATACCTGTCTCTCGATCTCGCCGCTCGCGCCAGCGACACGGTGGGCCGCACGGGTGGACATTTGGTGGCACGTGCCGGCAGCTTCCTGCTCCTGGCCGACAGTCGGGCCAGCTTCCAGATCGAAGGTGAGCGCCCGCCTCGCAACCGCCTCGAACGCTGGGGGCGCACCGTGCTGCAGGCCGGCAGGAACGCGCTGATCCTCGACGAGATCGTCCGACTGCACAACGTGCTGATCGAGGACACGCGCTTCGTTCGTCTCGGGCTTCGCACCGAAGGCGTCTTCCTCGGCGAGCGCGATCACTTCGGTCACCCGCTCCCCGAGTTCATCGGTGCACGTCCGAACGACCTCACGGACCTGATGGTCGGCCTTCTCGAAGCCAATGACCGCATGCGCGCCGACGGGCTCGATCCGGTGTTGCAGGCAGCTTCGACGGCCTTTGCGTTCGTGTACGTGCACCCGTTCGAGGACGGCAACGGGCGCCTGCATCGCTGTCTGATTCATCACGTGCTCGCCGAGCGTCGTTTCACGCCGGCAGGAATGGTGTTCCCGGTCTCGTCGGTGATGCTGGATCGGATCGATGACTATCGGAGGACACTGCAGCGCACTCCGGCCCGCTGATGCCGTTCATCGAGTGGCATCCGACCCCCGAACGGAACGTCGAGGGCCTGAACGACACCGCGGACTTCTACCGCTACTTCGACTGCACCGAGGCCGCCGAGTTTCTGTGCGCGTGCGTGCAACGCACGGTGGACGAGGACCTGCCGCGCGAGATCGACTACCTGCGCCGGCACGACGAGGCTATTCAGCGCGTGATGGAGACCGTGGAGATGCCCGATCGCGTTGCCGAGAATCTGGTCATGCTCATTCGTCAGAACGGTGGAGCGTTGTCGAAGAAGTCGCGACAGGGCGAATTCGCGCGGTTGACGGACGACGAAGTGCAGCGGATCGAACGCATCGTGGCGGATGCGTTCACCGGGTTTGCCGACGCGCCCGGAACGTTGCGCCAGCCATCTATGTAGTGGTCGGGGCGCAGAGATTCGAACTCGGGACCCCCTGCGCCCAAGGCAGGTTTAGGGTGATTACGCCTGCAATCGCCTGACGCGTCCTGACGTCTCATTTCGGCCAAATCACTCAGCAAATCAGTCGAAACTATTCAGTCACCCGTTTTCAGGATTCTGCTTGCATCGGCGCCGCATTGGACCCACGTTCGGGCATCGGACGCCGCCACACCGGGGCTCCCTGCTCAGGCCGCAGGTGCCATCCACGTCGGAAGCGCCGCGGTACGCCTGGCGAAGCCGAGCCCATGGAGAAGACATGCCGCAGCTCAAGCCGCTGACCGACGCCGCTGCGCGCGCCTGCCGTCCCAAGGCTGATCGCTACGACGTGCCTGATGGACGTGTCTCCGGACTCGTGCTGTCCATCCTGCCCTCCGGCCGGAAGCAGTGGGCGTTCCGTTATCGAACGCAGGGAAAGCGTCGCCGCATGATTCTGGGTGAGTTCGGCGACTTCCCGAAGCACACGCTCTCGAAAGCACGTGAGGCCGCCGAGAAGCACCGACCGCGGATCCGCGAAGGCACCGATCCCGTCGCCGAGCGTGCCGCCGCGAAAGCTCTGCCCGCCGACACTGTCGATGCGCTCGCCGAGGCATACCTGAAGAAGCATGTTCAGGTTCACTATCGCCGGCCCGATGAGGAGGAGCGAATTCTGAACGCCTATGTCTTGCCGGCGTGGGCGTCACTTTGCCTCCAGCAACGCACCGAGCTCGCGCGTCATGGCCTTGATCCGACCGAGGGACTGTTTCGCGGCAGCGATCCCGAGCGGCTTGGCTGAGAACACGCGCTTCGAACGGCCGCCGCGCACGGGCGTCGGATCGCCGTAGCGCGACGTCAGCAGTCCCTTTTCCTCAAGGCGTTGCAGTGTGATGAGAACGGCAGGCCGCGATGCCTTCCGGCCCGTCGTCTGCGCGATGTCATCGGCGATCGCGAGGGGGTACGCGTCCTCCGCCAGCTTGAGTACGGCGAGCAGAACGAGAAGCTCGAACTCACCCACGGTCGGTGGCGTCACCCTTGTCATGGTGACGGTAACAATATTACTCTTATGACCGGAGCGCAAGGCCGTTCTGGACCAGCGCCGGAACTGTTCGGACGAGCGGGAGTGCCACCTGCCGGGCAACGAGAGCCAATTCGGCTCGTAGATATGGCAAGCGGTCCGGCTGGCTGAGGCGCTTGGCGACGACGGCAGTTGAGCATCAGTCAGAAGTGGCCGATGCGATTCCGGTCATCTCCGCATTTCGTCTCCGATTTACGGTTTCTCTCGGAAGGGGGCTCTTTCCCGTGCACAAGAACCTGCGCCGTGACCTGCGTCTCTTCAAGGCCTTCAGTCTTGGCAACACGTGTGTACTCTTCGCGCTCAGCGTTGCCACATGTCGTCCGGCAGAGGTAACTCGAGCCGCATTTGAACAGGTTGACGTCGAACGTCTGAATATCGTCGAGTCAGATGGGCGCATCCGCATGGTGTTGGCCAACAGTTCGCGCCAGGCCGACACGGTGATCGATGGCAAGGTCATCGCTGCGGGACGAGACCGACCTGCCGGCATGATCTTCTTCAACGAGGAAGGTAGTGAAGTTGGTGGGCTCGTTTTCACCGGACGCAAGAAAGATGGCGTCACCGAAGCGGCCGGTAGTTTGACTTTCGATCGCTACAACCAAGATCAGACTGTCCAGGTGGAATACTCCGAACACGGGAGCCAGTACCGAGCCGGCTTGCGGGTTATCGACAGGCCAGCCACCTCGCTGGCCACCGTCGCCGACCTCAGCGCCAAGCGAGAAGCGGCGCAGAGCCCTGCGGAACGAGCGGAGATTGAGCGCGAGATGATGGCGAAGATGGGTATCGCTTCCGAGCGGACCTTCGTCGGTCGGTCACACGACGGAAACGCTGCAATCGTTCTGTCCGATGCTTCATCGCGACCACGCCTCGTGCTCAGCGTAGCGCCGGACGGCACGGCAAAGGTTCAGTTTCTCGATGAGCGCGCTCGCATCACCAGGGAGATCGTGCCGTGAGCCCGTCGGTCGAACGAAACCTGGTGGCAGCCTGAATCGCGTCGGCGAAGGAGGGGCAACCTCAACGTCTGAACCCTCGGCCGGGAGGCGCAGGTGACCCGTGCGCCGGATGTGGACCCACATTGAACCCACGCGAGGATTTCGCGGAAGATGGCCGACCGAAATGAGGCCGGTTCTATTGGTCGGGGCGACTGGATTCGAACCAGCGACCCCCTGCGCCCAAGGCAGGTGCGCTACCAGGCTGCGCTACGCCCCGACCGGAACGTCCATCCTATCAGCAGGCGACACGACGTCCCCGACGGGCGTAGGATCGTGCCTCCCATCACCTGGAGGGTCTCATGATCACGCGCGATCTTCAGGCCGGCCTCACGTGCGCGGCGCTGTTCGCCGGCGTCGCCGGCCTCGCCTCCCAGGCGGCCCAGACGCCTGCACCGCCCAGGCAGGGCCACGCGTACGACGAGCAGAACAAAGGCAGGACCGACGAAGTGCAGCCCGGGCAGACCGGGTTCGTCACGATCTTCGACGGCCGCTCGATGAACGGCTGGAGCGTCAGCGCGAAGTCACGTCACAGCTCGGTGAGCGGCAACAAGACCGGTGGGGCCTGGCAGATACGCGACGGCGTGCTCCTCGGCACGCAGGACGTGCCCGGCAATGGCGGCCTGTTCATCACGGACCGGAAGTACGGCGACTTCGAGGTCGTGCTCGAGATGCGCAACGACTTCGGCATCGACAGCGGCATCTATCTCCGCAGCACCGACACCGGCACGGCCTACCAGATCATGATCGACTACCGTCGGTGGGGCGCGCTCGGCGGCGTGTACGGCGAGAACATGAAGCCGGGCTTCAACGTCGCGCCGTTCAACTTCACCGATGCGCCCGACCGGATCTTCCTCACCGGCAACGCGCCGATGCCTGTCCTGCCCGCGGCCTGGCCGTCCTTCTGGAGGCACGGCCAATGGAACGAGTTCCGCGCGCGCATCGTCGGCAACCCGGCCCACGTCACGACCTGGATCAACGGTGTGCAGTTCCTGGACTGGACCGACACGATGCCGCGCCTCGCCGACGGCTTTCTGGCTCTGCAGGTGCACGGCGGGCTCGAGTGGGTGCAAGGCAAGGACTGGGTCGGCGTGGACGGCTCGAAGGGCGGCGAGACGGACTTCACGAAGCGCTCCGTGCGATACCGGAACATCAGGCTCAAGGAGCTGCCCTGACGCGTCCGGCCCTGGAAACGGCGAAGCCCGTGCGGACGTAAGTGCGAGAAACACAATCGGAGGCCCGAGATGACAGCAGCGACGCGTCTGACCACCGCCGTCGTTCTCGCGATCGCGGCAACGACCGGCTACGGCCTCGCCCAGGGGGCTGGCCAGCCTGCCGCACCCGCTCCCGGACGAGGTCAGGCGCCCGCGTCGCCCGACGCGGGACGAGGCCAGGCGCCGGCGCCTCCGGATGCTGGTCGAGGCCGCGTCGGCGCGCCGGCCGGCGCGCGGCGCGGCGGCTTCACCCAGTTCGTCCGCCCGATCGCCACGCAGGACGTGATCGTCCGCGGCAAGGCGCTCTACGAGAACAACTGCGCGAGCTGTCACGCCGCCGACCTGCGCGGCACCGCCGACGGCAAGAACCCGAACCTGCTGCGCTCGGGCGTCGCGCTCCGCGACCAGCACGGCGAGCTCATCGGCGCGCGCGCCAGGACACACACGCCGCCGCTCACGCTCGTGCAGGACGACATCGCGGCGGTCGCCGAGTACATCCACAGCGTCCATGCGACGATGGGCGGACAGGGAAGCCCGCCGGGCCGAAACCCCACGGACGTGACGTTGAACGTGCTCGTCGGCGATGCGAGGAGCGGCGAAGCCGCCTTCGCCCAACGCTGCGCCGCCTGCCACTCGGTGACCGGCAACCTGCGCGGTATCGGATCGAAATTCTCCGACCCGCGCGCGCTGCAGAACGGATGGGTGAGCGGTTCGATGAGCGTCTTCGGACGTGGACGCGGCGGCGGAGGCGGACCCGTGCCCGCCACGGTGACGCTCGCCGACGGCTCGAAGCTCGACGGCACGCTCCTCCGCGAAGACGACTTCCTCGTCGTGCTGCAGCTTCCCGACGGCACGCGCAGGAGCATGGCGCGCGCCGACGGCATCCCGAAAGTCGAGACCAAGGATCCGAAGGTGGGGCACATCGACGCGATCGTGAAGCTCGCCCACGACGACACGACGAGCAAGATCATGCACGACATCACCGCCTATCTCTGGTCGGTCAAGTAGTCGCCGGGAACAGAGCGCAAGAGAGGCCGCGATCATGAAGAGACTCGTCCTCACGCTGTCGTTCGCCGCCGCGTCGGCGCTCATCGCCGCGCAGGCACAGAACCCTACTCCGTACTACGCCCCCAGCGGTCCGACGCCGCTCGGGCCCGGTGATCCAGGCTGGACAGGGGAGACCGTGCAGACCGGCCAGTTGCCGCCCGACGTGGGCGGCCTCGATCAAGCCCGGATCTACAAGCCGCTCTCCGACGAGTGGACGAGCTACTCGGGCGACCTCACGGGCAAGCGCTACAGCGCGCTGAAGCTCGTCACGAAGGACAACGTCAAGCACCTCAGCCTGAAGTGGATCACGCCGCTCGTCCAGGGCTGCGGCCCCACCGGTACGCCGCCGGCGGCACCGGCAGGATTCGGCGGCGGAGGCGGCGGCCGCGGCGGTCCGGCCGGTCCAACCTATCCGATCGTCGCCGGCGGGCTCGGCACCGGTGAAGCGAACAGTTGCGGGCCCGCGCGGATCGGCGGCGGCATCCTGATGGTCGACGGCCGGCTGTACGCCGCCTCGCCGAACAACGTGTTCGCCGTGGACGCACGCGACGGCGCGGTGCTCTGGCACAACTACTGGAAGTCGCGCGGTGGCACGACGACCGGCACGCGCGGGCCCGGCATGCTCGGCAACCTCATCTACTTCTCGCAGCACGACGATTGGGTCGTCGCGCTCGACGCCCGCAACGGCAAGGAAGTGTGGCGCCACGAGGTCGCGCCGTTCGACCAGCAGTACTTCACCTCCAACGCGCCGATGCCGATCAAGGGCCATCTGCTCGTCGGCACGGGCAACGACCTCGACGCGCCCGCGTTCCTGAAGTCGCTCGATCCGAAGACCGGCGCCATGCGGTGGATCCGGTACTCGACGCCGCAGCAGCCCGGCGACTTCGGGCTCGAGACATGGGCCAGCCTCGATGCCGCGAAGCATGGCAACGGCGCCACCTGGATCCCGGGCGTGTACGATCCGGAGCTGAACCTCTACTACTACGGCACCGGCAACCCGACGCCGGCCTACACGCAGGGGCGCGGCGAAGGCGACAACCTGTTCACGTCGGCGCTGCTCGCCGTGAACGTCGACACGGGCAAGATTCAGTGGTGGTACCAGACCTCGCCGCACGACACGCACGACTGGGACTCGACGCAGACGCCCGTCATCGTGGACGCGCCGTTCAACGGCCGAGTGCGCAAGCTGATCATGACCGCTACCCGCAACGGCTACTTCTTCGTGCTGGATCGCGTGACGGGCGAGCACCTCGTGACGAGCAAGATCGGGCTGACGAACGTGTGGGCGCAGGGCCTCGATTCGAAAGGGCAGCCGAAGCGCAACCCGTACAAGGACGCGCTCGTGGCCGGCACGCTCGTCAACAGCAGCGTGCTGAACTACCCGCCCCCGACGTTCTCACCGGACACGGGCCTGTTCTACGTCAACGAGAACAACTCGCTGTCGGTCAGCTACCTGATGGAGCCCGATCCGCGCGGCTCGATGGGCCTCGGCGGCACGAGCGGTGGCGGCGGCGTGTCGCTCCCCTCCTACATCGTCGCGATCGACTACAAGACGGGGAACATCGCGTGGCGCAAGAAGATGACGGGAGGAAGTCCCGGCTTGTTGACCACGGCCGGCGGTGTGCTGTTCGTGAGCAACGGCCAGAACGCGGAAGCGTGGGACGCGGCGACGGGCAAGGGGCTCTGGTACTCGCAGATCGGCGGCCTGCAGAGCCCGCCCGAGACGTTCATGCTCGACGGCAAGCAGCACGTGCTGTTCACGAGCAACGGCTCGCTCTACATGTTCGTCTTGAACTGACGCGGGACCGACTTCGCCATTCAGAAGACGAGGCCGTCCTTCGCCTTTTCGAGCTTCGCTGCGTCGATCTCGGGAACCTTCGCGAGCGCCGCGAAATCCGCGAACGGGCCGTGCGCCGTGCGATAGGCGGCGATCGCCTCCGCTTCAGCCCGCGTGAGCGCCATCGTCGTCATCATCTCCTCGGTCCCGGCGTCGTTGACGCGGATCAGGCCGTGCCGGCGGCACAGGTAGGTGAAGACGGTCTCGAACTCCGTCTCGTCGCCTTCGGCGCCCTTCTCCATCATCTTCAAGATGATGTCCTGCCAGTCGCCCTTCGTGCGCCGGCGTTCGACGATGCGGGCCGAGTCGTGGCACTTGTTGCACATGCGCACGAGCAGCGCGGCGCCCGCTTCGTCGGCGGCCGACTGCGTCGAGGGCGCGCTCGCCGGCGGCTGCTGGTTCGACTGTACCGCCGGTCGCGCGGTCAGCAACGTCGCGCTGCCGAAGAGGCACGAGACGGCGAGAAGCGAGGCGGCCGCTCGGAACGGCATGCGGGGATTATAGCGAGGCGCGACGCGCTCGCGCGGCCGCGCGCCTTGCGTCCCAAACGCGCGATCTGATTGGAGCGTGCGGCGTCCGGCGGAGATGACGTGGCGCGGGAACCAGGGCATCATGTGGCGATGCCTCGGCCTTCTGCGCGCGGTCCATTGTCCGGCACCACCGTGCTCGTTGCAGGCGCCGGCCTCGCCGGGCTCGTGGCTGCGCGCGACCTCGAGCGCGCGGGCGCGACGGTGAGCATCGTCGAAGCGCGCGATCGCCTCGGTGGCCGCGTCTGGACGATCCGTGGCCTCGCGGCGGGACAGCACGCCGAAGGCGGCGCGGATCTGATCGAGTCCGCGCAGACGTCGGTCCTCGAGCTCGCGCGGGAACTGCGGCTCCGGACGAGCCGGATCCTTCGCGGCGGGTTCGGCTACTACGGCACGGATGCGCGCGGCCGGGTCGGCGTCCAGCGGCACCTCGATCTCTTCGAGGCGCTCGGCCGTCTGCTGCGGCCCCACATCGAGGCGTACGAGCTGACGGAGCAGCGCTGGCACAGCCCTATCGTCCAGCGTCTGTCGCGTACGCCGGTCTCGACATGGCTCGACCAGGTGCGGGCGGACGCGCGCATGCGGCAGCGGCTCCGCGCGCTGCGCGGCCTCTTCCTCGCCGACCCGGAGGATCTGTCGCTGCTCGCCCTCGTCGACTTCTTCGCGACGAACGCCCAGGGCAGCGAACGGATGGTGCGGCTCACCGGCGGCAACGACGCAATCGCGACCGAATTGGCGCGTCGTCTGCGCACGCCGCCGGATCTGAACGCCGCACTCAGGCGCGTGCGGCAGGACGCGGCGGGTGTCGTCACGACGGTCGAGACGGCGCACGGTGTCGTCGAGCGCCGCGCCGACTATCTCGTCAGCACGCTGCCGGCGTCCGTGCTGCGCGACGTGCGCTTCGAGCCCGGGCTGCCCGAGCCGCAGCGCGACGCGCTCGAGCATCTGAAGTACGGCGCGGCCACGCGGCTGCTGCTGCAGTTCGCCCGCCGGTTCTGGCGTCACGTGGGCCGGCCGCTGGCCTTCGGATCGGATCGGGCGACCGGCGCGGTCTGGGACGGCAACGAGCAGCAACGCGGGCCGGAAGGTGTGCTCAGCCTGCTCGCTGGCGGTGGCGCGTCGGCCGCGCTGCAGGATCTTCTGCGGCGCCGCGGACCTGACGGCGTCGCCGCCGAGCTCGCCTGGCTGGGCCGGCCGTCGCGTGTGCTCGCGTCGCTCGCGATCGCCTGGGAGACCGATCCCTGGTCGCGCGGTGGCTACGCGTACTTCGACGCTGGCTTCGATCCAGCCTGGCGCGACTGGCTGTCGCGCCCGTTCGGCCGCGTGGTGTTCGGCGGCGAGCACACGAGCATCCGCTGGCAGGGTTACATGAACGGCGCGATCGAGAGCGGACGGCGGACAGCCAGGGAAATCGAGGGATTGAAGACGCTCTAGTCGAGGAGCGCGGCAACCGCGAGCAGCGCATCGTCTCGGCCCGGGGCCGCGGCGAGCTGCACGCCGATGGGCAAGCCGTCGCGATCCGCGCCGGCCGGCATCGAGATCGCCGGCGTGCGCGCGGCATTGAACGGCCACGTGTTGCGCAGGATCAGCGCGGCATCGATCGGGCCCGCGATTGGCGGCGCCGTGATCGGCACCGTCGGCGTCAGGATCACGTCCACCTCGTCGAACACGTCGGTCACCGCGGCCTGAAACACGGCGCGCGCGCGCCGGGCGCGCGCGATCTCCACGAGCGATGGCGGCGGCGTCGCGAAGATCGCCGCGAACGCGGGCGAGAAATCCTGCGGCCGTACTTTCCATGCCGATCCGTACCGCGACCAGATCTCTTCCGCGACGATCGGATCGAACACGCGCGCCATCGTGTGATCGTCGAGCGGCAGATCGCGATCGACCATCAGCGCGCCCCGTTCGCGCAGCCGCTCGACGACGCGCGTCATCGCGGATTCGACGTCGGGCTGCAGCCGTTCGAAGAAGAAGCGCCGCGCGATGCCGATGCGCGGCCGGCGGGGCGCCGGGCGCGATGCTGCGCCGCCGACGACCGCGCGGAAGATCCACGACGCGTCCGCTACCGATCGGGTCAGCAGGCCCACGTGGTCGAATGTCGGACACGCCCCGAGCAGGCCCTGCGTGCTCAGCCGGCCATAGCTCGGTTTGAACCCGACGCAGCCGCACAAGGCCGCGGGGATCCTGACGCTCCCGCCCGTGTCGCTGCCGGTCGCGGCCGCGGCGAGGTGCGCGGCGACCGCAGCCGCGGATCCGCCGCTCGAGCCGCCGGGAATCCGCAGCGGATTCGCCGGGTTACGCGTGGTGCCGTAGAACGGGTTGAGCGTGGTGACGCCGCCGCCCAGCTCGTGCGTGTTGGTCTTGCCGAGCATCACCGCGCCGGTTCGCGCCAGGGCGGCGACGATGGCGGCGTCGCGCGCGGGAACGTGGGCGCGGTAAAGGCGCGAGCCCCCGGTCGTCAGCACGCCCGCCGTCTCGAACAAGTCCTTGTGCGCGATCGGAATACCGCGCAGCGGTCCTCGAAGCGGAGCCTGCGCGTCGCGCCGCGCGCGGTCGGCGGTCACGGTGATGAACGCGTGGAGAACCGGATCGCGCGCGGCGATGCGCTCGAGGTACGCATTGGTGAGCTGGAGCGGCGTGACGGCGCCCGACGCGAGGCGACGCGCGGCCTCCACCGCGTCGAGCGCCGTCAGATCCGTCGTTCGCGTGGTCCCGGCGCGTGCATCGAGCCGCACGCCAGCTGCACCGAACAGCAAGGCCGCGAGCACATCGCGCCGGCTCGGGCAAGGAGAGTCCGCGATCATCGCCCGTAACTTTATGCCGGAAGCCGCCAGAGGCGATGTGGTGTGTTCGGGTACGACGGGTACGACCGGTACGACGGGTACGACAGGCGAGAGGAACGAACTGACGCGGGTCACCTTCGTTGGTTCGGGTGCGACGTGAGCATGACGGCTTCGATGGCGACCACTGTTCACAACTGGATTGGCGCCGCGAACGCAGTCTACCGGGGAGATTGTGACGAGGCTGGATATGGCATTCCGTCCAACCTCAGGGCCAGCTTCCCGCGACTGCGGAGCTTACTGATGGACCTCGACTCATGGCAGCGTTGGAAGCACTGGGCAACGCCTGGTAGGCGCCACACTTCGGCCCGTCATGACAAGCTGTTTCCGGCAGAACGTGCCGCGTTCGGCGAGATGCTGAAGGGACCGTTCATGTTGGCGCAGGAACGAATCTCTCCTGTTGCCGCCGCGGATGCAATCGGGAAGGCGGTCCAGTAACCCCCTCGTCCGATTTGCTCCGACATCCGGCAATCTGGCGCCTAGGAGGCACTGTCACCGTGCACTGTCGTAGAACCTCCTCATTTCCGTGAGCGTCTCTGCGCCTCTGCTCAGATAGAAGTAGTGATCAGCCCCTTCGAAGGTGACCATTTTCGCCTGCGGCACTTGCTGTTGAAACGTGGCGATCCAACGCTCCTTCAACGGAACGATAGCCGTTCGCCAGTACTCCTGGGCTCGGCTACGAAGTTCTGCGCTCGCATCCGGTGGAATGTCAGGACGCCGCCCTTCGAGCGCAGTGATCGCCAGCGTGGGTGACTTGACCCTTTGAAAGTTCACTGAGTGGCCACTCCACCAGCGATTGATCTCAGCCCAGACTGCGCCGGTCGACGGCGTCTGGTTGAGCGGATCCTTCTGAAGAACGGCGTGTGCCGAGGCCGGATCTGCGATCGCGTCCAGATACACGAGTGAGCGGACACGCTCGGGCCAGCGCGATGCGATCTCCGTCATCTCGAGTCCCGCGATCGAGTGCCCGACAAGGTGCACTCGCGCAAGCTGCTTGGCATCGAGAAACGCGATGACATCGGCGACCAGCATCTCGAGTTCGTATCCACTGGCAGGCACCGCCGACGGTGCCATGCCGCGACGTGTCAGCGCGTAAACGTGAAAGCGATCACGTAGGCCAACGGCCAAATCGCCGAAGGTATCGGCCGGCGTGCCGAAGCCGGTCAGAATCACCAGCGGCTCGCCCTGGCCGCCCCAGTCGAGGGAATGCAGCTTCACGCCGCGCGACTCGATGAAGTGTTCGGAGTAGCCGCTGCCCGAAGGTGCTTGGCCGAAGACGGCGGTTAAGGGAACCGTCCCAGTGATGCGCAACGCGAGAGTCACGATGGCAACGGCTGTGACGGCGGCGGTTGGCCACAGTCGCCGGCACGGGGAACAGGTAACCTGATTCGGAGCCTTGCGCATGTCCACACCCACCGAGTCGTACCCGACGCACCCGATGAATCATCGACTGACCCGCGTCACCTTCTTCGTCGCGACCTCGAGCATGTAGATGGCGTATGGTTGCGGCGCGCCCTTTGGCGCGTTGTCGACTTGCGGTACGTAGACGAAGGCGATGTGCGTACCGTCCGGCGACCAGCGGGGATCCATGGCGCTGCCGCCCGGCATCGAGAGCAGCAGGTCTTGGTTCGAGCCGTCGACGTCCGTCGTGAACAGCTCGAGCCGCGCCCGGCGGGTGCTCGCGAAGGCGAGCCGCGTGCCGCTGTTCGACCAAGTCGGCGACATGCCGTTCTGCGGATCGTAGGTCAGCCGCCGCCGCGCACCGGTCGCGACCGCGATGAGGTACACGTCCCGGCCGCCCTGCGCGGCGATCTCCGTGCCGTTCGGGCTGAATTGCGGCGCCCAGTACTGGCCCCCGTCCGTCAAACGGCGCACGCCGCTGCCGTCAGCGTTCATGACGTACACATCGCGGGCATCGCCTCCCGATCGTTCCGAGACGAACGCGAGCATCCGGCCGTCCGGCGACCAGGCCGGCGCATGATCGCCGGCCGGATGCGACGTCAATCGCCGCATGCCGCTGCCGTCCAGGTTCATGACGACGATGTCGACGTTGCCGTCGAGGTCGGTCTCGAACGCGATGCGCTTGCCGTCGGGCGCGATGGCCGGCGACGTTTCCTGCGACGACGTCTCGAGGAGCGGCGCCCGGCCGCTGCCGTCCGCGTTCATGATCCACACGTCCGATTGCGCGCCGCGCTCCACGGCGAAGACGATGCGGCGGCCGTCGGGCGACCAGGCAGGCGCACCGTCGAACGACGGGTCGCTCGTGCCCAGCGTCCAGAACACGGCGCCAATACCCAGCCCTGTCGCGAGCATCAGGCCGACGAGCCAGCGCCGCATCCGCTGTGCTCTCCGGCCGGCCGGGTCGATCGCACGACGAGGTGATGTCATCGAACGCGCCTTCGTAGCGCACCGGCGTGTCCGCAGCCGCGCGTGCCGTTATCGTGGCGAACGAATCACGTTGGCCATCCGACTCGACGTTCGAAAACGTCTCGCCGCCATGCGGAACGAAGCTGGCCAGCACCCGCTCATTCCTATCGCCTGTCGTGCCCGTCGTACCGGTCGCACCCGTCGTAACCTGAACCAAGAAAGCTGACCCGCGCCAGTTCGTTCCTGTCGCCCGTCGTGCCCGTCGTACCGGTCGCACCCGTCGTACCTGAACCAAGAAAACTGACCCGCGCGAGCTCGTTCCGCTCGCCCGTCGTGCCCGTCGTATCAGTGCCTACCTTGAACCCGTCGTACCCGTCAGATACCGCCGAAACGCCCGGAACGCCTTCCCGCGGTGCGCAACGGTGAGCTTCTGCTCGTCGTCGACGTCGGCCAACGTGCGGCCGTAGGGAGGATAGAAGAAGATGGGGTCGTAGCCGAAGCCGTTCGTTCCGCTCGGCCGAGTCGCAATCTCGCCCTCCACGGTGGCCTCGTCGGTGAAGACGATCCGCGCCGACGACGCGGCGGATCGTGGTTGGGCATAGGCGAGCGAGCAGACGAACCGCGCCATCCACGGGCGCGGGTGTGGGGCCAGCTCGCGATACAGGTTGGCGAACCGCTCAGGGTAGTCGCGTCCCGGGTAGCGCGCGCTCTCGACGCCCGGGCGTCCGAGCAGGGCGTCGACCACGAGCCCTGAGTCTTCCGCAACGGTGGGCAGTCCCGAAGCTTCCGCATACGCCAGGGCCTTGATCGCGGCGTTTTCGGCGAACGTCCGGCCGGTTTCCTCGGGTGCCGGGATGGGCGGGATGTCCTCGAGCGTGCGGAGATCGAGCGGGAGGTCGCCGAGAACTTCACGGATTTCCCTGATCTTGCCGGCATTGGTGGTGGCGACGAGCAGCACGGCGCCGATTCTATCCCGTATACTTTTTACGGGTTCGTCTCTCCAGGGAGCGGGGCATGGCAGCGAAGCGCACCATGCCGGGCTGGGTGCTCGGCGCGGTTTCGGCGGCAGCATTCGTAGTCGGCACGTCGGCGCAGGGCCCGACCGTCGGATCGCAGGGCGTCGTCACGCCAAGCGATCCCATCTTCGCGGTGCAGGATCCGTCTCCGGCACCGTCACCGGCGCCCGCCGAGCCGGCGCCGGCCGGCCAGGACAACTCGTCCGCGCAAGCGCCAGCCACGCCGCCAGGCGGCCGCGGAGGACGCGGCGGCGGACCGCGTCCCTTCAACCAGGTCATCACGAGCGAGGCGCGGACCGACGACGGGATCTTCAAGGTGCATCGCGTGGGCGACACCGTCTACTACGAGATTCCCAAGAGCGAGCTCGGCAAGGACTTCCTCTGGGTCACGCAGATCAAGAAGACGACGCTCGGCGCGGGGTACGGCGGCCAGGTCATCGACGACCACGTCGTCCGCTGGGAACAGCACGGCAACCGCGTGTTCCTCAAGCTCGTGCACTACGACGTCGTGGCCGATCCGGCGAAGCCGATCGCACAGGCGGTCGCCGACGCGAACAACCCGGCGATCCTGCGCGCGTTCAACGTCGCGGCGATCAGCCCGATCGGCAACCTCGTGATCGACGTCACGTCGCTCTTCACCGCCGAGCTGATGGAGTTCTCGCCGCGGCAGGCGCTCGGCGCACGCGGCATGGATCCGAGCCGCACCTACATCGAGAAGGTCGTGTCGTTCCCGCAGAACATCAACGTGCAGGTCACGCAGACCTACACCGGCATCACCGACGGGGGCGGGCGCGGCGGGCCGGGCACGAGCGGCACGATCGTGCTGTTCCACAGCATGGTCAAGCTGCCGGAAACGCCGATGACGCCGCGGCTGTTCGATCAGCGCATCGGCTACTTCACCACGGGCACCTTCGACTTCGGACGGGAAGAGAACAAGGTCGCGGAGCGCGAGTTCCTGTTGCGCTACCGGCTTGAGAAGAAGGACCCGACGGCCGCGATCTCCGAGCCCGTGAAGCCGATCGTCTACTACGTCGATCCGGCGACGCCCGCGCGGTTCGTGCCGTGGATCAAGAAGGCCATCGAGGACTGGAACCCGGCGTTCGAGGCCGCGGGCTTCGAGCACGCCGTCGTCGCGAAGGAGGCGCCGTCGAAGACGGAGGACCCCGATTGGGATCCGGAGGACGTGCGCTACTCGGTGATCCGCTGGCTGCCGTCGACGATCGAGAACGCGTCGGGGCCGAACATCCACGATCCGCGCAGCGGTGAGATCCTCGAAGCCGACATCCAGCTCTACCACAACGTGCTGAACCTCGCGTCGATGTGGTACTTCACGCAGGTCGGCCCGCTCGACCCGCGCGCGACGTCGCTGCCGCTGCCCGACGATCTGATGGGCCGGCTGGTGGAGTTCGTCGTCGCGCACGAGCTGGGGCACACGCTCGGCCTGCGGCACAACATGAAGGCCAGCTCGCTCTACTCGCTGGCGCAGGTCCGCGACAAGAACTGGGTGAAGGAGAACGGTCACACGCCCAGCATCATGGATTACGCGCGCTTCAACTACGTCGCGCAGCCGGAGGACGGCATCGCCGTCGACGATCTGATCCCGAAGATCGGACCGTACGACCGGTGGGCGATCGCCTGGGGTTACAAGCCGGTGCCGGGTGCGTCGATGCCCGACGACGAGAGGAAGACGCTCGACCAGTGGGCCCGCGAGCAGGACACGACGCCGTACCTGCGATTCATGACCGGCGGCACCTCCGAGCTCGACGCGTTTCCGTTCGATCCGGGCCAGCAGCGCGAATCGGTCGGCGACGCCGATCCGGTGCACGCCACGGAGCTCGGCCTGAAGAACCTGCAGCGCGTCGCCGACATGCTGATCCCGGCGACGACGCGGCCGGGCGAGTCGTACGACGACCTGCGCGATACTTACGGGCGGCTCGTCGCGCAGTGGCGCCTCGAGGTCGGCCACGTGGCGAACCTGATCGGCGGGGTGGAATCGCGCGAGGTCTATCCGGGGCAGACCGGCGCCCGCTACACCATCGTGCCGCGCGCCCGGCAAGCCGACGCGCTACAGTTTCTGCTGAAGAACGTCTTTCGCGCGCCCGCCTTCCTGACCAGCCGCGAGATCCTCGCGCGGATCGAGCCGGTCGGCACGGTCGCCCGCGTTCGCACGGCGCAGACGTCGCTGCTCAACGCGCTGCTCCAAGTACCGCGCCTCGACCGGATGGCCGAGCAGGCCACCGTCGCGCCGGGCGCGTACGCGCCGCTCCAGTTCCTGAGCGATCTGCGCAACGGCCTCTGGTCCGAGCTGCAGAACCCGGCGCAGCCGATCGACATCTACCGGCGCAACGTGCAGCGCGCCTACCTCGACACGTTCGACAACCGGCTGAACATCGGCCCGCCGCCGGTCGACGAGATCCGCGCGATGCTGCGCGGCGAGCTGCGCGCGCTCGATGCGCAGATCGCCGCGGCGCTGCCGAGGGTGACCGACACCGCGTCGCGGCGCCACCTGCAGGACGCGCGCGACACGATCGCGACCGTGCTCGACCCGCGGGCGATGCGCACGCGCACCACGGGCCTGGGCATCCTGTTCGGCGGCGCGAGGGGCGCCGGCGCCGCGCCTGCGGGCGCGACGCGCGCGCTGTCGAGCGCCGGCTACGACTTCGAACACGACCCGTTCCTCGAACCGTCGGCGGCGTGCTTCGTGGACTACGTCGTCAACTGACGCCGGGCCGAAGAACGACGGTCAGTACTTCAGGATCTTTCCGACGGCGCCGCGCTGCTGTTCGATCAACGCGCGGATGCCCATGTCGGCCAGGGCGAGCAGCGCGTCGAGTTCGGCGCGGCTGAAGGGCTTCGACTCAGCCGTGCCCTGCACTTCGATGAAGCGGCCGTCCGAGGTCTTGATGACGTTCATGTCCACCTCGGCCTTCGAATCCTCGGTGTAGGCGAGATCGAGCAGCGGCGTGCCGTCGACCACGCCGACGCTGGTCGCCGCGACGTAGTCAGTCACCGGCACGCGGGCGAGCGTCCCCTGCTCGCGCAGGCGTTCGAGCGCGAGCACGAGCGCGACGAAGCCGCCCGTGATCGACGCCGTGCGCGTGCCGCCGTCGGCCTGCAGCACGTCGCAGTCGATCCAGATCGTCCGCTCGCCGAGCTCGGTCTGGTTCACGACCGAGCGGAGCGAGCGGCCGATCAGCCGCTGGATCTCCTGCGTGCGGCCGCCCACCTTGCCCGTCGTCGCCTCGCGCGTCGTTCGAGTGGACGTCGCGCGCGGCAGCATGCCGTACTCCGCCGTGACCCAGCCCTTGCCGGATCCCCGGAGAAAGGGGGGCACGCGCTCCTCGGTCGACGCCGTGCACAGCACGCGCGTGAGGCCGACCTCGATCAGCACGGATCCTTCGGCGTGAATCGACACGCCAGTCGTCAGTTTCGTCGGCCGCACCATGTCGGGAAGACGGCCATCCAGTCGGGGCATCGGGCTCATGGTCCTTTCCGCACCCACTCGAGCGCCTTGCTCAGCGGGTATCTCAGATCGAGGTGGCCGGCCAGCGTGTCCACCTGCTGGCCGTCGATGAGGATCTGCACGGCGGTCACGCTCGGCAGGTTCACCGTGAGGGCGTTGACGATCGCGTAGGCGGCCAGCGCTTCGTCGAACGATCCGCCGGTGTGGCCCGTGCGGATCGCGCCGCCGAGATCCACGTACGCGCGGCCGTCCTGCGTGAGGAACACGGTGCGGACGGTCGTGCCATCCGGAATGGCGGACCGTTGGCCGCTCGGCGGCGCCTGCACCTGCGCGACGACGATCTGTCTGGCCTGTTCCTCGGGGGTCGCACCGTAGAGCGCCGTGCCCCGCGTCGCCACGAGGCCGTAGCCGTCGTCGGCCACGTAGTACAGCGTCGCGAGAATACGCCGGCCGTCGTGGCTCGAGACCGGCGCCTCGGCCGCAGGCGCGCCGCTGGCGGCCGAGCGATGGAGCAGGGCCGGCAGCTTGGCCGTGACGAGCCAGACGCCGAGCGCGAGCACCGTCGCGCCGGCCAGGCCGGCCGCCCACAGGTGCGTCCGCGAGATCCGCACGACGGCGCGAGCCTGACCGTTCTGGCTCTCCGCGGCGGCGGTGCCGGCACGCGCGTCGTCTGGCGGATCGCCGCGGCGTACTGCCGTCACGGCCGCGCCCCGGGCAGCGGCGGCGGAAGGGGCGCACTCCGCCGAAGTTCCTCCACCGTGGCGATCACCGCCTCGACGATCGCGCCGGGCCGGTCGGCCCGATTCAACGCCGCCTCCTCGTCGCCGTTGGAGAGGAAACCCATCTCGAGCATGACGGCGGGCATGTTCGCCGACACGAGCGGACGCAGCGGCAGATACGCCGGGTCGTCGCTCAAGAGCGGCACCTGATGCGCCTTGAGCTGGCGCGCCAGCGTCGCGGCGACCGCGACGGACCGATCGACGAACGGCAACTGCGCGAGATCCCACGGCACGAGATCGATCGCGCGCGTTCCTCCGCCAATCACGGGGACAGGCGGCTCGCTCACTTCCGATGTGCCGGTGCGGTTCGCGTACTCGGCCGCGTTGAGCGCGAGCACCTGCGCGCCGCGCGTCTCCTGGCGCACCGAGGCGTTGAGGTGCAGGCTGATCAGAAGATCCGTTTTGTCGTTGTTGGCGATGGCTGCCCGGCGATCCAGCGGCACGGCCTCGTCGGCATCGCGCGTCAGCACGACCCGCAGCCCGATGCGCGTTTCGATCGCCGCCTTGAGCCGTCGCGCGAACTGCAGGACGTAGTCCTTTTCCTTCGTGCCCCCCGGCCCACGCACGCCGTCATCGTCGCCGCCATGCCCGGGATCGAGCACGATCGTGTCCAGGCCGGTGGAACGGCCGGTCGTGCCAGGGTCGGGCGCAGCGGCGCGGGCGACCGGCACGGGCGGCGGCGCGGCCGGCGGTGCCCCGGGCGCGAGCAGATCGATCGTCACGCGCGCCGGGTCCGAGTCGTCCGCGCGATAGTTGGCCGCGGACGGACCGAGATCGACCACGACGGTCGTGCCGTCGGCGTGCACGGCCGGCGCGAACTCGTCGGCTTCCCCTTGCACCGGCGCGAGATCGACGTCCACGGCGTCGAACCGCACGAGCAGCCGGTTGCCCTCGCGGGTGACGCGATGCGGCGCCGGCGACTGCAGCTCGAGCGTGACGCGCGCGTTGGGCGGCACGCGGTCGATGCGCGCGGTGATTTGCGGCAGGCGCACGTCTCCGAACAGGACCGTGCGGGCGGGCCGCCGGATCTCCACGCGTTGGCCGAGCGCAGGTCCGAGCGCGAGCCGCAGGAAGTCGATCGGCACGAGCCACGTGTTGCGATCGCGCTGGAGGGCCGCCGGCAGCGCGACGACTTTGCCGGGTCCGATCGAGGCGAACGACTGCCCCGGGATCAGGAGGATGGTCTGGCCGCTGCCCTGGACCGTGAGCCCGCCGACGAGCGTGTCTTCCGTGATGCGCAGCTTGAAGATCGACGCGAGCTGCTCCAGCGAGACGAACTCCGCGCCGCCGAGCGTGCGCACGGTGAGCTGATGGCGCGCCTCAGGCGTGTAGAGCACGAAGGCTCCCGGCGTCTGAGACGACGCGGTCGCGACGAGCGACAGCACGACGGCGGCCGCAATGCAGGCCACCGCCGGATAGGACGCGACGCGCGAGATCCGGGAAGACAACGACCAATCATAGCAATGGGCTGAGGCCGACGGCCCGTGATCGCGATCGTCAGCGCGGTGTGAACACGAGCCGATCGGTGACGACGAAGTTGGCGAACGCGCAGGCCGTGACGGCGCCGGCGTTGGCCGCCACGACGCCGATGGGCAGGTTGGCCACGAGCAGCGAGACAATCGCGACGTTGCCGACGAGCGAGAGCGCACCCGTCGCCACGACGAAGCGCACGAACGGCGCCGCGCCGGGCGAGCGGCCGGTGCGATCGCGCCATGTCCAGCGCCGGTGCCATTCGTACTTGTGGACGATGGCCGTCGCCACGCCGAGCGCCGTGGCGACGGCATGCGGCACGCCAGCCAGGACCGTGCACGACCAGACCGTCCCGATCTGCACGGCGAAGCCCAGCGCGCCCACCGCGACGAACGCCACGCCCCGGCGTGACGTCACGAGCGTTCAGCTCCGGGAAGCGGCTCGAGCCGATACAACGCGCGCGTGTTCCGCGCGGCAGAGTAGAGCAGCGTGACGAGCAGGCCAGCCGCGCCAATCGCCCCGCCGACGTCGAACACGGGCAGCGTGGAGCCGAGCACGTTCGCGGTGGGATGCCAGACAGCCACGGCGTTTCCTGCGATGAGCAGCAGCCGCAGTTCGGTCGGTCCGACTTTGAAAAAGCTCATCCGGAACCGGCCGAGCACGTGCGTGGCGAGGAAGACCTCGATGCACAGCATGAAGTACACGACCATCAGGGCGATGGCCACCGGAGGGCTCATGTAGCCAGAGAGCGCGAGCCCGCCGAGCAGGAACGCGACGCCGAACTCGTCCACGACGTGATCCACGTAGAAGCCGTACCGCGGCCGTTGACGATCGCGCACGCGGGCGAGTGTGCCGTCGAGGCTGTCGCCGAACCAGTTGACGACGAGGCACAGCGAGGCGAGCCAGAGACCTACGGGCGTCGTGCTCGCCAACCAGTACGACGCTCCGGCCCCAGCCATCGCGACGAGCGCCAGCGCGGTGAGATGGTCCGAGTGGATCGCGCGCGGGATCCGGCGCGCCATCCAGATCAGCGCCTTCTTCTCCCACGCGGCGGTCAGGCTCCTGAGATCGCGCGTGGCGGAAGGAGCGGGCTCGGTCCTGGAGAACTGGGACGCAGTCAGCGGCGTGGTGGCCATCGGCAGTTGCCCTCCATCCACGTATGCGCGAGGACGCGCGTCGGCGGCTCATTCGCCGGCGGCTCATTCGATCGTCCGACCGTGCGACCCACGCCGCGCTGCGAGCCGGTTCGGTCGTGCTTCGCGCTTACGCAGGCATGAGCTCCGCTGTGAATCGTCGAGCCGTCCGTGTGGTGTTGGCGCTGGCCGTGCTGGCCATCTCGCCAACCAGTTCGCTCCGTGCCGCAGGGGCCGGCCCCGGCCCGGCGACGCTCTCGGGATGGCAGCGATACGTGGCGGCGACGGAGCACCGGCGACACGTGGACACCGCGCACGCCGGGTCGTTCCTCGTGATGGACGCGGAGCCAGGCGGACGGGTCGATCGGCGCGACGTCCTCGCCGGGCAGATCCTCGTGCGAGCCATGCAAACCGCCGAGGACGGCGATGGACCGGTCGAGGTCCCGGACGCGCTCGTACACCACTGGCGCGGCGCCGTGCTCGTGCCGAACGTCACGGTGCCGGATCTCATCGCGTCGATCGAGCGCGCCGATCCGCCCGTGATCCAGGACGACGTCCTCCGATCGGCGATCCTCGAACGACGGCCCCGATCGGCGCGGGTGTTCCTGAGGCTGCGGCGCCAGAAGATCGTCACCGTCGTCTACGACACCGAGCACGACGTCACGTTCAGCCTCCTGGGCGCGACGCGCGCCTCGAGCGAGAGCCGGGCCATCGCGATCGCCGAGTTGCGTGCGCCGGGCACGCCGCAGGAGCGGCGGCTCGGCCCGGGTGAAGACCGGGGGTTTCTCTGGAAGCTGAACGCGTACTGGCGATACGAGGCGGTGCCCGGCGGCGTCATCGCCGAGTGCGAGTCGATCAGCCTGAGCCGGGACGTGCCGTTCGGGTTGCGCACCGTGCTCGCGCCGATCGTTGCGTCGACCGCCCGTGAATCGATGTCGATGGCGCTCGTCGCGTTGCGGACGCGGTTTGCGCGCTGAACCGTGCCGCGCGCACCTCGGCGCTCGTCCGTCTCACACCGGCGCTTCCCGGCCGAACGCCGTCCGCGCCGTCGTCGGTTCGATCACGACGGCGGTGACGAGCACGGCCGCGGCGGCGCCGAGCAGCAGCACGCCCCAACCCGGCGCGGCGAGCACGGCGCCGATGCCCTCGACGGCGAGCGCACCCGAGAACGTCAGATCGGCGGCGCGGAGCCACCGCGTTCCGCGCACGTCGGGCGTGGGACCGGCCGCAGGGTCGAGCTGGATCGCGAACCAGCGGTGCAGCCGGAGCGTGCTGGCGACGACGGCGGCGACGAGGCCGGCGACGAAGACGAGCGTGCCGGCTCGAGGGTCGCCGAACGCGGTTCGCCGATCCCACAGCGGGAGCAGCAGCAGGAGGTATCCGGTTGCTGCCGTCACCTGGTGGAACAGCCACCACCAGCGTCCTCGCGCGGGCGACGGATGGGTGGACACGTCGAGAGGCTTTGCCGCCAGCCCTGGCTGGCGGCGGATCTGCTCGAGCGCGCCCGCCAGCTCGGCCGCCGACTGGAATCGATCGCTGGCCGTCTTGGCCAGGCACGTCCGCAGCGTGCGCTCGAGCATCGCCACGGTCTCGGGTGGCGCTCCTGCCGGCACGCGCGTCGCCAACGGCGGCGGCTCGACCTCGAGGATCTGCGCGAGCGTGGACGCCGCGTCCTCGGCGGCGAACGGGTTCGTGCCGGTGAGAAGCTCGTACAGCATCACGCCGAGCGAGAAGACGTCGGCGCGCGCGTCGGCGCGCTGCCCGCGTGCCTGCTCCGGCGCCATGTAGGCCGGCGTGCCGACGAGGTGGCCCTCGAGGGTGAGCCCCGGCGCCGGCCACTCGGGATCGTGGGCGAGGCCGAAGTCCAGCACCTTCAGCGTGCCGTCCGACGTGCGCATCACGTTCTCGGGCTTGAGATCGCGGTGCACGATGCCGCGCGCGTGGGCGGCCGCGATCGCGCGCGACACGGCGATCATCGCGTCGAGCGCGCGGTCGAGCGGCAAGACGCCGCGGGCGATCTCCTCGCGGAGGGTGCCGCCCTGCACGTACTCGGCCGCGACGTACACCTGCCCGTCGATCTCCTCGAGCGCGAAGACCGTCGCGATGCCGGGATGCACGAGCGACGCGGCCGCGCGCGCTTCGCGTCGAAGGCGCTCGCGTCGCGTGTCGTCGCGCGCCAGCGCCGGAGCGACCGTCTTGAGCGCGACCGTACGGCCGAGCCGCGTATCGGTGGCGAGGTAGACGACCCCCATGCCGCCCAGGCCCAGCACTCCGCGGATCGCGTACGGCCCGATGTGTTCGGGGACGGGCAAGTCTTCGGTCGCCGTGGATCCAGCCAGCGCCGCGACCTCCGCCGGCGGCTTCTCCAGGAAGTCACCCGCCGCACCGTGGGCCGAGAGCAGTGCCTCCACCTCGTCACGGACGCGTGCATCTCCGGCAGCGGCGCGGTCCAGGAACGCCGCGCGCTCATCGGCAGGATGTTCGAGCGCGGCGTGAAAGACGTCGGTGACGCGCTGCCAGGTCGCGGGATCGAGCGGGCGGGCCATCTCAGGAGGCGGCCGTGAGCGCGCGCAGCAACCAGGCGCGCGCCACCGTCCAGTGGCGCTTCACGGTCGCGGGCGAGATCGCGAGCGCGGCGGCCGTTTCCTCGATCGACAAGCCGCCGAAGTACCGCAGCTCGACGATGCGCGCCTGCGCCGGATCGAGCGCGGCAAGCTCCGCGAGCGCGCGATCGAGCGCCACGAGATCCACGGCATGGCTCGGGTCGTCGCCGACGAGCAGGCGCTCGTCGAGCGTCACCTGGACGCGGCGGCCGCCGCGCTTGGCCGCGCCGCGCGCTCGCGCGCGTTCGACGAGCAGCCGTCGCATCGCGATCGCCGCGATGGCGAGGAAGTGCGCGCGATCCGTCCAGGGGGTGCCGCCGTCCTTCGCGAGGCGGAGGTACGCGTCGTGGACGAGGTCGCTCGCCTGCACGCTGGCGGCGCGTTCGCGCCTGATGTACCGCGCGGCGACGCGCCGCAGCTCGACGTAGACGTCGTCGACCATGCCGTCGACCGACTGGCGAGACACTCTCGGATTATAGAGTCCCGCCGCCGCGGTGCGCGCCGTCGTGTAGTGGCCGAACCCAACGTGTTTGATAACGTATAGGGTTTGCGAGCCTTGTCCCCTGGCTCGTCTGGTCGTGGACTCTATGCCTTCATCACAATCGAGATCCTGGCTGCCGGCGTTCGGCCGATGCGCCGTGCCCGTCTGGATGGCCGCGCTGCTCGTTGCGGCCGGTACGATCGCGGCCTCGTGCACCTCCGGCCCGGAGGCGGGTACGCCGCCGGGTGCCGCAGCAGGCGGCGGTGTCGGCATGCCGGTTGGCGTCGTCGCGCTCGCCGAGAAGCCCATCGAGGAGAGCGGTCTCTTCGTCGGCGTGCTGAAGTCGCGCCGCTCCACGCGTATCCAGCCGCAGGCCGAGGGCTTCATCACGAAGATCCTCGCCACCGCGGGCGATCGCGTCTCGAGCGGCACGCCGCTCTTCGAGATCGACGCGAACGTGCAGCAGGCGGCGGTGGCCAGCCTCGAGTCGATGCGGATCGCCCGCGACGCGGACGCGTCGTTCGCCCGCCAGCAAGCGGAGCGCGCCAAGGCGATGCTCGACATCGGCGCGATGAGCCGGCAGGAGTACGAGCTGGCCGTCACGCAGCAGCGCACCGCGGAGGCGCAGCTCGAGGCCATCCAGGATCAGATCCGCCAGCAGCAGGCGGAGCTGGCCTACTACCGCGTCGTCGCGCCGACCGCCGGTGTCGTCGGCGACATCCCCGTGCGCGTGGGCGATCGCGTGACGAAGGCCACGCCGCTCACGACGGTCGAGGACAACTCCGCGCTCGAGGTGTACATCAACGTGCCGGTGCAGCAGGCCGCGCGCCTGCGTATCGGCCTGCCGGTTCGGATCCTCAGCGACGCTGGCGAGGTGCTCGCGACCGAGCGCGTGACGTTCGTCTCGCCGACCGTCGACGATGAGACGCAGACGGTGCTGGTCAAGACGCCGCTCGACGCGCGCGGCGGCCGCTTCCGCACCGACCAGACCGTGAAGGCCGCCGTGATCTTCGACACGCACCCGGGGCTCACGGTGCCGGTCGTCTCGGTCACGCGGATCAACGGCCAGTTCTTCGTGTTCGTCGCCGAATCGAGCGGCAGCGGACTCATCGCCCGCCAGCGCCCGGTCTCGCTCGGCGACGTCGTCGGCAGCGAGTACGTCGTGCGATCCGGGCTCGCGCCCGGCGATCGGCTGATCGTCTCGGGCACGCAGAAGATCGGCGACGGCGCGCCGGTCACGGCGATGCCGGCCGCGCCGCCGCCTGCGGCGGCCGGCGGTCCGGCGGGCGCGAAGACGGGAGGCGAGTAGTGCTCTCGGCCTTCTTCGTCCGCCGTCCGATCCTCGCGACGGTCTGCTCGCTGCTGATCATCCTGGCCGGCGCGATCGCGATCCCCTCGCTGCCGATCGCGCGCTACCCGGATCTGACGCCGCCGACCGTCACGGTCTCGTCGTTCTACACCGGCGCGAACGCGCAGGCGGTCGAGACGGCCGTGACGACGCCGCTCGAGCAGGCGATCAACGGCGTCGAAGGCATGATGAACATCCGCTCGTCGAGCACGAGCTCCGGGTTCAGCAGCATCACGGTGACGTTCGAGATTGGCCGCAATCCCGACCTCGCGGCCGTCGACGTGCAGAACCGCGTCAACCAGGCGCTCGGCCGGCTCCCCCCGGAGGTACGGACGAACGGCGTGACGGTCACGAAGCAGTCGGCCGGGTTCCTCGGGGCCGTCGGCTTCTTCTCTCCCGACAACCGCTACGACTCGCTGTTCATCAGCAACTACATCGACGTGTACGTGCGGGATGCGCTCAAGCGCATTCCGGGCGTCGGCAACATCATCATCTTCGGCGAGCGCAAGTTCGCGATGCGGCTGTGGTTGGATCCGGCGAAGCTCGCGGCCCGCCGGCTGACGGCGAGCGACGTCGTCGCGGCGCTTCGCGAGCAGAACGTGCAGGTCGCGGCCGGCAGCATCGGCGAGTCGCCGGCCTCGTCCGACCAGATGTTCCAGCTCAGCGTCCGCGCGCAGGGCCGGCTCTCCGAGATCCCGCAGTTCGAGGGCATCGTCGTCAAGGCCGGGGAGGACGGCGCGCTCGTGCGCGTGAGCGACGTGGGACGGGTCGAGCTGGGCGCCGAGAGCTACTCGTCGCGCCTGCGCTTCGGCGGGCTGGAGGCGTCGGGCATCGGCATCCAGCCGCTGCCGTCGGCGAACGCGATTGCCGTCTTCGACGCCGTCCAGGCGGAGCTGACGCGGCTCCAGCGCAACTTCCCGCCGGGCCTGCAGGCCGTCGTCGCCTTCGACAACGTGCAGGTCGTCCGCGAGTCGATCCGCGAGGTGCTCGAGACGCTCGCGGAGGCGATCGTGCTCGTCGTCCTCGTGATGTTCCTGTTCCTGCAGAACTGGCGCAGCACGATCATCCCCGCCATCACGATCCCCGTGTCGCTCGTCGGCACGTTCGCGTTCGTGAAGCTCTTCGACTTCTCGATCAACACCCTGACGCTCTTCGGCATCGTCCTGGCGACCGGCATCGTCGTCGACGACGCGATCGTCGTGATCGAGAACGTGGAGCGGCACATGCGCGAGCACGGCAAGAGCGCGCGCCGCGCCGCGATCGACGCGATGCAGGAAGTGTTCTCGGCCGTCATCGTCATCGGCCTCGTGCTGATCGCCGTGTTCGTGCCGGTCGCGTTCTTTCCGGGCACGACCGGCCGGATGTACCAGCAGTTCTCGCTGACGATCGCGTTCGCGGTGCTGCTGTCGGTGTTCAACGCCGTCACGTTCACGCCGGCGCTGTCGGCGCTGCTGCTCGACAAGGAGAGCCACACGCACGGCTGGTTCTTCACCGGCGTCAACCGCGTGATCGACGGCGCGACGGCCGGCTACGTGCGCCTGATTCGCGTGCTGGTCGGGGCGCGGGCCGCGATGCTCGGGCTGTTCCTGCTGGCGCTCGGCGCCACGTGGCTCGTCTACCGGGCCGTGCCGTCGTCGTTCTTGCCCGACGAGGACGAGGGCTACTTCATCACGATCCTGCAGGCGCCGTCCGGGGCGTCGCTGGAGTACACGACGAACATCGCCCGGCAGGCGGAAGCCATTCTGCTCAAGCAGCCGGAGATCGCGAGCGTCTTCTCGGTCGGCGGGTTCAGCTTCAGCGGCGCGGCCCCGAACCAGGGCCTGATGTTCGTGAAGCTGAAGGACTTCGAGGAGCGCCGCGGCGCCGACCACTCGCTCGGGGCCGTGCTGGCCCGGCTGCGCGGCATGCTGTTCGGCGCGATTCCGGGCGCGCTCGTGATCCCGACGGCGCCGCCGGCGATCCAGGGGCTCTCGTCGTTCGGCGGCTTCCAGTTCGAGGTGCTCGATCAGGCCGGGAGCGACACGAACACGCTCGCGGCCGTGACGGGCCAGATGATCGCGAAGGGCATGCAGTCGCGGCAGTTGACGAACATGTTCAGCAGCTTCACGGCGAACGATCCGCAGTTGCTCGTCGAGATCGATCGCGATCGCATCCGCAGCCTCAACGTGCCGATCCGCGAGGTCACCGACGCGCTCCAGGTGCTGCTCGGCTCGCAGTACGTCAACGACTTCGACTTCAACAACCGCGCGTACCGCGTCTACGTGCAGGCCGACCAGCGCTTCCGAGCCGATCCGTCGAACCTGCGGCAGTACTACGCGCGGTCGGCGAACGGCCAGATGGTGGCGCTCGACTCCGTCGTGCGGCTCACGGAGTCGACGGCGCCCGCGGTGGTCAGCCACTTCAACCTGTTCCGATCGACGGAGATCACCGGCGGGCCCGCTCCTGGCGTCAGCTCGGGGGAGGCGCTCGCGGCCATGGAGCAGCTCGCCGCCGAGACGCTGCCGGCCGGCTACGGCTTCGAGTGGGCGGGGCAGGCGCTCGAGGAGATCAAGGGCGGGGCGCAGGCGATCTACATCTTCGGCCTCAGCCTGCTCGTCGTCTACCTCGTGCTCGCGGCGCAGTACGAGAGCTGGGTGCTGCCGTTCATCATCCTGCTCGGCGTGCCGCTCGCCGTGTTCGGCGCGCTCGGCGCCCAATGGATGCGGGGGCTGTCGAACGACGTGTTCTGCCAGGTCGGCCTCGTGATGCTCATCGGGCTCGCGGCGAAGAACTCGATTCTGATCGTCGAGTTCGCCGAGCAGCTTCGCGAGCAGGGCCAGTCCATCGTCGAGGCCGCGGTCGAGGCGGCGCGGATCCGGCTGCGGCCGATCCTGATGACGTCGTTCGCGTTCATCCTGGGCGTGCTGCCGCTCGCGCTGGCGAGCGGCGCGGGATCGGCCGGCCGCAACTCGGTGGGCACGACCGTGGTCGGCGGCATGCTCGCGTCCACGTTCCTCTCCATCGTGTTCATTCCCGTGCTCTACGTGCTGATCCGGACGGTGGCGCCGGGCCGTGCCGTTCGCGGCGGCGACGCGCCCGACACAGGAGTCGCGCATGCGTAGCAAGAACGGTCCGCCGTTCGAGGTCCGTGGGGCCCGGTTCGCCGGGCGAGCGAAGCGGAGCGGCCGGCTGACGTTGTCCGCGATGTTCGCGATCGCGTGGGCCGCGACGGCCTTCGCACAGGCACCGCCGGCGGTTCGGCGTGTGGAGTTCGACGAGGCCGTGCGGATCGCGATCGAACGGAACCCGTCGGTGGCGACGGCGGCGACGGCCGTGTCGGAGGCCGACGCGCGCCTCCAGGTGGTTCGCGCCACGACGCGTCCTCTCGTCAGCGCGTCCGTCTCGAACACCACGCTCGACGGGTCGCGCGGGTTCAGCGGCGGCGTCACGCAGCCGCAGAACCAGTTCGCCTTCGGTGCCACCGCGTCGATGCCGCTCCTGGCGGCCGTGCCCTGGGCGCAGGTCTCGCAGGCGCGCGACGAGATCACGGTCGCGACCGAGACGGCGGCCGACGTGCGCCGGCAGGTCGCCGTCGCCGCCGCGCAGGCCTACCTCGCCGTCGTCGCCGCGCGCCGGCAGCTCGACGTCGACGAGCGCGCGCTCGAGAACGCCCGCGCGCATCTCGACTACGCGGAGAAGCGCCTGGCCGGCGGCGTCGGCAGCCGCCTCAACCAGTTGCGCGCGGCGCAAGCCGTGTCGGGCGACGAATCCCGCCTCGAGAACACGCGCCTGGCCCTGCGGCGCGCGCAGGAGGCGCTCGGCGTCGCGCTGGCTGAAGACGGCCCGATCGACGCGGCCGGCGTGCCGGCCTTCGAACCGCCGCCGTCGGGCGCGGCGGAGGAGTGGATGACCAGGCGCCCCGACCTGCGCGCGCAGACCGCGGCCATCCAATCCGCCGAGCACGTGATCCGCGACGCCTGGAAGGTCTGGGTGCCGACGGCCTCGGTGGCGTTCACGCCACAGCTCGTCGCTCCAGCGGGGTTGTTCCAGCCGGCGCGCACGTGGCGGCTCGCGTTCTCGATCTCACAGCCGGTGTTCGACTCGTCGCCTCGCGCCCAACTGGCGCTGCGCCGCATCGCGCTCGACCGCGCGCAGCTCGCGCGCACGACGCGCGAGATCGAGGTCCGGGCGGAAATCCGCGTGGCCGAGGAGGCCGTCGCGAGCCAGGAGCGGGCGCTCGAAAGCGCACGGCGGGCGGCCGACCAGGCCAACGAGGTGCTGCGGATCAGCACGGCCGCCTTCGAGGTCGGCGCGACCACCAACATCGAGGTGATCGACGCGCAGCGTTCCGCCCGCGACGCCGAGACAACGGCCGCCATCGCGGAAGATGCCCTTCGACGAGCCCGTCTCGACCTGCTCGTCGCCGTCGGCCGGTTCCCTCAGTAGGTCGTCGCCTCCCAGAAAAGTGCAGCCTCGGTGCTTTTGGGGCTGCACTCCGCTTCCACGGGTCTTATCATTGTCATGACGTTGGCAAGCGTTCGACCGCAAGGAAGCAAGTTCGTGGCACTACTGGCTCAACGCGTTCTCCGCCCGCTCCTCCTGGTTCCGGCACTGCTGATCCTCGCTGGTTCCCAGGCTCTCGCACAAACGGCGCTCTCGTTCGACGTCCCGCGAGACGTCCCGATGACCGTCAAAGCCTTCACCGACCGGCAAGTGGCCGAGAGCCTCGTCGCGCTCGACACCATGCTGGCCGGCGAAACCGATCCGGCGAAGTGGGCGCCGCATGCCGAAACCGTGCTGTGGCAGTTCGCGCGATACGTCCAGACTAGACGTCTCAGCGCCTCTCAGGAGCAGCGGGTGCTGCGCAAGCTCGACGCGCTGGCCGCGGCGCGCCCCGGGCATGCGAGGCTCGTTGCCGGTCCGCGGTTCATGATCAGCTCGCTCACGGTCGGCAAGACCGCGCCCGACATCGCCGGCAAAGATCTCGACGGCGTGGAGTTCAGGCTCAGCGACTACCGCGGCCGGATCGTCGCGCTCGTCTTCTCCGCCGAGTGGTGCGGGATCTGTCGCAGTCTTTTCCCGTACGAGCGCCTCATGCTCGAGCTCTACAGGCAGTGGCCGTTCGCGCTGCTCGGCGTGGAGACGGGGTCCACGGCGGCCGCAGCGAGGCAAGCCAAGGCATCGGAGTCGCTGAACTATCGATCGTGGTGGGACGCGCCGGGGCCCGACGGCCGCGGGCCGATCGCCTCGACCTGGAATGTGGGCGGCTATCCAGCCGTCTACGTTATCGACGGCAGCGGTGTGATCCGCTTCGTCGATCTCCGCTACGAGGATCTTCTCAAGGGCGTCCGCCAACTGCTCTACGAACCGACCGTCGTCGCGAAGAAGCAGTAGGTCTGGCTCGTCGGCGGCCGTGGCGTGACCGCTCGGAACGGTGCGATCGTACGGCCGTTCTGAGCGGCGGGTATCGAAGCATTGCCTCGAACCGCCGCTCAGAACTCACCTCACACCAACACGCACACCTCGAAGCCGTTCTAGTCAGCCGACGAGCAGGTGTCGCTGATCTTCGTCACGCTCTTCGCCGTCAGGCGCGCGAGCTTGCTCTCGTCGTGATGCGCGCTCGCGGAGCTGGAGCTGCTCGAGCTCGGCGCGCTCATGCTGCCCGCGCTGCTCCCGGGATTCGCGCTGCTGCTCCCTGCGCTGCCGTATCCGGCGCCGGAGCTGCTGGGCGATCCGATCGAGCTGCCCGCGGCCGATGCCACGGTTCCGATGATCGTCACCTGGTGGTTGACCTGCGTCTTCAGGTTCAGCGAGGTCGCTCCATCGATCACGTACGTCTGACCCGCACTCGCCACCGACGACATGCTCGACGAGCTCGCGCCAGGCTGGCTCGCCGATCCCGATGACGGCCGGGCAGACGATGAGATGGAGCCACCACTTGACGTCTTGGCGTTCTCCAGCAGGAACGTATCAGGGTTGGAGCCCTGGATGAGACAGCCCGTGACCGTCACGTTCTGCTCGCGCTCCGCCGCTGATGGCATCGCTGGCTGCTGAGAGGGTGACGAGGACGGGGACTGCGCTGACGGCGACCCGGACGAGGGGGACCCCTGTGCGGCCACGAGCGTTCCGGCAATCGCCACGCTGGCCAACACGCCAAACAGGTTCCGCTTCATGACTTGCTCCTTTTGAACACACCACGAGCCGGGGAGCATGTTCTGAACAGTCCTGGGGAGTGCGACGGTGGGTTGAAGACCAAACGGCGTACCAGACAGGGCGCGCCTCGAAGGGACACGGCGCAGCCAGGCCGGTCCGCCATCGTGTAAGGGGTCCATGTAACTTGTGCCGGCGGCAGGTAAAACCACCAGACCGGCGGCGGGCCGCTTTGTGTATCATGCGCGCGTGGAGCCCGGCACCATCGATCTTCACGGCCAGATCGACCAGATGAACGCCGCGCTGCGCGAATGGCGTCAGGCCCAGCTCCAGTTGGAACCGCTCGAGGCCAGGCTGAAGCTGCTCACCGAGCGTGGTGCCGAGCTGCTGGACCGGTGGGCCGCCGTCGACCAGCGTCACGCCCAGGCCATCGCCGACGTCGAGGCGCGACTGCGCGAGTTTCGGGACGTCGAGAGCCGGCTCCAGCACGAAGCGCTGGACCGGCTGCGCGGATTCGAGCGCGCGATCCAGCACGAGTGGGCCGCCGTGCGCGACATGCACGAGGAGCCGCTGCGGCAGGTGCGGGCGCAGGCGCTCGCGCTCGCGGAAACCTGCCGGGCCACGGCCGACCTGTCCCTGCGGAGCTACGAGCGCGCGGAGGCGCGGCTGGCCGCACTCGAATCGGACCTGCGTGCCGACGTCTCCGCGCTCACGCGCGAGGTGCGCACGGCGCTCGGCCTCGTACAGGGCGGCCAGGCGCTCGCGCCGCCCGCCGCGCCGTTTCCGCTCGACAGCGTGCTGAAGATTCACGAGGAGGAACGCGAGGTTCAGCGAGGTCCCGTGCCTGTGCCTCGACCTCAGGCGGCGCTGCCTGCGGTCGTCGAGCCGGCCGCACCGCCGCCTGAACTGCCGCCGATCGACGTGCCCGTCGCGCCGTTCCGTTTGCGCGAAGTCCCCCGGCCCGAATCGCCCCACGCGGAGCCTCCGCCCGCCGATGCGGTCCGCAGTCTCTTCGGCCGTCGCGTCGCTGCCGGCGGCGTCGTGCTCGTTCTTGCGATCGCCGCGTGGGGCGGCACCGTACTGGTTCGACAACTGAGAGAGACGGCGGAGCGCGCAGCCAACGCCGAGCGTACGGCTGCCGCGATGGACGCCCAGTTGACCGCGGCCCGCGCCGAGCTCCAGCGGCAGGGCGATGCCGCAGCTCGCGCGATGGAGCGCGCCACGCTCCTCGGTGACGTGCTCGCGGCACCCGACCTGTTCCGATTCCCGCTCGTCGGCACCGAGGCGGCATCCGGCGCGTCCGGCCACGTGATCTGGAGCCGGTCCCGCGGAATCGCCGTCAGCGTCTTCGGGCTGGCGTCTCCGGGCGCGGGCTCGACCCATCAGGTCTGGTTGACGTCGCCCGAAGGCGCCGTGCACGTGGGCCAGCTCGTGCCGGATGCCAACGGCGCATCGCTCGTGACCCGCAACCCCGCGTCGCTGCCTCGGCCGGTGACCGGCGTGCAGGTCACGCTCGAGCGAGCCGACAGCATCGGCCGCGTCCCGGCCGGACCGCTGCTGCTCGCGCGGGCGCCGCAGCCCGCTCCCGCCAGCGAATGACTCTGTCGCTCAGCCAGTTGCTCCTGCTGCTCGGGCGGCTCGACGACGATCCGGCGTTCGACAGCGCCACGGAGCGGCTGCGACGATTTCTGCGGGAATACGGACGTGACGCCGAGCTGGTGCGCGGGTGGATCGCGCAAGCCCGGCACGTGCCCGGCGAACAGTACGAGCGCGTGTTGCGGGACCTCGTCTGTTGGCTGGGGCATGCGCTGGGGTTCGACGTGACGTTCCCCGACACGAGCGGACGGTCGGGCGCGCTTCGATGGGGCCGCTGGCGATCCCCATCGTCCCACGAGCTCGCCGTCGTGGTGCAGTCTCCCTGGAGCGGATCGCCGACGCCGGTGGAGGTGCAGCACGTGCTCGAGGCCGGCCGGGAGCTCGCGAACATCGCGGCACCGTTGCTCGTGCGGTTGACGCCTCCGGCCGAGCGGGCACCTGGCGCGCGTCCCGACGTCTACGGGATCTCGGTGATCGATCTCGAGTCGCTGCTGCGGCTGTCGGACCTCGTCGCGCGCGGCGCCCTACCTCATGCTGACGTGCTGGCCGTGCTCGAGGCTGGGGTCCCGCTCAATCGGATCGTCGACGCGCTCGACCGCTCAGTGGATCGACACGAGGCCGCGGCCTCGGACCGCGCCGAGCCGGCTGTCGATGCCGGCGTGAAGCCGCCGCGGTACTGGGTTGCGGGCGTGGTCCCGGACATCGGCATGACGTCCGAGGAGTTCCTGAAGATCGTGGTGGCCGGGCGGCAGGTGGTCGGGCTCGGCGAGAGCTCTGACGGTCAGCGCGTCAGCCCGGGCGACGGTCTCTGCTTCTTCGTGCCGCCCAAGGGCGTCGTCGGTCATGCCACCGTGACGTCGGAGGTCGGCGCGGCCGTGTTGCGCGACCATCGGCGCTTCCGGCAGGTCGTCGAGCTGGAGCAGATCGACCTGCACGTCTCCACGCCGGCGCCGCTCGATTCCGAGACGGTGCTGCGTGTGCGCCGCGCCACGCCGGTGGGCCGGTCGGCGCCGATGCTCGTGCCGATCTCGTTCGACAGCTATCTCATGCTGACGTCGACGGTAGGCGCCCGGACCGGGCCGGGCAACGGGCTTCGCGAGCGCGATCTCGACGCGCCGGCCGCGTCAACGCGACGGGGCGAGGATGATCGGGACGTCCTTTGAGTACCTGACCGGCGTGCCGGCCTTCGTCGCAGGCCGGAACACCCACTGTTTCGCGGCGTCCAACAGCAGCGGATCGTAGCCGCCGCCGATCGGCTCGGCGAGCGACGCCGATTCCACCTGGCCGCCCTCGTTGATCGTCAGCCGCAGGATGCCGCGCAGTTCGCGTGCCGCGAACGCGGCGTTCGGCGGTCGCCACGGCGGCAGACGGCGGCTGACCTCGACGGCGGGGATCACGTCGGCGTCCGCGATCGAGTAGATCTCGGGCGTGCCGGGTGCCCGAGCCGGCGTTGGCGCAGCGGCAGCGACCGCCGGCGGCGACGCGCCGCTCGGCGCCGGCTTCTTCGTGGCGAGCTCGGCTTCGGCCAGCTTGAGGAAGCCGTCGGCGAGCATCCCGAGGTCCGTCATGCCGTTCGCGGCCTGATCCATGTCCTCGTCGGTGAGCAGCCGCTGCAGGATCTTGAGGTCCGCCGCGGCGGCCTCGAAGTCCTTCTGATCGAAGCTGCGCTTCGCGCGGACGTACGTCGTGCGCGCCGTTTCGGGCAGCACGCGCTTCCGCACCGCGTGGAACATGGTCACGAGCCGCGGCGAGACGTCCGCTTCCGACATCCTGAAGAGCGGGCGGCGCTTCACGAGAGATTCGAGCGACTGCTCGGTCTCCGTCGTCCGGCCCAGCGCGAGCAGGCACAACGCGCGGTACTGATCGGCTTCGTCGACCGCGGCGAGATCCTCGATCGCCGAGAGCTTCGCGAGCGCTTCTTCATACGACCCCGCGGCGTACAGCGCCTTCGCCTCCGTGAGGTCCGCGCCGGATGCGGCACGCTCCTGCGGCGCCGCGCCGAGCGCCAGCCAGATCAGCAGCCCCCATGCGGCGATCATTTCGTGAGATCCACCACGACTCTCACGGGAGTTCTCGCGTGCACGACGACGGCCTGGCGACGTTCGCCGAGCTGCGGATGTCGCCAGATGACGTCGTGCTGGCCGACCGGCACCGCCACGTTCGCCACTGGCGTCGTGCCGAGCGGCTGATTGTCGAGCCAGACGTTCGCCCAGGGCAGCGCGTTCAACGACAGCGATCCGTTCGGCACCGGGACGCGCGCCGACACCGTCTTGCCGGCCTCGACGTCCACGGTCAGCGTGTCCTGGATGCCGAGCTGCGGGCTGCTGAGCTCGAGCCGGTGCGTGCCGGCCGGCAGCATCAGGCGGCTCGCCTTGGTCGTGCCGAGGAGGCTGCCTCCCTCCGAGACCTGCAGATCCAGCGGCGTGTCGAACGCCACCCATCCGCCAGCCGACCCGAGCGCGCCGAGCGAGACCATCAACGTAGACGTCGAGCCTGACGCCACGTTGACGGTGCGTCGCGTGACCGTGGGACCTGACGTGAGGACGATGCCGTGTTCGCCGGGCGGCAGCGTCAGGGTCAACGGCGTGGTGCCCCGAGGGCTGCCATCGATCGCGACGCGTGCTCCCGACGGGTCGGACGTGATCTCGAGCCGCCCCGTCGTTGCCGCAGCGGCCGGGCCGGTCACCGCGGCGGATGCTGCGGGCGACGCAGGGACGGGCGTCGTCTGCGGCGCCGGCGTCTGGACGACCGGCGTCACGTGCGTCTCGGCGGTCTGCGGCGGTGCCGGTGTCCGCCAGGCGCGCACGAGCAGCGCGCTCAACGCCACGATCACGAGCGCTTCGACGACGGCGACGGCGGCGAGCAACGGCTGCCGGCGCGCGCGAGGCGCCACCGGCGGCGCGGCCGGGATCGTCGCTGGTGCCGCGGTGCGGATCGGCGCCGGGCTCGTAGGCGCGACGGGCGCGGTCGCGACCACCTGCTCTGGCGGGAACGCCTGCGCATCGCGATCGCGGCGGTCCGGGACGACGCTCCCGAAGTCGAACTCGTCTGGATCCGGAGACGCTGGCGGCGGCTCGGCATCGTCCGGCTGGGTGTTCGCGTCGGGGTTGATCGGAACGACAGTGGGACGAGGCGCGTCTGCAGACATGAGCGTGAGGGGTTTGATGTCAGCGGCCCGAACGCGCTTCTGGCGAGAGCCGCCCGCCAGCTCGCCGCTGGGCCAGGAGTGAACGACTTCGGCCGCTTCGGCGGCGGTCTCGAAGGGGGTGGCGAGCCGGAGCGCCCGGTCGAGCCAGGAGCGCAGGTGCGGATAGGCTGGGCCCCACGGCATTGCCGACTGCTCGTCGAGCAGCGCGGCGAGCTCGGCGGCCGGCGTGTTTGCAGCGACCGGCCGCCCGACGAGCAGGCTCAATCCGAGCAACCCGAGCTGCATGAGATCGAGCCGCTGATCCAGCCGGCCGTCGTCACCGACCGCCAGCCCGAACTCCGTGCGCAGACGCTCGGCAGGGAACTGGAGCGCCGACAGACCGCCGCCGAGCGCGCACTCGGCGATCACCAGCCGTCCGGCCGGCGTGACGAGCACACGGCCGGCGCTGAGCGTGCCATGCGCCAGCCCGGGCCCGTGCGCGTGCAGGTCCGCGAGAGCCGGCGCGAGCTGGCCCAGCAAGTCGGCCGCGAAGCCGGCACCTCTGGCTTCGGTGAGCATCTCCGACAGCCGCCGGCCCATCACGTGCGTCGACACGAGGGCCAGACCGTCGTCGTCGCCGAGCCGCCTCACCGACCGCGCGCCGGCAAGATGCTCGTGATGCAGCGACCGCAGCACCTCGACGCGGTCGCGCAGGGCCGTTTCGAAGGCGGGCGCATCGAAGCCGCTGCGGAATCGCAACAGCTCCAGGTCGCCGGCCGTCGTGTTGTCGAACATGAGGAGCCGGTCGCCGAACGCGTCCGACCATCCGGGCGTGTACCAACTGGCGACCTCTGCATGGCCGCCGGGCACCCGGGTGGGCTGGAGACCGAACAGGGACGAGCGACTCATGGCAAATGACGCCGGCTAACGTGCACTTTCGGCTGTGGAGGTGACGATCCAGGCCGCGGGACAGAGAGCTCCGGCGGCGGGTCCATTGTCCACGATCGCCCCCACGAGTCAAGGATTAGATCGCACCGATTCGATCGCACCGGCGGTGTAGGTTCCGGCCGTCGTGGCCGGCGCCGCGGCGGCCTTTCTCAGGGTCGCCTCGACCGGCCCTCGACGGCCCAGCCCCGGCCCGCGCACGCCCCGCCGCCGGCGCGGCTGGCGGTTTGCTCCGCGCTGGTCTATAAAGGTGCCGCTCGTCAGTCTCATCTGCCCTGTCTGCGGGAGGCGTCATGCAGCGTCGAGAGTTCCTCGTGGGGGCCGTCGCCGCGGCCGGCCTCTCCCGTCGCGCCGCGGCCTCCACCGCCGCCCGCCGTGCCGCGCAGGATCGCATCGCGATCATGACGCTGAACTTCATGGCGCTGCTGAAGCTGCCCGGTCAGCCGCCGAGCCCGGAGCGTACGCTCGAGGTGCTCGATCTGCCGGAGATGATCGCCGACACCTACGGCGTGCACAACCTCGAGTTCCAGCACTACCACTTCCCGTCGACCGAGCCGTCGTACTACCGCGACGTGAAGGCGCGTGTGGACAAGGCGAGGTCGCGAGTCTCGCAGGTGGTGATGGAGTTCGGCGGCCTGAACATCTCGGCGCCCGATCACAACTTCCTGCCCAGGATCCAGGCCATCGATCTGACGAAGGTCTGGATCGATCGCGCCGTGATGCTGGGCTGCCCGCGCGTCATGGTGAACCAGGGACAGCCGTCGCCCGAGAATCGCTCGTACGCGGTCGACACGCTGCGTGCGATGGTCGCCTACGGCACCTCGCGGGGCGTGCGGGTCTCGCTCGAGCCGCGCGGTGGCGGCGCGGGACGAGGCGGCGCGCCGCCTTCCGCCCCCTCCGCCGCGCCGATGCCGCCGGCGCCGGCCGTCGCGCCTGCGCCCGCGCAGCCGGCTTGGACGCTGCTCGACGAGATCATCAAGGCCGCCGGCGCGCACTGGAACATCGACCTCGGCGGGATCGGTGCGGCGACGCAGGAGGAACTGCACGCGGCGCTTCGCGTGATGCTGCCGAGCAGCCACGACAGCATGCACATCAAGCGGAGCGCGAACTGGGACGTCGCGACCGCCGTCGGGTTCATCCGCGAGAGCGGCTACGCGGGACTCTACTCGATCGAAGCGCGCGGCCACGACGCGACGCGCGACATCTTCAACGTCCTGATGGCCACGCTCTGACGCGTCGCGTCGCGGCGCATCGGCGTTCGCCGAAGGAGGCGACATGCAAGGCCCTCGACTTGCTGGCGTCCGACAGCCTCTCCTCATGAGCGTCGGCGTCCTGGCGGCGCTCTTGACGCTCGCACCGCCGGTGCGGCTGGCCGGTCAGCGCGCGGGGCAGGCGCCGCCGGGACGCGACTTCCCGCTCGTCGGCGGCGACCTCGGCAACCGCCGCTTCTCGACGCTGACCGGCATCACGCCCGAAAACGTTCGTCGCCTCGGCGGAGCGTGGCGGCTGCACCTCGAAGGCGGCAGCGCCGCGGCCGCCATGCAGGCGGCACCGGTCGTCGCCGATGGCGTGATGTACGTCGCGTCGGGAAGCGGCGATGTGGTCGCGGTCGACGCCGCGACCGGCGCCGTACGGTGGAGATACGAGTCGACGTTCGGCGCACAGACCAACCGCGGCGTGGCGATCGGCGACGGCAAGGTGTTCACCGGTCAAGCCGGCAGCCGGCTCGTCGCGCTCGATCAGCGCACCGGCACCGTCGCCTGGACGACGACGCTGGCGGAGCGCGGACCGACGCCCGCGCCGCCCGTCTACTTCGACGGCCTCGTCTACATGGGCATCGCCGGCGGCGAAAGCGGCGTGCGCGGGCAGTTCGGTGCGTACGATGCGGCGACCGGCCGAGAGGTCTGGAAGTTCTACACGCTGCCCGGCCCCGGCGCGTTCGGACACGAAACCTGGGAGGGCGACTCCTGGAAGTACGGCGGCGGGCCGGTGTGGACGCATCCGGCGCTCGATCCGGATCTCGGCCTGATCTACATCGCCGTCGGCAACGCCGGACCGGACAACGACGGCACGAAGCGCGGCGGCGACAACCTGTTCACGGTGTCGATCGTCGCGCTCGACGTCAGGACCGGCGCGTACAAGTGGCACTTCCAGGAGGTGCACCACGACATCTGGGACTACGACAACCCCACGCCGCCGGTGCTCGCTGACGTGCGCGACCAGGGCGGGCCGCGCAAGATCCTCGTTCACACCGGCAAGACCGGCATGCTGTACATCCTCGATCGCGCAACAGGCAAACCGCTCGTCGGGATCGAGGAACGCGACGTGCCGCAGGAACCGCGGATGAAGACGGCGCGCACCCAGCCGTTTCCGGTTGGCGATCCGGTCACGCCGCTCTGTCCGGAACCGGGCAGCGTGCCGGCAGGCTACGCGAGCGCCTGCATCTTCGGTGCGTACTGGGACCAGCCGGTCGTGATGGCGCCGGGCACTCTGGGAGGCGCGAATTGGGCGCCGATGTCGTTCAGCCCGCTCACCGGTCTGGTGTACGTCGCCGGATCGATCCTGCCGTCGGCGCACGGTCTGCGCCGGCAGGACTTCAACGAGCAGGCGCAGCGACTGGAGAACGTCGGTGAGGGGATCGGCTTCTTCCGGCCGGGCGGCGTGCCGCGTGCCGGCACGCTCTCCGCGATCGACCCCACCACCAACCGCATCGTCTGGCAGAAGCGCACGACGTATCCGATCAGCAACGGGAGTGGCCTGTTGAGTACCGCGACCGGCCTGCTCTTCCACGGCGAGCCCGATGGACGGATGGGCGCGTACGACATCCGCACGGGAGACGTGCTCTGGCAGTTCCAGACGGGCGCAGGCGCGGACGCGCCGGCCGTGACCTACGAGGTGGATGGCGAACAGTACGTCGCGATCGTCGCGGGAGGGAACAGCTTCATGTCGAGCCCTCGTGGCGACAGCCTGTGGGCGTTCAAGCTCGGCGGCACCGTGCCGGAAGATGCCGCGCCGCCGGCGCCTCCCGTCGTGACGCCGGAGCGCGGCCGTGGAGCGGGCGGCCGCGGATCGGCCGCCGTGCCGCCGGCGCGCGGACAGTAGCACCAGCCTGACCCCGTCGGCCCATCGCTGAACGCGACACCGCCGATCAGACCGTATCGCACGGCCTTTGCCGCGCGCGCGTCAGGTCCCAACGCAATCGTCACCATGACGAGCGCGTTGTCCGTGCTGACGGCAACGGGGCGTGAGGCGGCGCGTCAGCCTGCAGACCTGAGCAGGTCCGTCAACACCTCGGGGCTGACCGGCTTGACGAGATGTCGATCGAAGCCCGCCTCGGCAGACCTGGCGCGATCGGACGGCAGGCCATAGCCGGTGAGCGCGACGAGCACCGGCCGCGATCGGCCTGCGGGCGCGGCGGCGCGGATGCGCCGCGCGAGGTCATAGCCCGTCATTCCCGGCAGCCCGAGATCGATCAACGCGAGATCCACCCGCTGTTCGTGCAGGCGCGTCAGCGCCGTCTCGCCGTCGCGCGCGACGACCACGTGATGGCCGTCGAGCCTCAGCAGATCCTCCAGCATCTCGCGCGCATCGTCGTTGTCTTCGACGACGAGCACGGTGCGCTCGAGCGGCGAGGTCCCGCGTGCCGCCGCCGGCGCGCGGGCTCCAGACGCGGCGATGGCCGGCAGGTCGATGGTGAACGTGCTGCCCGCGCCAGGCCCGTCACTGGCCGCCGTCGCCGATCCGCCGTGCAGCTCGGCGAGCCGGCGCACGAGCGTGAGACCGATGCCGAGCCCCCCGTGCGCGCGATCCAGGCTCCGCTCGCCTTGCACGAACGGCTCGAAGACGCGGTCGACCAGATCCGATGGCATGCCTGCTCCCGTGTCGGTCACGCGGAGCACCGCCCGGTCGGCATCCCGGCTCACCGTCACGGTGATGGTGCCGTCAGTGGGGGTGTACTTCGCCGCGTTGCTGAGCAGGTTCTCGATCATCTGCGCCAACCGGGTCGCGTCGGCATTCACCCACGCCGGTTCCAGCACGGTGACGACGTGCTGCGCGAACTGTCTGGAGCTGACGACGTCGGCGGCCGCCGCGGCCAGGTCGATCGGCTGGCGCTGCAACATGATCTTGCCGGTCATGGCCCGCGCCGCGTCGAGCAGATCATCGGTCATGCGCGCGAGATGATCGACCTGCCGCCGGATGATCGCCCGGGCGCGAGTCGAGGTCTCCCGCGCCGCCCGCGGATCGTCGAGCAGGCGGCTCGCGTTCGAGATGGCGCCGAGCGGATTGCGGAGCTCGTGGCCGAGCATCGCGAGGAACTCGTCCTTGGCGCGGTTGGCGGCCTCCGCGATCTCGCGCGCCTGCTGCTCGCGCGCGAGCAGGTCGTCGCGCTGCCGATCGCCCTGCGCGCGTTCCGTCGCCGCGCTCGCCAGCGACTCCGCGACTTCGTCCAGCTCCTGCACGCCGGTGGACGGCGGGGTGAACGGCTCCCGCCGGCCGAGCGCGACGGCGGCGCGCCGGAGCTGCGCGATCGGCCGCGTGACGCTCCGCGCGATCAGCAGCGCGACGATGGCGCCGATCACGATCGAGAGCACGATGCCGGTGCCGTACGTCGCGAGCGACGCGGACGCGCCGGCTTCGGCCGCCGACCGCGGCATGCCGATCGCGACCGTCCACCCGGTGACCGGCGAACGGCTGAACGCGGTGTAGACCTGTTCGCCCTCGAGCGTCGAGGTGAGCCCCGATCCCTCGTGATCGAAGCGGGCGACGAGGTCGCGGAGCGTCGGAGCGGGACCCGCGCCGAGAAACGCTTCGTGCTGCCGCGACCGCGCCACCCGCTGCAGCCGTTCGTCGAACACCGAGATGATCCAGTCGTTCGGCAGACGCTGCCGCGCGATGACGTCCAGCATGCTCGATGGCAGCAGGACCGCAGAGAGCACGTAGCGCACGATGCCCTCCTGCACGATCGGCAGGCTGACAGGGAAGGCGAGCGCACCTTCCGGCCCGCGGGTCAGGTAGCCGATCTGTGGCTTGCCGGTGGCGATTGCCAGCGCCAACGTTTCGGGTTCCGACACGCCCGGCGCCCGGGTGCCGAGCTCGCTCCGGGTGCTGAGGACCACGTGTCCCGCCGCGTCCTGCAGCAGGATGCTCTGCCAGTGCGATCGCGTTGCCGCGACGCGCCGTGCGAGCTCGTGGAATCCGCGCAGCTCGCCGGCTTCGAGTAGGGGAGAGGTGCCGAGTGCCTCGAGGACCGATACCGAGCGCATCAGCTCGCCGTCCACCGCGGTGGCGAGGGCGCGGGCGATCTCAGTGCCGGCACGCTGGGCCTGCTGGCGCTGTGAGCGCGTGAGCGCCGAGAGCGCGAGCCCGGCCATGATGGCCAGCGGCAGGATTGCCGCGGCCGTGAGCAGGAACAGCCGGCGGCGCAGCGGCACCGCGCCCTCAGGCGCGCGCGTCGCGGGGGCGTCGCCGCTCCGAGCTGGCGTGCCGTTCTCCGCGGACGAATCAATTGTCGTCATCGACCTACTGCCGCACGCAACCCGGGAGCAGGACATTATCGCTCATGGGGTACAGGTCTTGCTCACGTTCTGGTCGGAGCATGCCGATGGAGAAGCGTCGCACCCAGAAGATCCCGACGGAGCGCCACCGAGCCACACCAACCGATCTCGACGACGCGAAGAAGCAGCCGGCTGTCGAAGAGAACCGCGGCGACGGCACGGACAGCGGCGGCAACGGGATCGACGATCGTGACGATCGTCCGCAGCCGTCCGGTCTTCCGTCCCAGCCAAGCCAGGGCGGGTACGGCCATCGATCCTCGCGGCGCGGCCATACGACGCCGGTCGGCAGCGGCCGGAATCAGCCCGGGACGGAACCTCGATAGCGAGGACCTGCGCGCCGAGAGCGGCGCAGTGGCGCGAGATTGTCAGTGGTGGGTTGTGTGTTCGAGCGCGGCCGGGGATGACGCTCGAGACGCTCGGCTTTGAGGTCGACGCTGCTTCTGTTACCGATGCGCTTGGTTTCGTTCATCGGCGTGCGGCCAGTCGTTTGTGAGCGCGGCGCGCCTTCGCAGCGTGGAGGCAACCGCGCACGACGGCAGGCCGCCGCATTTGAGCGGAAATCAGACCGCGTGAGCGGCCTCCGCGATCAGGAGCGAAGGCCGGACAAATACCCGACGGCCGCTGCCACCTCGTCCACCGCCGGCCGCAGGCCCGGGAAGTCGTAGTCGACCAGCGCTGGCGGCGACGAAGGGGCGGCTGCGAGCGTGTCGAGGACGGCGGCGATCGGTGTGTCGCCGTCGCCGAAGGGTTGGCTGCTGCCGCCATGCCGGCGGCGATCCCTTACCACCACGTACGAGACGCGCGGCAGATGTGCGCGCAGGACGGCAACCGGGTCTCCATCGTCGGCGGTGACGTTGCCGATGTCGAGCTTCAGCGTCAGCGCGGGCGAGAGCGCGAGCGCCGGGCCGAGGCCGATCGTGTCGATGCGCCCGCTTCCCTCGACGTCGTTGTGAATGGCGACCGAGACGCCATGGTGCTCGGCGACCGGCGCCACGCGCCGTGCCGTTGCGAAGGTCATCGGCGACCCGACCACGCGCACGCCGAGCGCCTTCACCTGGCGCAGCGTCGCGTCCAACTCTTCGTCCGTGAACGAGTCGTCGAACGCGAGCGCGCACGCGTGGATCCTGAGACCGGCGCCCGCGAACGTCGCGCGTAGTCGTTCGAAGTGATCGGTCGGCGTCGAAAGCCGCCAGGCACGCAACGCCGTACGAGCGGCGGCGTTGGTCGACGCGATCTCTTCCGCCGAGAGCACGATACGGCGCGGGTACGCCGGTGTGCCGCCGAGAAAGGGCGCCGTGCTGGGCGGCGCGGGTTCGATCGTCGACAAACCGAGCTCGACGTCGGCGACGCGCGCCGCTTTCAGCGCGCGAATCACGTCTTCGACGTTGTCGCGGCCGGTGACGCGCGGCAGATCGCGGAAGCTGGACGTCGTCGCGCCGAACACGACGCCACCGGCCGCGCCGAGCCGGCGCGCCGAGGTGACGGCCAGCGGGATGCCGGCCAGCACGACCTTGCCGAACTCACGTCGCGAGCACGCAGTCATGATCGGTCCTTTCAGGGTCCGTGCTTTCAGGCGCCGCGGGGATGTCGGCGATTATAATCCGCGTCGTGTCCATTCGCGCCGGCGTGGCGGCCTGGCTGACCGGCCTGGCGGTGCTGTCGATGCTCGTCGAGCCGCGCGCCGTGCGGCAGCAACCGCCGGCGGCGGCCTGTGCCGAGCGGCCGGCCGCGGTCATCTCGGCGCAGATTCCTCCGGACGTGTGCATTCCAGACGGATTCGCCGGAATTGCCGTCGACTACTTCGACGACTACTCCTGGCGCGCGTTCGCCGCGCTGGTCTGGCCGGCTGCCGCCGGACGGCGCGGGCTGCCAGCCGACGACCGGCCGGTCACGGCGCCCGGGCCGCGGGTGTTCGACACCTACAAGCCGCTGTGGGAGATCTTCCACGCGGATGGATCGGCGCCGGCGCCCTTCAACGAGTACGAGGGATCCACGTACAACCCGTGCGGCGAGGCTGGCGCCGGCGATGCGATGACGATCGGGTCGGCCTCGGGCATCGACGACATCGGGCAGGCCGGCGGCGGCGTGCTGGACGGGCCGCTCGTGGCGCAGAACGGACGCTACGTGCGGACGCTCACGTCCTTCAACCGGATCGCCTTCGATCACATCGTCCGTCACCGGTTGTACCTTCGAAGCGCGCTGCCGGAAGTCCCTCGCCCGAGACCAGATCGGCCGGTGACCGAATTCCCCATCGGATCGGTGGCCATCAAGAGCGCGTGGGTGAACGTCGAAGGGCTGCCCGCCGGATTGGTGAAGCGTCTCTATACGCGCGCCGCGACGGTCAAGCGCGCGACGGGCCAAGGGTGCGCGCGCGAGACGATGGGGTTGATCGGTGTGCACATCGCGCAGAAGACACCGAGCCGGCCGCAGTGGATCTGGTCGTCGTTCGAGCAGAAGGACGCGGTGCCGCCGGCCTGGCCCGACTCGCCGGGCGCATTTCTGCTGCACGACGGCAGCCAGACGCCGATGCCCGACGCCAATCCGCTCGCGCTCACGCCGCTCGCGCCGGAGCCCGTGCGGCCGTTCAACGTAACGCGCAGCCGGGATGCGCCGATTCTGACGCCGACCGATCTGACGAGCTTCGAGTACCAGCGCCGGCTCGCGGGCACGCCGTTCCAGTACTACAAGCTCGTCGTCACGCAGTGGCCGCGGCTGGAAGGGAACCAGGCCGCGCCGATTCCGGCGACGTTGGATGGGACGCCGGCGAACACGTTTCCTGGTCTCGGCGCGTTCTCGGCGTTCGCGAACGTGACGATGGAGACGTTCAACCAGAAGAGCGTGCAGACGGGCTGCATGAACTGCCACAGCCGGGCTCGGCTCGCGACCGATTTCCTGTGGAGCGTCTTCGACCACGCCTATCCGGCGCAGCTCGGGCCGGCGAGAAGCCCGGTCGTGACCGCGCGCTGAATGCTGCATCGTTGGTTGGGCCGGTAGGCGCCGCCACAACCGCGGTGAGTCGTGACCCGCGTGCTGTCGCGCCTACGGCGGCGTGACGCGCCGGCATGGCGGTCGATGCCGACGCGGCGGCGACGTTGCGTTCTGGCATTGCGGTGTCCGGCCGGAGCTGTCACAATCGAAGAGTAGTCGCGGTGTCTGATCTCTTCGGGGGCGAAAGGCTTCGACGGGGGCAAGGGGCCGCGGGATGCATGCCGAGCTCGTCCATCTCGCTCGTTAAACCGGTGGGCAACCAACGTAACTGCGGACACGCAGCTTGCGCTCGCGGCCTAACTAGGTACGCGACGTTCGCCTCTTTCAGCCGACGGATTGAGAGCGAACGCCATTTAGTCGGCTGGTCCCCGCACGCGCCTGGCGTCGCGCGGGACGAGACTCATCCGGGCTAGCGGCCGGCGCATTCGCCGTTCTTTGTTGCCGGTCGCGAACTTTCAAGAGCGGCTACGCATGTAGAGTTCTGCGGCGACAGGCCTTTCGGACGCGGGTTCGACTCCCGCCGCCTCCACCACTTTTCTTCGATGACGATGGGCCTTCGGGCCCTCCGGTCCCGCCGCCTCCTCTATCTCTCCACGGCGGCGGACGTCATTTCTGTTCCTGTCTCCAGCAACCTGATCGCCGCATCGATCGCGACGTGTTGACGAACTTCAGTCCTGCCTTCTTCAGTAGGAACGGCTCGGGATTGACGCCGGCCTTCTCCCGAAGCGCGAGTCCTGCCATGACGGCCTTCTTCGTCGGCGCCAGCACGCAGTCCAGTCGTCTCAGCACCGTGAATGGCAGGATGACGCGCCCGTACTCGGACTGCTCGTGGTCGCCTCGGAGCAGGTCGGCGACAGACCAGATGAACGAGGAGAGGTTGATATCGGTCATCTACGTCGTGAGCGTCCTCGCGATCCGTTCGGCCCGGGAAGCGATGAGCGCGGCGTATGCCCTCAAGGCTGACGCGTCCAGGCCGGCCAGCGGTGTTCCGTCGGCGGTCGAAGGCACCTGAGCCGTCACGGCGTCGGAGAGTTCCCTCACTCGCCGACGAACGAATGAGGCCACCAGGCCGATGTCCTCCGCGAACGCCGTCCACGTGGTAGGCCCGATCTCCTCAATCGTCGCCCGCTTGGCGATCTTCATGGCGAGATTCGGTGACAGATCCGGGTAGGCGACAGTCGAGAGGAGGTCGTAGAACGGGGCAAGGCTCACGCCGGCGGACTGGTACAGCAGGCTGAAGTTCTTGCCATGCGCGTCGGCAACCCTACCGCTGCGGCCAGGGTCATCGCCAGCGCCTCGTTCTCCGTGGTGTGCGGGAACCGCTCGATGGCTGGCTTCAGAATGTGCGTCGTCGGCTGTCCCGGGGCGGGTAGCGCCACGCGGTCGTTGACCAGCACGACGGGCAACTTGGTCTGAGCACCAGCGAGGGAGAGCCGCAGCCCCTCGCGGCCGGCAAGCAGCGGGCGCTTCGGGAGCGTGTCCAGCACGTCGACCAGTTCCTCGTCGCTGAGTGGGCGCGGCGTGCCCGTCGGTTCCGGTGCTGGCGGCACCTCGCCTTCGGGCCAGAGAGACAGGGCGCCCGCGACATCGCCTCCGAGCGCTTCGAGGAACGCGAAGTCGTTGCCCTTGGAGATGCCGAGGGCTCCGGCGATCACGTCGCGCTGCGCCTCCTCCGGTAGGAGGCCCGCGAAGAACGGGCGGGACTGGCGCTGCGTGAAGGGCTGCTCCTGCTTGGGCAGCGAGAACGAGATCGCAGGCCGCGACGCGTCAGCCAGCCAGTCGGCCGCGTAGGTGAACCGCATCTGACCATGCTGGTTCATCTGCAGCGTGCCAACGACCACGCCGTCCCACCAGACGGATAGCCTCCGCATCAAACGTCACGTCCAGCCGGTACGGGCGGCGACGTGATCTCCAGACGACAGCCAAGCGCGCTCAGGACGGCAAGCACCAATGTCGAGGCGCACGGTAGGCTTCCCGCGCTCCAGTTCGACCAGGAAGCGCAGACCGACACCGGCAGCCGCAGCCAGCTGATCCTGGCGCAGGCCCTGCGCTAGGCGGACGTGCCGCACGACGATGGCGATCTCATCAATGGTCACGACACATTCCCGATCGGGACATTCATGGCAGATCGCCCAGTGGATTTCCAGATGAATTCCCGAACGGGAATATGCACGCTCGATTCACCGGGAAGAGGATCAATATTCCCGATCGGGAACTCGCCCTCTCCTCCGGATTGGAGCGGCCGGCATAGCGTGCACCTCTGAGCTCGTCTTCCGCGCAGGTCGCTCGCCAATCTGAACTGAATGATTCCGCCGACCGCCTGAACCCTCCACACACGACGGCCCGGACACACGAGCTGGACACCGACGCGGAAGCCGTCAAGAAGGACCTCACGCGAGCCTTCCAATCCGCGCACATCAACTTCATCATCGGCGCTGGCGCCTCGCAGCCCGCCATCCCGATCGCCGGTGGTCTTGAGCAGGAAACCGAACAGCTCATGACGCAAGGCGACGAGACCGGCGCTCGCGCCAAGCTGTTCGATCTCCTCACGGCGAAGGTTGCCCACTGGAGCCTTGGCGAAGGTGGGCTGACTCAGTCACTTGCGAGCTACGGTTGGCAAGCCGACGTTCTCGCCACATCGATCGCGGTCGAGCTCAGGCGCATGTAGCGCTGCGTGGTCGAGAGGTCCTGGTCCGGCCGCGCGAGGACCGTTCGCGAGACCTTCGCCATCGCCGCATATGACAACCGTCATACCGGCTCGAACTCCGACCGAATATATCTCCTTTCAGACGCGTCGGCTTTCCGCCGGATATTCCGGCCGATTATCCCCGCAGCGCGCCTCGAAAGGTCGCTTCCGTGCGAGTCTTCCTTCCACTCATTTCCGCCTGTCGCCACGCCGCCGTTGCGGCTGGTCTCATCGTGTTCGCCTCCGCCCCCGGGTGGGCTCAGACCGGCGCCGGCATGCCGGATCACGTCGGCGTCGTGCTGGTGGCGCATGGCGCCGATCGCGCGTGGAATGCACCAGTTCACCAACTGGCGGCGCGCTTGCGCGCGACGCTTCCGGTTGAAGTGACCTTCCTGATGGGCGAAGAGGGCCGGGATGCGCGCGAGGCCTATGCCCGCCTGGTTCAGGCCGGAGTTCGTCGCGTTGTCGTCGTGCCGCTGCTGGTTTCGTCGCACAGCGCGCACGCCGAGCAGGTGCGCTTCATCGGCGGCCTGCGTGACGACTACCCGCACGCTGATCACATGACACTCCATCAGATCAAAGGCGACGTTCCCGTCGTCGGCGTGGCGTCGGCCCTCGACGATGACCCGATTCTCGGCGCGATTCTGGCGGACCGGGCGCAGGCGCTCAGCAAGGACCCGGCGAGCGAGACGCTCGTGCTCGTCGCGCACGGCCCCAACGAAGACCGCGAGGCGTCGCAGTGGCTCGACGCCATGCAGTCGCTGGCGCGCCAAATCGCCGCGTGCGTGCCGTTCCGCCACGTCGAGAGCCGCCTGCTGCGTGACGACGCGCCGGCGCCGGTCAAGGACAAGGCGCTGGCCGAATTGCGGGCCTCGGTCGAGGCGCACACGCAGCAGGGCCGTGTCGTCGTGGTGCCGCTCCTGCTGGGAGCCGGGCGCGTGGCGAACCAGATCCCCGATCTGCTGAAGGGTCTGCCCGTCGCCTGGTCCGGCCAGCCGATTCTGCCGGACGATCGGATCGCCGAGTGGGTCTTGGCACAGGTGCGCGCCAAGGTCGGAGCGCAGGGCGATCGCGGGGCGTCGATTCCGCGGCGCCACGAAGAGGTGGTCGTCACCGCCACGCGCACCGAGCAGCCCGAATCCACGGTGCCAGTGCAGACGGCCGTCATCGGACGCGACACGATCGAGGCGACCGGCGCGCGGTCGCTCGCCGACGTGCTGTCGCGTGAGGTCGGCATCGAGGTGGTGCCGACGCTCGCGGGCGACGGCGTGCAACTGCAGGGAATCGACTCGCGCGGCGTGCTGGTGCTCGTGGATGGGCAGGAAGTGCTCGGCAAGGTCGGCGGATCGATCGACATCGCCAATCTGCTCGTCGCCGACATCGATCGGGTCGAAGTGGTGAAGGGAGCGGCGTCGGCGCTGTACGGCTCCGACGCGCTCGGCGGCGTCATCAACATCCTCACGCGCCGGGCGTCGCAGCCATTGACGTTCTCGGCCGAGCAGCGGTTCGAATCGCTCGACGGCAGAACGACGCTGGTGTCGATGGGCACGCGGCAGGGCAGATGGAACCTCTCGGGATCGGCCAGCCGCGTCTCGCGCGACAGCTACGATCTCACGCCCGAAGAACCGAGCACCACGGGCAGCGCGTACACGAAACGGGCGGTGGGCGGCAAGGTCGCGTACGAGCGCGGCGCGACCGAGGTTTCCGTGGCGACGCGGTACTACGGCGACGAGGCGGCCGACGTGACCGCCAGCCGCGGCGTGCTCTTCGACGACCTGGTCGAAGACACCCGTTGGCAAACGGTGGTGGAAGTCCGGACGAGGCCAGCGGCGCGCGACACGCTCGCCGTTCGCGGCCATCTGAGCCGCTACGAGCACAGCTACGACCAGCGCAATCGGCGGACGAGCACCGTGACACCCGATCTGACGCGCGAGCGGCTGGGCGAGATCGAGCTGCAGTACGACCGGACGATCGGCGCGCGACACCTGGTCACGGGCGGCGCCGAGTACGAGCGCATCGGCATGACGTCGGATCGCATCGAGCCGCACGACCGGCACCTCGACAGCGCGGTCGGGTTCGTGCAGGACCAGTGGTTCGTGCACGAACGGGTGAACGTCGTGGCGGGACTGCGCTACGACCGGAGCGTCGCGTTCGGATCGGCGTGGAGTCCGAAAGCGGCCATGCTGGTGACGCCCGTCGAGGGCGTCCGGCTGCGCGTGTCGTACGGCGAGGGCTTCAAGGCGCCGGCGTTCAAGGATCTGTACTACCTCTACACGAATCGCACCGCCGGATACCGCATCGTCGGCAACGAAACCCTGCGATCGGAAACGTCGCGCAGCCTCAGCGCCGGCGTCGACGTCGACACCCTCGCCGACCGCGTCAGCCTCGGCGTCACCGTGTTCCGTCATCGCATCGACGACCTGATCGACTACGAGTTCCTCGGCTTCGATCCGTCTGTCGGCCTGACGACGCTGCGCACGTCCAACGTCGGCCGCGCCGGCACGAGCGGTGTCGACACGAACGTCACGCTTCGCCCCTCGCGCCGGGTGAGTGGGTCGCTGGGCTACTCGTATCTCGACGCCCGCGATCTGGAAGCCGACGAGCCGTTGACCGGACGTGCCCGGCACAGCGTCAAGGCGCGGGTGCGGGTGGACGTGGGCGAGCGCGGCCCGCGCCTCAGCGTGTTCGGCCGCATCAACGGGACGCGGGCGTTCGCCGACGCCGACGGAGACGGACACGTCGAGGACTACGCGCCGCGGCTGGCCTCGTGGGACGTGCGCGTCTCGCAGCGCATCGCGCAGTCGTTGGAGCTGATCGCCGGCGCCGAGAACGTGGGGAACGCGCGCGACGTGCGCTACTACCCGACCGCCGGCCGGCGGGCGTACGTCGGATTGACCATGTCGGTCTCGCGCTGACAACGAGCAGGCCATGTCGTCACGACTGACACGCAGTCTCTGGATCGGTGTGGGCGTGCTGGCAGCCGCCGTGGTTGCCGCGGCCCAGGGCAGGGGTGGGAACGAGGCGGCCGGCGTGGAACGCGTCGTCGTCGCCTTCAATCGCGCCATCAGCGAACGGCGTATTGACGACGCGGCCAAGCTGGTGGCCGATGACGCGGTGCAGTTCGCCATCAGGCCGGCGCACGCCTTCACGGGCCCGAGCAATGGCGCAGCGCCCGCGCTGACGTCGGATCTCGAAGCCACGTGGCGCACCGTCGTCGGCGTGCTCTCGAGCGCGGTGCGGCGCTACGACCGCACGGTGCTGCGCATGGACACGCGAGTCGACGATCGGCTGGCGATGGTCTGGGCCACGATCCGTACGGAGACGGAGCCGCGCGATGGCGCGGCTCCGTCGATCACGGAGTTCGCCGAGGTGTATCTGCTCCGGGGAACGGAGGACGGATGGCAGATCGTCGGCACGGCGAACAGCCGTCCCACGCGCTGATCGGCATCGCGGCGTTGCGGATTCGCTCGCCCTCTCAAGTTCTCGACGGCGATTCCGCAACCTTCGTCGGGACTCGACGAGCCCGATGGCCGCGTCGATCGCGGCATCCGCGCGCGCGGCTCACGGCGTGACGCGGGCGTGCGTCCGGCTGCTAGAGTGGCGGGCATGACCGATGCCGTCGACTCCCGCACCCTTGCCGCCGTCCCGCTGTTCGCGCACCTGACCCCGGACGCCCTGGAGAACATGTCCGGGCTGATGGCCGCCGTTGCGTACCGCGCAGGTGAGACCGTGTTCCTGGTGCGTGAACCCGGCGACGCGCTGTACGTGATCGAGACCGGGCGCGTGCGGATCTGGGTGCGCGACGCCGACGGCAACGACGTCACCCTGTCGGAGCTGGGGCCAGGCGACTTCTTCGGCGAAATGGCGGTGATCGACGGCGGCACCCGCTCGGCCAACGCCACGACGGTCGATGACAGCACGCTCCGATGCCTGCGGCGGCAGGTCTTCGAGGACTTCCTGATTGCGCATCCGAAGGCCGCGCTGGACGTGATTCGCGGCGTCGGCGCGCGCCTGCGCCAGACGAACCTGCTCGTCTCCGAACGGGTCGCGCGCAACGCCAACGTCGTGCACGAGCAAGGCTTGAGCGTGCTCGATCGCGTGGCGATGATCGTCACCGACAAGATCGGGTCGGTGGGCTTCTTCCTCATCATCGCGACCTGGACCCTCGTGTGGACCGGCTACAACATGCTCGCGTCGCTCTTTCCCGGTCTGAACTGGTACGCGTTCGATCCGTTTCCGGCGTTCGTCGCCTACCTCCTGATGAGCAACGTCATCCAGATCCTGCTCATGCCGCTGATCATGGTGGGCCAGAACCTGCAGGGCCGGCACTCGGAAACCCGCGCGGAGCTCGACTTCGAGATCAACCAGAAAGCGGAGAAGGAGATTACGGCCACGCTCCTTCACCTCGAGCGCAACACGGATCTGTTGCTGCGCCTGATGCGGCACCTCGATTGCCGGGTGTCGGAGAGCGAAGCGGCCAGTATCCGCCGCGGCGCGATCATCGATGCGGGCGCGTGACCTCGTGCGTCACCACGCGATGGCCCGCCGTCTCCACCCGCAGCATTCGCGGCTCCGGCGCGGCGATGCCTCGCCCGGCCGTGTTTCGTGCGGCGCGACCCTCCTGATTGCGCCCGACTCGGCCGGGGAGTAGGATGGCAGCGCTGCCAGGTCCTGCCGTGAAGCCCGACCGATATCGCGCGTTCGGTCCGTTCGTGCTGGATACGCTGCGCGGACGCCTGTGGCACGATGGCACGCCCGTCGCCCTCACTCCCCGCGTCGCCGCCCTGCTGTCGACGTTCGTCGAGAGCCCGGGCGAGCTTCTGAGCAAAGACGACCTCATGCGCCGCGTCTGGGCCGGGGTCATCGTCGAAGAGAACAACCTCGCCCGCCACATCAGCACCATCCGCAAGATCCTCGGCGAGCGGCCCGAAGAGCGCGAGTACATCGCGACGGTGCCGGGCGTCGGCTACCGCTTCGTGGCATCGGTCACGACGCTCGAGGAGCTCCCCGCGGTGTGCCGCGCGCCAGTCGCCGCACCTCGCCGCGACCTGTCATCGCCGATCGTCTCAGACCAGGCCGCCGCACCGCCCGTTCCGGCGCAAGTGCCGGGGTTAACGATCGATCGCAGGCGCGTCGGCTGGCGAGCTGCCGTCGCGGCCACGGTACTGGTGGCGGGCGCGGCCGCCGGGTGGTGGTTCGTCTGGCGGGATTCCGGCGGCGCGCCGCCAGCGGAACGCACGTTCAGGCAACTGACGTACGAAGGCGGCCTGCAGCAGGATCCGGTGTGGTCTCCCGACGGCACGCGCATCGCGTATGCGTCCGATCGACTCGGCAACGCCGACATCTGGATCCAGGCCGTCGCCGAGGCGACGCCGCCGGTCCGCGTCACGTCGTCCGCGGCGAACGACTGGCAGCCTGCATGGTCGCCTGACGGCCGGTTCATCGCGTTCCGGTCCGAACGCGATGGCGGCGGCCTCTTCGTCGTCGCCGCCGACGGCGGCGCCGAACGGCGCTTGACCGACTTCGGCACGCATCCGCGATGGTCGCCATCCGGCGATCTCATCCTCTTTTCCCGGGCCGGCGCCGAAACGGCCGGCGCGACGCGTCTTTGCCTGATCCGACCGGACGGAACAGGGCTCGCGAGCGTCGCCAGCCCGGCGCTCAGCCGCCTGACAGTCGTGAACGCGGCCTGGCATCCCGACGGCCGGCTCTCGGTCCTGGGACGCGATCAAGCCAACGCCTGGGCGCTCGCGACGTTTCGACCCGGCGGCGCCCCGGTCACGCGCTCCGACATCCCAGCCGCGGTCCAGGAACAGTTGGCGAGCTCGGGCGTGAGCCTTCTCCAGTTCGTCTGGGCGCCGACGGGGCGGTTTCTGTTTCTCGAAGGGCGCAGCGAGGCCGTGCGCAATCTCTGGCGCGTTGCCGTGCGCCCGCGCACGCTGGCCTGGACCGGCGCGCTGGAACAGTTGACGACCGGACCGGGCAGGAACGCCGGCCTCTCGCTGTCGCCCGACGGCCGTCAGCTCGCGTTCAGCGTCAGCACGCCGAGGCTGAGCTTCTGGTCGTACGCGTTCGACGCGGCATCGGGGAGGATCGTGGACGCGGGCCAGGACGTGACGCCCGGCCAGGCCGACGAGCAGGACATGGACGCGTCGGCTGATGGACGGCGCCTCGTCTATCGATCGCTGCGGAGCGATCGCTTCGAGCTGTGGGAACGATCGTCGGTTGCCGAGGATCCCCGGCTGCTCGCGGCGACCACCGAATGGCGCTACTCGCTGCCGCGCTGGTCGCCCGACGGCACACGCGTCGCCTACCAACGCACCCGGAGCGGCGGCGGCAGCCGTGCCGAGCGCGTGATCTCCATCCTGGCGGTCGACAACCGCGAAGAACGGCTCCTCGACGTCCCCGTGGATACGACGATGGTGCCGGGCGACTGGCAGGCGGATGGCCGCGCCCTGCTCGGCGGCTGCCGGTTGCCGGCCCAACCCGCGATGGGGACCTGCGTCATGCCGGTCGACGGCGGCGAGGCGCGCCAGCTCGCCTACGATCCGCGCGCCGATCTCGTGCAGCACCGGTTCTCACCGGATCAGCGATGGATCAGCTTCGCGGCCATCCCGCTGAACGATCGGAGCGTGTCGACTGTCTACGTGATGCCGGCCAGGAGCGGCGCGAGCTGGACGCCCCTCACCGACGGCCAGTCGTACGACGACAAGCCCCGGTGGGCGCCGGACGGCCGCACGCTGTACTTCGTGTCGAATCGCGGCGGACGTCCGGACGTCTGGGGGCGCCGCTTCGACCCGGAGACCGGCGAGCCGGAAAGTGGCGTCTTCCGGGTGACGTCGTTCGACCGCGGCCCGCGGATCCTGCCCACCTTTCTCCGTCAGCTCGGGATGGTGATCTCCACCAACCACCTGTTCCTGCCGATGTACGAAGCCACCGGTCACCTGTGGGTGCTCGACGGCGTCGACCGCTGAGCCTCGGGCCGAATTCAGGAATTTTCAGGACGATTCACGCGTCCGCCTAGACGGCCTCGGCGGCTGCTCGCAGACTGTGTCGCACGTTCTTCCGGCGGCCGGCGGCGCGGCGCGCCGGTCGTTCGAGGCAGACATGCAGCGACGAGATTTTCTGTTGACCACGGCGGCCGCGGCGATCGGCGGATTCACCGTGACGCCGGCCGAAGGGCGCCGTCCGGCGCAGCCCGGCGCCTACACGCTCGTTCCAGGACCGCTCGGCAAGACGCTCAAGACGCCGGACGGCCGCGTCGTGTTCGAGTACCTGACGTCGAAGCCGGCCGAAACGGACATGAGCGCGAACAGCGTCTGCTGCTTCGCGCCGCTCAACTCACCGGCCGGCGAGCGCCTGACGGTATTCGGCGCCGGGCATCGCCACTATCGCGGGGTCTTCTTCGCGTGGCACACCGTGGAGTTTCGCGAGCCGATTCCGGCGCCGGCACCGCGGGGCGGCGGGCCGCCGGGACGAGGGGGAAGCCGGGGCGAGGGCGGCCCCGGTCCAGGTGGCGGACGCCGCGGCGGTGGTAACGGCCTGGCGAGCGCCGCCGGGCAGGGGCCAGGCGGGGGACGTGCCGCCGCGCCGCCGCCCTCGCCGGAGGTTCTGGCGCGACAGAACCAGCCAACCCGCGGCAACGTGCTCGTGGGCGACTACTGGGGCTGGGGACGCTACGCGTTGATGGCCGGCCGTGTGATCAGGAACCGCAGCATCGAGCTCGTCAAGGCGGATCGGGCGGCCGCGCAGCTCGAGATCCAGAACGACTGGACGGTACACGACCAGGTGCTCATGCGCGAAACGCTCACGGCCGGCGTGCACGCCGTGCCGAGCGCCTACGTGCTCGACCTCACCTATCGCTTCACCCCGAACAACGTCGACGTCGTGCTGCCGGAGTGGTCCTTCGGAGGTTTCTGCGTGAGCGGCCGGTCGGACGCGCAGTCGTCGTCCTACGCCTCGCCCGACGGCAAGCTGGATCTCGGCAACCCGTCGATGGTCGACGGCAGCACGTCCTGGCCCGACGCGCCGTGGTATGCGCGCACGCACGTCCTCGACGGCAAGACCGCCGGCTACGCCGTCATCAACCACGCGTCGAATCCGAGAACGCGCTGGTGGAATCCGCCGAGCACCGGCAACATCCAGCCGAGCATCGTGACGTACGGCGAGTACGCGATTCCGAACGGGCAGACGCTGACGCTGAAGTACCGCCTCGTCGCGTACGACGGCGAGTTCGGCGCCGATCGACTGAACCCGCTGGCCGCCGACTGGAGACAGGAGAACGGACGGGTGTAGGGAGGGCTGTGCAGTTCACTCACAACTTCAACGCCAGCGGGCGCGGCCTGGAACGCGCGAGCGCTCGGCCAGGGGCCCGAGCCCACGCCTGGCCGGACGTTCACCGGTCGGCGTCGATCGGCTGGCGCCGATTCCGGGTGCTCGTCGAAACGGTCAAGAGGGAGCCATCATCGTGATGTCGAAGCGTTTGTCGTTCGTTGTCGTCGCAAGCCTGGTCATGGGTGTCACCGCCTACGCGACCGGCCCGACATTTCGGCCCGACGTGATCTTCACGGGGTCGTCGCTCGCCGACTGGACGATGCTCGGTGCGGCGGATTGGAAGGCACAGAACGGCGAGATCGTCGGCACACCGAAGACGCCGGCCGGCGGATGGCTCGTGCTGAAGCGTTCGTTCCAGGACGTCGGCGTGTTCTCGAACATCACGTGTGACGCGGGCTGCAAGGCCGGCATCCTCATGCGCGCCGAGAAGACACCGGACGGCGGCATGCGCGGCGTGCTGCTGCAGGTCGAGAACGGCGAGCTGAAGTCGTTCGCGGTCACGATCGACGCGCAAGGCTCCGAGACCGGCCGTAACCTGCTACCGGCGCCCGCGGGGCGCGGTGGCGGCCGTGGCGGCGGCCGCGGCGGCCCGCAGGCTGGCGCGACGACGGGCGGTGGTATGCCGGCCGGACGCGCGGCGGAACCGGTGACGCTGCCGCCAGGCGTGAGCTTGCCCCGGCTGGCTCGGCAGGGCGGGGCGTATCTGCCCAATCAGGCGAACGCGGTCGACATCAACATCACCTACAACGGCTACACCGTGAGGCTGAACGGCGCGGCGGCCGCCGGCGCAGCCGGACAGTTGACCGATCAGGTCGGCAAGTACGGGCCGATCGCGCTCTACGTCGGCGGCACGGCGCCGGCGCGCTTCAAGGACGTCGCGTACCAGGACTTCAACGTGCGGCCCACCGAAGCGGAGAAGATCTCCTCGAACTTCCGCGTCCAGCGGCTGAGCGAGTTCTACTACTCCTACTCGGCCGTCATCGCCGACATCAACCGCGACGGCAACAACGACGTGGTCGCCGGGCCGTTCTACTACCTCGGGCCCGACTTCAACGGCGCGCACCAGATCTACCTTCCCGAGTCGTTCAACCCGACGAGCGAGTACGCGCTGCCGGCGATGGTGCAGCTCGCCTACGACTTCACCGGCGACGGCTGGCCCGACGTGTTGAACATGAGCGGCAACGCGGGCAACGGCCTCGGGACGCTGTTCGTCAACCCCAAGGGCGAGAGCCGCCGCTGGGACAAGTTCGAGGTCATGCCGCTGCCCGATCACGTGGTGGGCGGCGAAGAGACGCTGCTCGAAGATCTCGACGGCGACGGCAGGCCGGAGATCATGCACACCGGCGCGAACACCCTGCAGTACTCGAGGCCGGATCCGGCGAATCCGACCGGTGTCTGGGTCACGACCACCATCTCGGAACGCGGGCCCTGGGCCGGAACGTCCGCAGGGTTCCCGAACCTCAATCACGGCCTCGGGGCGGGCGACATCAACGGGGACGGCCGCGCGGACTGGGTGAACCCGTATGGCTGGTTCGAGCAGCCGCCGAAGGGCAGCGCGCAGAAGCTCTGGACGTATCACCCGGCGGAACTGGGACGCAACGCGACCGGCGGCGCGGAGATGGGTGTCTACGACGTCAACGGCGACGGCTTGAACGACGTGGTGACCGGCCTCGAGGCGCACGGATTCGGCGCGGCCTGGTACGAACAGAAGCGGAACGCGACCGGGGCGATCTCGTTCGTCGAGCACATGATCTTCGATACCGCCATCGACAAGAACGCGGGCGGCGTGTGGTTCACGCAGCCGCACGGCAGCACGTTCGCCGACATCAACGGCGACGGCATCAAGGACTTCATCGTCGGCAAGCGGCACCACTCGCACTTCGAGTACGGCGATCCCGACAACTTCAGCATGCCGGTGCTGTACGTCTACAAGGTCGTGCGCAACAAGCAGGCGCCCGGCGGCGCGGAGTTCGTGCCCGAGCTCGTCTCGAACCGAGCGGGCATCGGATCGCATGCCGACACCGGCGACCTGAACAAGGACGGCACGCCCGACATCGTGGTGTCGGCGGCGAGCGGCACGTTCATCTTCTTCAACAACTACAAGAAGGCAGGGCGATGAGGATGGACCTGGGTTCGCCGGCCGGATCAGGGGTATCCTCGCACCTATCCTGAAGCAACTCGTTGGATCACGGTGAGGCGAGGGAGGCCGGAGATGGAGCATCGAGAGAGACCGCAGTACTCGCGGCGCGAGTTCACGAAGCTGGCACTGGCCGCGCTGCCGGCGGCAGGCGTGGCGGACCTGGGATGGGCCGCGTCGGCATTCGCGCAGGCGAAGCCCAATTCGACGATCGACGGCGTGCGGATCGGCACGATCACGTACAGCTACCGCAGCCTGCCCGACCAGGGCGCGGAAGCCACGCTGAAGTACGTCGTGGACTCGGGGATCAGCCAGATCGAGTTGATGGGAGGCCCCGTCAACGCGTACGCGATGGCACGCACCGGGTTCACGCCGCCCAACGCGGGTGGCCGCGGAGACGGCGCGCCGGGCGCCGGCGGCCGTGGCCGCGGAGGGCCGGACCCGGCGACGCTGACCGCCGAGTGGAACGGCGTGCGCTGTGCGCCGGCTCAGCCGGGTGAAGACCCAGCTATCGGCCCCGCGGCAGGGGGGGCCGCGGGCGCACGCGCCGGTGGGGGCGGCGGCCGCGGGCAGCAGACGCCCGAGCAGATCGCCGCGGCCGAAGCCGAACGCAAGTGGCGCTCGGGCCTGTCGATGAGCATCTTCAAGGATCTGCGGAAGATGTACAACGACGCCGGCGTCAGCATCTATGCCGTCAAGGACGTGCGGCAGGGAAGCGACGAGGATCTCGAGTACACGTTCGCGGTGGCCGAAGCGCTCGGCGCCAATCACGTGACGCTCGAGCTGCCGAGCGGCCCGAACGCGGCCGCCACGCTCAAGCGGCTCGGCGACTGGGCGATGAAGAAGAAGATCTACGTCGCCTACCACACGCACCTGCAGGGGAGCATGACCGCGTTCGACCAGGCGTTCGCGATCTCGCCCGGCAACATGGCGAACGTGGACCTCGGCCACTTCATCGCGGGCGGCAGCCGCGGCGGGACGCCGATGGACTTCCTGAACAAGTACCACGGCCGCATCGCGAGCTATCACCTGAAGGATCGCACCTCGCCCAGCCACTGCGCGCTCAACCTGGCGTGGGGGACCGGCGAGACGCCGATCAAGGAGATCCTCCAGCTCGTGAGAAAGAACAAGTGGACGTTCCCGGCCTCGATCGAGCTCGAGTACGACGTCCCAGCCGGATCGGACGCGGTGAAGGAAGTCGCCAAGTGCCTGCAGTACTGCCGGGCGGCGCTGGCCTAGCGGAGTGTGCAGCAGCGGGGCCGGTGCACCGGCCCGGCTCCGCTGCCAAGGAGAGCGGAATGGCAACGAAGTACGGACAGAGACACGGACGGCGGGCGATGTGGGCGGCAGCGGCCGCGCTGGCCGTCGCGGCCATCCTTCCGGGGCAGGCCGCGGGGCCGACCTTCCGGGCGGACTATCGATTCACCGGCACCTCGCTCTCGGCGTTCACGCCGATCGGCCAGGCCGACTGGAAAGTGCAGAACGGCGAGATCGTCGGGACGCCGAAAGATGCGACCGGCGGCTGGCTGCTCGTGAACGGCGCGGCGCTGCAGGACCTCCAGATGTACGCCGAGGTCAAGTGCGTCGCCGGCTGCAAGGCAGGATACCTCGTGCGCGCCGAGAAGACGCCCGACGGCGGCATGAAGGGCGTGCTCATGTCCCTCACCGACGGCGATCTCCAGCCCTACCTCGTGAAGATCGACGCGCAGGGTCGGGAGGTGGGCCGCGAGCCGCTGCCGGCCCCGACGCCTGCGGCTGGCCGTGGTGGTGGCGGCGGCGGTGCCGCTGGTGCGGGCGCGCGCGCGGGTGGCGCGGCTGCGCCGGGCGGCGGTGCCCCGGGTGGTGGCGGCGCGGGACAAGGCGCACGCGCCGGCGGTGGCGGCGGACGCGGGCCCGGGCCGGCGCCGGCGCTCGCGCCCGAGATCGCGGCGCGGTTGCCGAAGAGCCTCGCCGAGCGACCGACCGGCGCGTTCGTCGCCGGCGACTACAACACGGTCGAGCTGCTCGTCAGCGAGAACGCCCTCTCGCCGAAGTTCAACGGCGGCTCGCTCGGTGGCGGCGGCGGCGCGAATCGCGCGATTCCCGACAACGAGAAGAACGGCTTCGGCCAGATCGGCCTCTACGTCGGCGGCGCGGGCGAA